>JAMOBI010000001.1:0-112766 GCA_039908105.1 Magnetococcus sp. YQC-9
GAGCGGAACCGCGAGCGGTAAAACGTCGCCCAAAAGGGTATCGTCGATTGAGTCAACCTAGAGACGTGGCCAGATTACCTTTGAAAAAATATGATGTTACGGCTATCTAAGTGCCATTGAGGCGTCAATCAACATGATATGGTAGGTATCATCCTGAGGATCCTTCTCAAGAAGTCTCTGAATATAAGGTATCGCCTCCTCGTGTCTGTTATCATCGACGAGCCACTTGGCCTTAATTTTGAGATTGTTCTCATCCAGATCACATGTGATCGATTCTTCCAGATCCTGCCACACTTGCGCGTTTTTATATCCAAAATATCTTTCAGTTGCGACAGCTCGATTACGCAGCAACAAACCACGGAGCGGATTTACGTTACGATATCTATCCATTTCGAGCATTTCAGTAATCAGATCAAGCAATTCTTTAAACTTTTTGAGCTCGATATAGACATTGATAATCCGTTTGATATGATCAATTTCAAGATCTGGCAGTGCCATCATGCGTTTCAACTCATTCAGAGCATTGTCTCTTTCAGAAAAGATAACCTCTGCCCGAAGCGCATAACGTTGCAGTTGTACAGAGAATCTTTCAGGATCCCTTTTGTAAGCCTCTTCATACAATAGAAACGCTATTTGATACTGATTCATGTTTCTGGCCCAGTCTCCTGCAGCCTCTAAATATTTTGCCGGAATCATTGCGGAGGCTTCTTTTTTTTGTTCCACCAATTGGAGAATTCGTGCGACCAGATCTCGCCCTTCAAGCCAATTATCTTTTCTTGCCAATTCTGTAACAAGAATTTCAATATCCTGGAGATGGCTGTATCGGATCATATCCGGTAAAGTGGCGTGGTATTTTTGCAACTCTCCTTCAAGTTGGTTTGATTTTTCATCAATCAGCTCGGATTTCTGAACCATTTCCATATAAACTTGATCAATTTTATCAATCTTGCTGTTGACCTTCTCAAAAAGATTATTAATATCTTCTGTTCTGTCAACGGTGATTGCCTCAATTTTTCCGCTCACATCTCTAACCAGATCTTGCTTTAACTGGTTGACTGCATACGTCACTTCTTCTCTAATCAACTTGGTAAATTCCGTGATACTAGGTGGGATTTGCCGTAACGTTTCTGCCTGAGTCTTTAACGAGGTCAATGTTAACTGATTTGTTTGAGCCGTCAAGTTTGCCTCTCTGTTTGTAAAGTATTTAAAATAGGCAAACGCTATAGTGATAACTATAGTCGCAAGCAATATAACAACAAAATAAAACAAATTTCCAGACGCTTGCTGCAACAACTCAACTGATTTGGCCAGCTGAACCAGTTGATTGACAGAATCAATTTGGTTATTCATCTCAAAGCTCCTCCAAAGATTATAGAATTGACGACTCTTTCTCAATCAAGTCTGGTTCATTTCGTCGAGAACGCGCCCGTTGTCGGTTGCGTAGACGTCGCACCAGATTACGTATGGCGTACATACCGTGGATCATCCGCTCCATTTCGCGTTCCAGGGTGCTCAATTGCACGACCATACCCCCGGTGAGCGTACCACCATCCATTGATTCCCAATCGGTTTGATGCTCTGTCCGCGTCAACATCTCCCCCACGCCGGTCGCCAGCCACACCGGATTCACCTGACAAGCCATGGCGATCGCCACGGTCTTGCGCGAACTGTTGAACTGCCCGGATTCCAGTTTGTGAATCGCCGCCTGACTGATGCCGACTTTGGATGCCAACTCCTGCTGGGTCAATTCCGCATGCAGCCGTGCTGACTTGAAACGGAAGGCAAATTCCGGATTTTTGGTTTCCTTGCTCTGATTCATGCCGTTTCCTAATGCTGACTGTGGAAAAGATCAGGATGGTGATAGCACATACAACTTGCTGAATCAATAGATCTCGTGTATCTTGATACGAAGTAATATTTTTTGAGGTCACTGGCCACAATAATTCCGAACAATCGAAAAAATGATGCAAAAATCCACAGGCATGATTAGCTTACGATTACGAACCATTCGTCGGGAGCTCGATTTAACGCAGCAAGAGCTATCCGAGCGGATCGGTGTGAGTCGGGCTTACATCGCGGACGTCGAAGCGGGTCGCAAAGAGCCATCGCGCAACTTCATCGTCAAGATGACCGATGCGGTCCACATCTCCGGTGATTGGTTGCTCAATGGCACGGGGGCGATGTTCCTCGAAGGCGCCAAGGGAACGATTCGCGATCGCCTGGTCCGGATGCTTGCGGCAACCGAACGGGATGTCGCTGGTCTGCTCTCCTCATTGGGTGTCACGACACGTCAAGCCAATGCCATTTCGCTGACCGAGGAGATTTACAACGCCTCGTTCGTGGAACGCGTCGGACGTCTGGAGGGGGTGCGCGAGGATTGGTTGTTGCATGGTGAAGGTACGCCGTTTCCGGGAGGTCGGATGCGCAGCGAAACCGAGGCTGTGCAACGCTTGCAGATGTTACTCTCCGAGGATGGGCGTGGCTGGCATCTTTATCTGGTGACCGATCGGGAGTTGTTCTGCGTGGTACTGATTGCACCGGCCTGGCATGAGTACGGCGATGGTCTATCGGACGATTACACGCGCATGGAGGTGATCGGCGGCGCAGTGGGCCGGCGAACCTTGAGCGCGGTGCGCGCTCTGCTGGGCAGTCTGGCGATTCATTTGATCGTGATCTCTTCGGAGAATTTGCGGCGTCTGGTGAACGGCTGGCTTGGCGTACGGGAATTCATGGGATCGGGTCGCATGGCTGGCATGATCGACGGGGCGATTCGCATCGAACGGGAGACGCAGGTGGATGAATACATCCCTGAGCCTGTGGCTTTGATCGATGCAGCCGCCCTGGAGAGCGCCTGCGCACTGGCGGTCGAGGATCATCGTGCCGCGCGGATTCTTTTTTGGCTGGCCACCTGGTTGCCGAATGTCAGCGACGATGAACGGATTTATCTGGAGGGACTGCTGAGACGCAACTTTCCCGAGTTCGGGGAGCAGCCATGGAAGGAGAAGGATTGAACCCGGTTATCGTGTGCTTGACGGCTCACGGTATCAAACCGCACCCAGCCCAGGTTGTGTAAACCGCACCCAGCTTAGCATGTGTCGTTTTTACTGGTAAGAAAAAAGAGAGGGTCTGGGAGATTCCTCTCCCAGGGTTTTGCCTTTGACTTTAGCGCGCTCTTCATAAAAGAAGCATTTTTCGCGGTGTTTGCGAAAAACGGGCCGCGCGCCGCCTTCGCGGGAGTCGTTTTTTCTTTTTTGGAAACGACTCCCACATCTTGCACGCAGCCTTGCGAAACATTACGTATCTCAAGATGGTTGCAGGATGAAAATGGAATCAGCCCCTCACCCCAACCACTGGGCAACCAAATCCGGGTGGAACGGCAAGCCGAAGAAGCCGGCCAATCCGGTCGCGACCCCGAACAGGGCGAACACCGACGCCACGCCCGTCAGCCAGCGTCGCCGGGTCAGGGCGCTGATGCTCAACAGGGCAATGGCGATTTCGATCCCGGCCTCGGCCATGTCGAACTGATCATCCCGATAGCTTCTCATTGCCGTACCGGGTCGCCTCGGCGTGATAGTGGGCGATGCGCTCCTCAATCAGCATCCGGTACTCCTCGGAAAATCCCCCCCTGGCCTTGTCCAGCTTTAGTGTGGCCACCATGTTCTCGGACATGTGCTGCTTGACGTTCTTGAACTGGTAGTGCGCCCAGGAGTCCACTGCCTGGGCCTGATGCTGCCCCATCGCCTGGGCGATGTTGCCATCCTTGACATTGAAGACCCCCAGCATGGTCGCCAACACTGCGGTCAAGGCCGCGATCAGGAAATTGAACCGCGACTCTTCCCCCGCATCCATCTCTGGCGCCTCGACCACAGAAGCGCTCTGCTCACCGACATCCGCCATTCCTTCCCCCCCTCTGCTCCCAACAGTGCCCGATCGGAATAACCGCATTCCCATTCACAAATTTTACACCAACTTTCCCAAACGATCAAGACCAGCATCCCAGCTGAAAATATCAAAACTTGATCAATTCATGATGCATTATCAGCAAATCATGATACGCATATGATATGGAAAAGCATAAAATTTTCAGGTTCTTCTTTATACCCATCGCCTGCCGAAAGATACCCGCATGAATGTCATCATCATTGGCGTCACCCCCATCAGCGAAGTCCTGGCCAAATACATGGTCGAGGAGGGACATGACATCCACGTCGTGGATCCAAACTCCGAGGCGATCGCCCAGTTGTTGTCCAAGGTGGATGTCCGGGCCTTGCAGGGGGATGTACGCGATCCCGAGATCCTGCGCGAGGCCCATATCCACTCGGCGGATCTGGTGATGGCGGTCACCAACTCCGACACCAGCAACATCGTCACCGCCCTCGGCCTGCACTCGCTGGCCCCCAAGGCCAAATCGGCCATCTGGGTGCGTGACGAGCAGTTCACCGGCAACGACCACATCTGGAACGGCTCGCAGCTCGACAAAACCATGGTGCTCACGCCAGAGCGCAATGCCCTCAACCTGATGATGGATCTTTTGGAGATCCCGCTCTCCTTCGAGGTCACCTCGTTTTTGGGCGGCAAGATCCATATCGCCGGCTTTCGACTGCAAGATGGCAGCCCGCTGATTGGCAAGAAACTCAAGGATGTCGCCAAAAGCCAGGAGAATCGCACCCTAATCGCCGCCGTGGAACGCGACCATGACACCCATGTTCCGGACGGAGATTTTGTCTTCGCGACCAACGATCGGCTCTACATCCCGCTATTGGCCGGTCAGGAACTCTCTGCCGCCTTTGCCTTCATGGGGCTGGAGCAGAGCCATCTGCGTATGCGCAAAAGCCATTACCTGATTGCCGGCGGGGGCCGCATGGGGCTGCAACTGGCCATCAAACTGGAAAACGAGGGGTTCCGCCCCACACTCGTCGAACGGAACCGCTCCCGCGGTCAACTGCTGGTGGATCGTCTCTCCACCACGCGGGTTCTACTGGGAGACATCACCGATCCAACCCTGTTGCGGGAGATGATCCATCCGGAGACCACCTTCATCGCTCTGACCGGCAACCAGGAACTCAACTTCATGTCCTCGTTGCTGGCCCGCCGGTTCGGGGCCGGAAGGTCGATCACCATGTTCGACCACGAAGGGTACATCTCCCTCTCCTCCTCCATGGGAATCGATGCCGCAGTCCATCCGAATCTCACCGCCATCGGCCAGGTGCTTGGGCTGCTGCGCCCCTATGACGTGCGCGAGGCCCACCTGATGCTCGGCGGCAAGCTTGAGGCGATGCTGGTGCGTCTGGAACGCGACTCCCCGCTGGCCGGCAAGGCACTCTTCGACGCGGGCTTGCCCAAGGGGGTGATCATCGCCGCACTGGTGCGCAAGAATCGCCTCCTGCTGCCGGATGGCAACACCCATCTACTGCCTGAGGATCAGATGTTGATCGTCACACACCGGCAGAGCAAGAACAAGCACAAACTGACTCAACTGATCAAACCGGGACACTGACCCCCATGAATCTTCCAATGAATCTGCGGGTGATCTCCCTGCTGGCGCTCCTGCTCTCCGTGTCCATGGCCGCCCCGATGCTGGTCGCGTGGCTGCTGCAAGAGGATATGCGTCCGTTCGTGCACGCCATGCTGATCGGCGGCACCTTGGGCGGCGGACTCTTCTTCTGGACCCGTGACGCCCGCACCGAACTGCACGCCCGTGACGGCATCCTGATCGTGGGAATCGGCTGGGCCATGGCCACGGTGCTGGCCGGCCTGCCATTCGTCTTCGGCGGCTGGATGGGGTGGATCGACTCCTGGTTTGAGACCGCCTCCGGCTTCACCACCACCGGGGCATCGATCTTGACCGACGTTGAAATCCTCCCCAAGAGCCAGCTCTTCTGGCGCTCGGAAATCCAATGGCTCGGCGGCATGGGGATTCTGCTGCTGGCCATCGCCATCCTGCCCTTTCTGGGTGTCGGCGGCATGGAAATCATGAAGGCCGAAGTCCCCGGTCCCACCAAGGATCGCCTGGTGCCGCGCGTGGCCACCACCGCCCGCATCCTCTGGGTGCTCTACACCGGCCTCACCATCGCCAACATCCTCGCCTACATGGGATCGGGCATGGATTTCCTGGAGGCCACCGACCACGCCTTCACCACCCTGGCCACCGGAGGGTTTTCGACCCGCAACTTAAGCCTCGCCGCCTTCTCCCCCGCCGCCCAGTGGTGGAGCACCTTCTTCATGTTCGTGGCCGGAGCCAATTTCCTGCTCCACTATCGCCTCTTCTACCGTCGCGACCTCGGTGTTTTCAAGGATCCGGAACTCAAGACCTACTTCTGGATCGTGGTCATCACCGCCACCTTCATCGGCGTGGTCCTGATGTTCGAGCAGAACAAGGATCTGGAACTGGCCATGCGCCACGCCTATTTCAGCGTCGTCACCATCATCACCACCACCGGTTTCGCCAACGACGATTTTGCCCAATGGCCGCTTTTCTTGCAGGTGATCCTGCTGCACCTCATGGTGATCGGCGGCATGGCCGGCTCCACGGCAGGCGGCGTCAAGGTCATCCGTCTGGTGATGATCTGGGAACTGTTCATCAACGTCCTCGACCGGTTGATGAACCCGCGCCGCCTCACCCAGCCCAAGTACGCTGGGAGTTCCATCCCTCCGGAGGTGATGGAGGGGAGCCTCATCATGGTGGTGGTGTTCCTGTTCGTGATGCTGCTCTCGGTGATCGTGCTGACCGCCGTGGGACTCGACTTCACCACTGCCTTTTCCGCCTCACTGGCCTGCATCGCCAATGTGGGACCGGGCATCGCCAAGGTGGGACCGGTGGAAAACTATGCCTTCATCCACGATGCCGGCAAACTGCTTCTGACCGTCACCATGATCGCCGGGCGGCTGGAACTGTTCACCGTGTTGATTCTTTTCTTCCCGAGGTTCTGGAAAGGACACTGACCGATCAGCACCCCTCTATTGCAGAAAGCCGGGGAGCAAACACGCTCCCCGGCATACGTCCCACCGCCGCACGACCTGCCGTCGAACCGGGCGAACACCGACGCCACGCCCGTCAGCCAGCGTCGCCGGGTCAGGGCGCTGATGCTCAACAGGGCAATGGCGATTTCGATCCCGGCCTCGGCCATGTCGAACTGATCATCCCGATAGTTCGGCGCGCACGCGGATCTCCTTCCTTCTCATTGCCGTACCGGGTCGCCTCGGCGTGATAGTGGGCGATGCGCTCCTCGATCAGCATCCGGTACTCCTCGGAAAATCCCCCCCTGGCCTTGTCCAGCTTTGGTGTGGCCACCATGTTCTCGGACATGTGCTGCTTGACGTTCTTGAACTGGTAGTGCGTCCAGGAGTCCACTGCCTGGGCCTGATGCTGCCCCATCGCCTGGGCGATGTTGCCATCCTTGACATTGAAGACCCCCAGCATGTTCGCCAGCACTGCGGTCAAGGCCGCGATCAGGAAATTGAACCGCGACTCTTCCCCCGCATCCATCTCCGTGGCCTCGACCACCGAAGAGATCTGCTCACCGACATCCGCCATGAATGCTCTCCCGAATAAATGATGGTGAAACAAAAAAGTTTGTTTAACGGAACAAAAAGGAGTTTGCTGTTACCATGAAATAAGAGTAAAATTCGTGCCTTCCAAATACTTCTTCAACACCCTGCGCAAACGCTTTTTCTTCATGACAAAAGCGCTCTCAGACACCAATCCCTCCTACGGTTGAGTCTCTCCATGATGATCCAATGTGGACAACGTCTCCAGCTTTCTCAACTGATCGACCCAAACCTTCCGTTCGTAATCGGTTTAAGGTTTAATCCTCCTGGGAATGACCATGATTGTGTCTGTCTGGGCACGGATGCGCACGGTCAAGTCCAAGATGATCGCTACACGATATTTTTCAATCAACCCATTTCTCCTTGTCGGGGAGTGGCACTTGCCACACCAGAGGATGGTCATGACGGTTTTGAATTCAACCTGCCAAAAATTCCTGAGCCGATTTTTGCTCTGGTGATCGCAGCCACGCTTGACCCGCTTGTTGATTTTTCGATCTTCACCAGCATCGATATATCGATAATCCAGAAAGGTAGTGCGAACGATCTGATTTCATTGAAATCCGATCAGTTTGCACACGGGGAACGAGCCGTCATCCTGGTACAGATTTATCGCAAGGAGCAATCTTGGCGACTGCACGCACTCGGGCAAGGCTTCGCGGGCGGTTTGCAATCACTTATCCAACACTATGGCATTCAAATTCATTCATCCGAAACCAATACGCCTCCCCCATCCCCCCCTCTTTCGCTCCTTCCCCCTGATGATCTCGCAGATCCAGATAATGATCCAAATCAAATCAATATGTTGACCGACTCTATTGCCCGCACGCTTAGTGAATTCGGTGTGCGCGGAAATCTTGTTGGCGTTGACGTGGGACCGATTCTCATGACTTTCAAATTTGCTCCGGCTCCAGGGGTCAAGGTCAAAAAGGTAACCGATATGGAGCCGGAATTGACTCTGGCGCTGTCTTGTCCAGGTCTGCGTATCGATCCACTGTTTCATCATGGGGTGATCGGTATCGAAATTCCCAAACAAAAACGCGCAATCATTCCTTTGAGACGCATTCTGGAAGCCAGGATGCTGAAAGAAGAGCGGGAACCACTCCTGATTCCAGTGGGAGTGGACACCCGAGGTGAACCAATTTTAGAAAATCTTGAACACCTGCCCCACTTGATGATTGCCGGAACCACCCGTTCCGGCAAATCGATCATGCTACATGGGATTTTATGCAGTGTATTGCTGCGCGCACGACTGGACGAAGCTCGAATTCTACTCGTCGATCCAAAGCGCAACGAATTTTCTCAATACAATGAAGTACCCCATCTTCTCGGCCCGATCGTCACCTCAGCCCGACAGGCGAGAAACAGCCTCCATTGGTTGACCGAAGAAATGGAATCCCGTTACCAGGCGATGATTCCACTTGGAGTGCGCAACTTGGGTAGCTGGAAAGAAAAATTCAACTATCAAGCCCTGAATCCTGACCTTGAAACCATACCAACGCCACCCCCTCTGCTGCTTGTTGTCGTCGATGAACTGGCGGATCTGATGCTGCAAAGCGGTAAATCCGTGGAAGAACCTTTGGTTCGACTGGCGCAGATGGGACGGGCTGCCGGTATTCATCTGGTTCTGGCCACACAAAGACCATCGCGAGAAGTGATGACTGGTCTGATCAAGTCCAACATTCCTGCCCGTCTGGCATTCAAAGTGACATCCAAGGTCGACTCACGCATCATCCTGGACATTATTGGTGCAGAAAATCTGTTGGGTCAGGGAGATGGTCTTTTTGTTGCTCCAGGCCAGGAATTGTGCAGAATTCAAGCCCCCATGGTTACGGAAAGCCAAGTGCTGGGAGTGGTGCGTTATTTAAAGAACTCTTTACCCTACATCCCGAATTCCAGACTGCTGGAAGCACTCACCCTGGAAGATGACAGCCAAATCCATACCAACGCTCGGCCAAAGGGGCAACCACTTTGATATGATTGCTATACAAAATTTCTTTATGAAAACTTTAGATGGATGTTTTTTGAAAATATTTATTTAAATTATAATTAATCTAATCATGTTATTTTAGCAGTCTTTTAAGCATAACGACACAATCATCCGATAAACCGCACCCATTATTGATGCGTAGTTTTTCGCAAGGCGGCGCGTGGCGCATTTTTCGCAAAAGGCGCGAAAAATGCTTCTTGAAAAGAGCGCGATTTAAAGTCAAAAACAAAGTCCCAAGGGCTTCGCCCTTGGATCCCACCAGGGGGATAATCCCCCTGGACCCCTGTCAATAAAACCTATCTATCACTCATCCCGCATCCGATACCCCACCCCCATCTCGGTCATCAACAACCGCGGCTGGGCCGGATCCACCTCCACCTTGCGCCGCAACTGCGCCATGAACACCCGCAACGTGTGGGTCTGATGGGTGTAGTGCGGTCCCCACACCTCCTTTAAGATCTGCTGGTGGGTCAGCACCCGACCGGCATTGCGCGCCATCAACAGCAACAACCGATACTCGATCGGCGTCAGGGTCACCAACTGTCCGTCGATGCGCACCTCGCGCCGCTCCGGATCGATCAGCAACGCACCGATCTTGACCACGCTCTCACGCTGAGCACCATTCGACAAACGCGCCACATGCCGCAACGCCACCCGAATGCGCGCCAACAGCTCGTTGACGCCGAACGGCTTGGTCAGATAATCATCCGCTCCGGCATCCAGGGCAGCCACCTTGTCATCCTCGCGCCCGCGCGCCGAAATGACGATGATCGGCACCAGACTCCAGGCACGCACCTCGCGGGTGAAATCAATGCCATCCCCATCCGGCAGACCGAGATCCAACAGTACGATCTCCGGCGGATGCGACGTGACCGCCAGCCGCGCCTCGCGGGCATTGATCGCCTCGATCACCTCGAAAGCCCGCGCACTCAACGCGGTGCGCAAAAAGCGGCGCATCTGCGGCTCGTCTTCGACCACCAGAATCCGCGCACCCATCGCCTGTGTCATGATCCCTCCCCCTCGTCCGGACAACCCTCGCGTTCATCCGGATAAAGATCCAACGGAATCGGCGGCTGCGGCAGTTCAATACGGAATTCAGCCCCACCTCCGGCCCGATTCAAAGCCCGAATCGTCCCCTGATGCGCCTCCACCACCCCGCGACAGATCGCCAATCCCAATCCGGATCCCGGCACACCGTTCCCTTCACCGCGCACGAATTTCTCAAAAATCCGCTCTTCCTGACCGATCGGTATTCCCGGTCCGCGATCGGCCATGCGGATGATCACCCGGTTGCGATCCGCACGCACCCGCCAGGAGATCAGCTCCGCCATTCTGGCATGCTTGAAGGCGTTGTCCAGCAAATTCACCAACACCTGCTCGAACAACACCGGATCCACGTAAACCATGGGCACCTTGTCATCGACATCCAGCAGCACCCTCCCCCCTCGACTCTGTTTTTCCAACCGCATCAATGCCGATCCGGCCAGCTCCTCAAAGGGGATCCACTCCTGGCGCAAACGGGTGGCCCCGGACTCCAGGCGCACCATGTCCAACAGATTGGTGATCAACCGCTCCATGCGCTCGGCCTCGGTGCAGATAGTCTCGACCAGTTCCGCCTGTTGGAGCGGATCCAGACGGGCATCGTCATCCCGCAACGCGGTGCCGGCACCGGTGATCGCTGCCAGCGGCGTGCGCAGATCATGCGAGGCCATGCTCAACAGCGAGGCGCGCATTGCCTCGGCCTGCACCCGTACCGCCGCGCTCCGGGCTTCCTCGCCCAGACGCGCCCGGTCCATGGCCAGACTCGCCTGCCGGGAAAAGGCCTCCAGCAACCCCCAACGTCCCTGCTTGAGAATGGTCGCATCCCCGATCCGCACCGCCAAGGCGCCGAACCGTTCACCCATGGCGATCGGCAGCACAGTGAACGCCTCATCCGGAAACAGCTCCGTACCGCGCCCGGCGGACTGCCCATTGTCGCAGCACCACCGCACCACCACCATGCCATGCTCGGAGAGCCGGAAATAATCCGGAGTCACGGCAGCCAGACGCACGCCACCATGATCCTCCTCGATCCAGATCCCCGCCTCGCCGACAAACAGTCGTGCCGCATGCCGGGTGATGATCCGGGCCACCTCGGCATCATCCAGGGTGGTCATCACGTCGCGTCCGAGTCGAAACAGCACTTCGGTCTGGAACTCTCGATCCCGGGCCTCCTGCTCCTGACCACGGATGCGATTCATCAGTCCGCCGATCACCCAGCCGACCACGAACAGAATGGTAAAGGTCAGGATGTACTGCGAATCGGAGACCAGAAAGGTGAAATAGGGGTGGACGAAGAAGAAATCATACGCTGCGACGGACAAGGCAGAGGTCAGAAGCGATGCCCCCTGCCCGAATCGATAGGCCACCGCCATGATCGGCAACAGATAGAGCATCACCAGATCAGGCGGGGTCAGGTGGGCGCGCCACCAAAAGACCAGCAGCGTGGTGACCGCCACGGAGAGCATGGCCGCTGCATAACCGATCCAGGCGGCATAAGAAGAGGCGACGACCTGCGGTGGTCGAACGTTGTAGGGGGTCTGTCCGTCCACCGCATCGTCCATGGTGTCGATCACCCAGGCAGGATTAGAGGATCACAGATGGATGCCAGCCCCCATCTCCACCACCCGATGAGGCGGCAGCTGAAACCAGGAGGCTGCACTGCTGGCATTGCGTTGCAACCCTAAAAAGAGCTGCTGGCGCCACAACGGGAAACCGGGCCGAGAGCTGGTGGCAAAAAAGACCGCGCGTCCCAGAAAAAACGAGGTCTCATCCGGATTGGACCAGTCCTGGAACAATTTCCCATCCCGCAAGGCGCGCGGTATATCCGGGGTTTCGGCAAAGCCGAAACGGGCCACCACGCGATGGAAACCGTTGCCCAGATCCTCTTCGATCACCCGTTCGCCATCCACCAGATAGGGGGTATCGACGAACTCGGTGGTCAGGATCACCACGGTTTCGTGAATCACCCAGTGGTGCTGAAGATTCTGCACCATGGCACGCGGCGCAGTGGTCGGGTGGGTGGTCATGTAGACGCCGATCCCCTGAGAACGCGGCACCGGATTTTCGGCAAACTGGCGCAGGAACGGTCCAAGCGGGATCTCATCCTTGGACAACGCTTCGCGGGAGAGCTCCAACCCCTTTTTCCAGGTGGACATCAGCATGAAATTCATGCCGCCAAGCAGCAGCGGGAACCATCCGCCTTCCGGAATCTTCAAGGCATTGGCCGCGAAGAAGACCAGATCAAAGGTCAAAAAGAAGAGCGTCGCACTCACCGTGACCGACAGGTTCCAGCCGAGCATCATACGCAGCACCAGCCCGAAGGCCAAGGTGGTATCGATGGCCATGGCACCGGTGACGGCAATGCCGTAGGCCGCAGCCAGGTTGCTGCTGCTCTTGAAACCGAGTACCAGCAGGAGCACCGCACCCAGCAGGATCCAGTTGACCGTGGGGACGTAGATCTGCCCCTCTTCCCGCTCCGAGGTGTGGACCACCTCCATACGCGGCAGAAAACCGAGCTGCATCGCCTGCCGGGCGGCAGAGAAGGCCCCGGAGATCACCGCCTGGGAGGCGATCACCGTGGCAGCGGTGGCCAGACCCACCATCGGATAGAGAAACCAGTCCGGGGCGAGCAGATAGAAAGGGTTTTTGATGGCTTCCGGATTGTGAAGAATCATCCCGCCCTGACCGAGGTAGTTGAGCACCAGGCAGGGAAAGACCATGAACAGCCAAGCCAGCTGAATCGGACGGCGTCCGAAGTGTCCCATGTCGGCGTAGAGCGCCTCGGCACCGGTCACGGAGAGAAAGACCGATCCCAAGACGATGAAGGCCTGTCCCTTGTGGATGACGAAGAACTTCACGGCGTACAGCGGATTCAAGGCCAACAGAACCGATGGATTGAGCTGAATGCCATAGATTCCCAGCACGCCGAGCACGCCGAACCAGACGAGCATCACCGGTCCGAACAGCGCTCCCACCCCTTCGGTACCCTTGCGTTGGAACATGAACAGGCCAACCAGGATCACCAGCGTCACCGGAACCACCACCGGTTGCAACACCGGGGTTGCCAACTCCAACCCCTCGACTGCGGAGAGCACGGAGATGGCCGGGGTGATCACCCCATCGCCAAAAAAGAGCGCCAGCCCGCAGATACCAAGAAAGAAGATCATCACCCGCCAGGTCGGCGTGGCGTGAGGAGAGCGCAGCGCCAGGGCGGTCAGGGCCATGATACCCCCTTCCCCCTTGTTGTCGGCACGCATGATGTAGAGGACGTACTTGACCGTGATCACCACCACCAACGACCAGAAGATCATCGAGAGCACCCCGAAGATATCCGCCTCGGTCGGCATCCCACCGTGTCCGGCTGAGGCGGCCAGCGACTCCTTGAGGGCATACAAAGGCGAGGTACCAATATCCCCGAACACCACGCCCAAGGCACCAATGACCAGAGTGGACAGACTATCATGATGACCATCCGTGTGCTGTTGCGACATACCGCCTTCTCCCTATTCAGATATACATTATGATGCGTGACCGCCTTCCAAAAAACAGATCCTGGCGGATGTAATCAATTAGGGTAGATCTATTAAAATCATAAATGGGTCAATTTCTCCATTCTTGTATCAAGATTTTATCAATTTATTATTCGTTAATTCCAAACCTCACCCAGCTTGAGAGGGTGTGTGATCTTATTAAACCGCACCCATTTTGGGATGCATAGTTTTTCGCAAGGCTGTGTGCAAGATGCGGGAGTCGTTTCCAAACAGCGGAAACGACTCCCGCGAAGGCCGCGCGCGGCGCATTTTTCGCAAAAAACGAGAAAAATGCTGCTTTTGAAGAGCGCGCTAAAGTCAAAGTCAAAACCCTGGGAGATGAATTTCCCAGACCCTCTCTTTTTTTTTCACTAATAAAAACGACACATTCCAAGCTGGTTGCGGTTTAATTACCCTGGGGTTTTGTTTTTGAAAACGACTCTGGCGTCTTGCACACGGACTTGCGGAAAATTATGCTTTCCAAGTTGGTTACGGTATGATGCTACGAAACTTGGCGGGCATCCTTTCCCCGCATCGGTTGTTTGCCAGATATCAAACTCCCGGGAGTGAACACTTCGGCCAACCTGTTGACCGAACAAGCCTATTTCATTTTCTAATGCAGGAGTGAAACATGTTGAAACAAACCATCGCCGATCTGGATATTACTGGAAAACGGGTGTTCATTCGCGTGGATTTCAATGTCCCGCTGGCCACAGACGGCTCCATCGGTTCGGATGCACGAATCCGCAAATCCCTGCCAACCATCCAGCGCGTCATGGAACGTGGCGGTCGGGTCATTTTGGCCTCGCATCTGGGGCGCCCAAAAAATGGTGTGGGACCGTCATTGCAACCCGTGGCCAAGCGACTCTCCGAGTTGCTTGGCAAACCGGTGCCATTGGCTCCCGACTGCATCGGTCCCGAGGTTGAAGCCATGGTGGATGGCCTGGAGCCGGGCGATGTGCTGCTGTTGGAAAATGTCCGCCTGCGTCCTGGCGAGGAGAAAAACGATCCGGAGCTGGCCGCCGGTTTCGCCCGTCTGGCGGACGTGGTGGTCAACGATGCCTTCGGTACCGCGCACCGCGCTCACGCCTCGAATGTCGGCGTGGCCCGGATCGTGCCCCCAGCGGTGGCAGGACTGCTCATGGCTGATGAACTGGACTTCTTCCATCGCGCCATGATCGCGCCGCAACGTCCGGTGGTGGCATTGCTGGGGGGATCCAAGGTTTCGACCAAAATTCAATTGATCGAATCCCTGCTTGGCAAGATGGACGCCATCTTGATCGGCGGGGCCATGGCCTTTACCTTCATCTTGGCGCGGGGCGGTCAAGTTGGGAGCTCGCTTGTCGAACCAGAGATGCTGGATGTTGCCCGCCAGGCCGAAGCCAAAGCCCGTGAGGCTGGGGTTGCGTTGGTACTGCCTGTGGATGCGGTGATTTCCGAATCCACCGATGGTGCAAGCAAGACCCTCGTGGTGCCGGCGGATCGGATTCCCGAGGGGTGGAAGGGGTTGGATGTCGGACCCGAGACCGTGCGACTGTTCGCCGATCATCTCAGCAAGGCGGCCTGTGTGGTATGGAACGGTCCGGTTGGGATGTTTGAGGTGCCAGATTTTGCCTCCGGGACCATGGCACTGGCCAAAGTGATCGCGGATGGCCAGGCGATGTCGGTGACCGGCGGAGGGGATACAGAGGCGGCGATCGCCCAGGCCGGAGTCGCGGAGCGGATTTCACACATCTCGACGGGTGGCGGGGCCTTTTTGGAGCTATTGGAGGGCAAGGATCTGCCGGGCGTCACCGTATTGGCCGATGCCTAAGAGTTGAGCTTTAACCGCAACCAGCTTGGAATGCGTAGTTTTTATTAAACTGCAACCAGCTTGGAATGTGTCGTTTTTATTAGTGAAAAAAAAGAGAGGGTCTGGGAGATTCATCTCCCAGGGTTTTGACTTTAGACTTTAGCGCGCTCTTTCACAAGAAGCATTTTTCGCGCCTTTTGCGAAAAATGCGCCGCGCGCAGCCTTCGCGGGAGTCGTTTCCGCTTTTTGGAAACGACTCCCGCATCTTGCACGCAGCCTTGCGAAAAACTACGCATCCCAAAAAAGGTGCGGTTTAGAGACTGCCGTTTCTCGGGTGTTTTGAGTTGCGCGACCAGGCTGAGCAATACACGATATCAGCCATTTTCGCACGGGATGAACAAAAACCTTGAAGACTCCGTCTCCAAACCAAAGCCGGGGATCTGATCTCCCCGGTCCCCTGTAATCGTGAAACCTGACCCTTATCGTTACCGATGAACGATCCCCCGGCCAACGTGCCTCGCGAAATCATTGATTCCCTGCCGGAAACCCCTGGCGTCTACCGTTTTCTCGACGCCGACGGCAAGATTCTCTATGTCGGCAAGGCCAAAGCGCTCAAAAAACGGGTCAGCTCCTATTTCCATGGCGCCAATTCAGCCCGCATCCAGGCAATGCTCGCCAAAGCACGCGATCTGGCGATCATCGTCACGGCGAACGAGACCGATGCCCTGATCCTGGAGGCCAATCTGATCCGGCGGCTGCAACCGCCCTACAACGTTCTTTTGAAGGATGACAAATCCCACCCCTGGCTGCGCCTGACCATCCATCACCCCTTCCCGCGCCTGACCCTGCACCGTGGCCCGAAACATCCGGGCGAACGCTATTTCGGTCCCTACCCGAGCGTCCATGCGGTGCGCGAGACCTTGAAATGGCTGCAAGGGATCTTTCCGCTGCGCCAGTGCGAGGAGCGACAGTTCACCACACGCCGCCGTCCCTGCCTGCAACATCAGATCAAACGGTGTCACGCCCCCTGCATGGGATTGATCGATCAGGAACGCTACGCCGGATGGGTCAAGGAGGCGATCCTCTTTCTGGAGGGACGCGACCGCCAACTGACCGAAGAGCTGACCAAACGGATGTGGGAGGCTGCCGAGGGACGCCGGTTCGAGGAGGCGGCACGGCTACGCGATCGGATCAAGGCGATCACGCAGGTGCAAAGCCAGCGACGCGGCAACTTGAAGGAGGGAACCGACCTCGACGTGATCTGCATCACCCCGAGCGATGGACCAGGGGTGATCGAAATTTTCTTCATCCGCGACGGGATTCAACTTGGCAATCAGGCGCACTTTCCGGAAAACACCGAGGAACTCTCCCCCGCCGAGGTGCTGGAGGCATTCATCGCCCAATTTTACGCCCCGGACCCGACCAACGACAAAAACGCCATTGAAACACCACTGCCGCCCCCGGAAATTCTGCTCAACCTGGCCCTGCCGGAACAGGGATGGATCGAGGAGACGTTGAGCCGGCTGCGTGGTGGCGCGGTCCGGTTGCGCGTGCCGGAACGCGGCGAGAAACGCCGTCTGGTGGAACTGGCCCTGACCAATGCCGAAACCGCCAAGATCCGCTGTTTAAGCGGCAAACGGGCCAACCGGCAGAGGCTTGCCGAGCTGGCCGAAATCCTCGCCATGCCGCGCGCAGCGGATCGGATTGAGGCGTATGATATTTCCCACATGCAAGATCAACATGTCGTCGCCTCCTTGGTTGCTTTCGGCCCCGAGGGACTATTGAAAAAAAAGTATCGCCGCTTTGCGCTGCGCGATCCGGAGTCGATCGATGACACCTCACGCATGGCCGAGGTGCTGCGCCGTCGGTTTCGGGAGGCCAACACCCCGGATGCCGATTGGCCGGATCTGGTACTGCTCGACGGCGGCAAGGGACAGCTGAACGCAGTGCTGGAGGTGGCCGGAGAGTTGGGGATTGATGGGGTCACCTTCTGCGCCATGGCCAAGGGTCCGGATCGCGATGCGGGAAAAGAAAGCCTTTTCTTGCCCGGACGCCAGGAAGCGATTATACTACCGGAGCGCTCACCAATTTTGTTTATGTTGCAAAATATACGTGACGAGGCGCACCGGTTCGCCGTAACCTATCATCGCGGCAGTCGTCAGCGAGGACAGCTGCGCTCGGTGCTCGACGACATCCCCGGTGTGGGACCGAATCGCAAACAAGCGCTGTTGAAACAGTTCGGCTCGGTGCGCGCGCTGCGTGCGGCACGCGTCGAAGAGTTGCAGGCCATTCCCGGCATCTCCGCCATTTTGGCCACAACGATTGTCCAACACCTGCAAGAGTGCCAGGAAACCGTATGAGTTCGGATTGATGGTCTGGAATCTACCCAACACCT
Organism: Magnetococcus sp. YQC-9; assembly: GCA_039908105.1. Taxonomy (GTDB): domain Bacteria; phylum Pseudomonadota; class Magnetococcia; order Magnetococcales; family Magnetaquicoccaceae; genus Magnetaquiglobus. The sequence goes on from JAMOBI010000001.1 coordinate 18,294, forward strand.
TGACCGCGACCCGCATCGGCCTGATCCCGTTTTTCATCGGGAGCGCCTATCTGCCGGATCGTTGGGGATTGATTCTTTCGGCGCTGTTTTTCAGCCTGGCCGCCCTCACCGATTGGGCCGATGGCTACTTCGCGCGCCGCTCCGGTCTTTTGACCGATTTCGGTCGATTCTTCGATCCAGTGGCCGACAAACTGTTGGTCATCTCCGCCATCGTGCTCCTGCTCTCCCTGGATCGCGCCCCCCTGGCGCTGGTACTGATCATCCTGGCACGCGAAATCACCATCATGGCCCTGCGGGAACGCATGGCGGGACTCGGCCTCAAGGTTCCGGTCTCCGGATTGGCCAAATGGAAAACCGGCTTCCAAATGACCGCCATCATCATGCTGTTGGTGCAGGACGCGCTCTTCGACGTACCGTTCCAGTGGCCCGGACTCTTCTTTCTGGGCGTGGCAGTAATTTTTTCACTCTGGTCGGGCTACATCTATCTGGTCACCGCCTGGCCTACGATTCAACCGAAAGTGTGACGATCCAATGGAGAGATGATTGACTCACAGTTTAAAGCCTTGACTTGGATGAATCAGCCTTGCTATACTGTCCGAATAATGTACGCGGGAGTAACTCAGGGGTAGAGTGCAACCTTGCCAAGGTTGACGTCGAGGGTTCGAATCCCTTCTCCCGCTCCATTATTTACCGTGGAACTCCGCGTTTGAGTCCCACGGGTGAAGGGGTTCTCACCCCATCATGCAAGTTTCCTGGCCGATTGGTCAGGCCGGGTGGCGAAGTGGCCTAACGCAGAGGTCTGCAAAACCTTCATTCGTGGGTTCAAATCCCACCCCGGCCTCCAGTTTCACTTTTTTCTGGAATTTGTTTGTTTTTTTTCAGACATTATTTCGATTCGTGGATTTTTGAGGTTTTGTGAGCGTAAAATAGCTCGAACGCGGGAGTAACTCAGGGGTAGAGTGCAACCTTGCCAAGGTTGACGTCGAGGGTTCGAATCCCTTCTCCCGCTCCATATTCTTCCATTTTACGATTCCCTTTGATCACACCTCCGGATCCTGCGAATCTCCCGTTATTTTTAACCGGATTTTCAGAAGGATCCCGCATGCCGATCACCTTTCATCCCAATGAGCGCACCGTCATTTTCATTGACGGTTCCAATCTTTACGCAGCCATTCGCTCGCTTGGCTTTGATTTCGACTACAAAAAACTCCTCACCCACTTTCAGAATCACAGCCGCCTGCTGCGCGCTTACTATTACACCGCTTTAGGCGATGATCAGGACTACTCCCCGATCCGTCCCCTGGTCGACTGGCTCGCCTACAACGGTTATGCGGTCATCACCAAACCGATCAAGGAGTACCTCGATCCGGTCACCGGCCACAAGCGTATCAAAGGCAACATGGATATCGAAATCGCCGTCGGTATGCTGCAAATGGCCCCGCACTACGACCATGCCGTACTCTTTTCCGGCGACGGCGACTTCCGCAGCGTGGTACAGGCGATACAGGATCAGGGCAAATTCGTCTCCGTGGTCAGCTCGCTTCTGACCAGTCCGCCGATGATCGCCGACGAACTGCGCCGTCAGGCTGACGAGTTCATCGAACTCAACACCTTGAAATCCGAACTGATGCGCAATCCGCATGCTGCACAAGGGAATGCCTGCCCGTCGATCATCCCGACACATCCCACTGCAGCACCGGTCATCGCGGACCCCCAGCCCACGTTCTGATCGAGACGCTCGTCCAATCGTCATTCATCTTTACAACCGGAGTCTTCATGAGCATGGGAAAGATCGCCTTTCTGTTTCCTGGACAGGGATCCCAATCCGTAGGCATGGGCCGCGAGCTGTATGACGCTGACCCAGCCATTGCCACGTTGTTCACCGAGGCCGATACCACGCTCGGATTTTCCCTGAGCGAATTGATGTTCAACGGTCCGGACGAGACCCTGCGTCTGACCGAAAACGCTCAACCCGCATTGGTCCTGACCGGTCTGGCAGCCTGGCATCTGGTGACAACGCGCACCACCGTACGCGCCGATTACGTCGCCGGTCACTCGCTGGGCGAATACGCCGCCATTGCCGCAGCAGGCGGATTTCCTGCCCTGGATGCGATCCGTCTGGTGCGCAAACGGGGTGAAGCAATGCGTTCCGCCCTGCCAGCCGGCGTGGGCGGCATGGCCGCAGTGCTCAACATGGCCCCTGCCGATGTGGAACGGCTCTGCAAACAAGCCTGCAACGAAACCGATCTCTTCTGTGCGCCAGCCAACTACAACACCGCCACCCAACTGGTGATCTCCGGACATGTCGCCGCCGTGCAGCGCGCCGTCGAACTGGTCAAGGCTGCCAAGGCCAAAGCCCTGCCTGTACCGGTTTCGGCGGCTTTTCACACCCCTCTCATGGCCAAGGCTGCAGCCACCATGGCCGAAATCCTGGCGGATCAGCCAATCCGTGATCTTGCCATTCCCTTGATCGCCAATGTCACCGCCGATGCGTTGACTCAAAGCGATTCGATTCGTGAAAATCTCATCGAACAGATCACCGATCCGGTTCGCTGGGAAGCGTCGATGCAGCGCCTGGTGGCCTTGGGCGTCGATACCTTCATCGAACTCGGTAGCGGTCAGGTACTGTCCGGCATGATGAAACGCATTCACAAGGAGGCGCGCATCCTCACCATCAACACTTCGGCTGATCTGGAAAAACTGACATTTTGAATCTGTTCGTCTGAATTATACCACCTGTGCCAGCAAGTCAACGTAAGACACCACCTAAAAGCGCGCGAAAAGCAAAACTTTGGGGACTTTAGTCCCCAAACCCCTGCCGGAAACCGGAGCTCCCCGAATCCCTGTAACAGTAAAACCACGCATTCCAAACCGGGTTCGGTTTAGGAATAAAAGTTTAGCTGCCGGATGCGCGCGACGCCTTGTTGCGCATGCCTTGGGGCCGGGCGGACGGCGCGGTACGCCTGCCCCCCACGGAGAGAGAACGCCGGGCTTTCGCGGGAGTACCGGCGCGCGCAGGCGGCTGCCGTCGCTGCAAAGACGCGGCACGCTGTTCCGGGAACATGCCGGCGGCGATGTCGCAATGAAAGCCGTGTTCGCGGTCCACGGGAACCTTTTGGCGGATGATCCGCTCGATATCCCGCAAATAGAGGCTTTCGGTGGCATCGCAGAACGAGATGGCCTGACCGTCGTTGCCGGCGCGGGCCGTGCGTCCGATGCGATGGACGTAGCTTTCCGGTTCATTGGGCAGGTCGAAATTGATCACATGGCTAATATGGGCCACGTCAATCCCACGGGCAGCGATATCGGTGGCCACCAGCACGCGCACCTCGCCGCGTCGGAAGAGTTCCAGGGATTTTTCCCGGGCGCCTTGAGATTTGTTTCCGTGAATGGCCATGGCCGGGATGGCGTTGCGTTCCAGATGCTCCGTGACCCGATCTGCGCCGTGTTTGGTGCGGGTAAAGACCAGGGCACGCTGGATATCTTGTTGTTCCAGAATCTTTTTCAACAGGGCGCGTTTGTTCTCCTTGTTGACGAACAGCACCTTTTGCTCCACCTTTTCCACGGTGGTGGACTGTGGCGTGACCTCGACGCGCACCGGATCGTTCAGGATACCCCGGGTGAGTTCCTCCACCTCAGGGGGCATGGTGGCCGAAAAAAGCAGGGTTTGCCGTGTCTCGGGCAACAAGGCCATGATACGTCGGATATCGTGGATGAAACCCATGTCGAGCATGCGATCGGCCTCATCGAGCACGAAGACGTGCAGGCTCGAAAGACGGACGATGCCCTGATTAATCAAGTCCAGAAGACGACCCGGAGTGGCCACCAGGATGTGAACCCCCTTGGACATGGCCTTGGCCTGGAGATGCTGGCCAACACCGCCGAAAATCACGGTATGCCGGATCGGCAGCAGTCTGGCGAAGGTTTCGATGGTGGCACCGATCTGGGAGGCCAATTCGCGGGTCGGGGTGAGGATCAGCACGTTTGCTTCCCCGGAACGGGGACGTCTGGGCTGACTGACCAGGCGGTTAAGGATGGGCAGGACGAATGCGGCGGTCTTACCTGTTCCTGTCTGGGCGATCCCCAGCAGGTCACGTCCATCCAGCAGATGGGGGATAGCCTCGGATTGGATGGGTGTGGGCGTTTGATAACCGGCTTGCTGGATGGCGGTCCGCAGGGAGGAGACAAGGTTCAGCTGATTGAATTCGGACACAAAATACCTATTCTGATGGGAAACACGGAGGTGTTCGGGTGGCGAAGGGCGGCAGAGGCAGATGCAAGGAGATACTGATGGCTGACGCAGATAAAAATTAATTTATAGATAAAGGAGACGGTCCTGTCAAGGATAATCGATCCATTCCAGGCACCATGACTCCGGGTTGGCCTTCGTGAACCATTACCCGTTTGCTGCGCTTGCAGGCTCAGGAAGCGTGGCAAGGCATGGAGTGATCAAGCATGGAAAAGCGGATTTCCGCTGGTGTCCCCGGATTTCGGACCGGATTTTCCGGACGGATTCCCCGCAGATTTCCCGAGTGTCCCCCGGATTTCCCGCCCGGATTTTCTCACGTTTCATTATTAAGCTTCTTATGCAGTTCTATAGAGACTTCTGAAGCAAGCTCACTGAGGGTTGAATCCAAAGCTGCATGGATATCAAGGTAGAGTTCACACAATCTGCTCTTTTCTCGATCTGACAGCGCAGACAGAGGCTTATTACTCCCAACAAGCGACAGCAGCTCAACAATATTTTGTCTGCATGCAGATAATATTGCTGTAACTCTAGGATTAAACGAAATACCAATAATAATTTGAATTTCTCTAAGTTGTTCCAAAATTCTTCCGAGCAATGCAGACACTTCATCTTTATAGGTGATTGGGATTGACGCAATAAATTCTCTTTCTGTTTCGTCTAGTGCTGACGGATTTCCATTATTTTTTATATACCGATCAAGCAAATTATTAAATTTTTCCATACCAAACTTATTTCTTCCGACTTCCATCAAATAAGTATCATGAAAACTCGCATGATCTTTATGAAATATTCGAATAATTGCAAGAGAGGCTGCGCGTCTTTCTGCCGAATTAACGATTATGTTCAAAACAAAAAGACCTATGGCAACACTTAATATCGCTGACCCAGCTGACAGAATAACAGATTGGGTGGTGCCAGTAGAATAGAATGAGACCAAATGAGCAATTACTGACAAGATAAATAAAACAGTAGTTAACGCCTTTATCCTTTTCATTTTTTCACCTATAGACAATGAAGTAACTGGACTGGTTTGACAATTTTCAACGAGCTGGCAGGCCGATAACTCTGCAATTCCCAACCCATCAATTCAGCATGGGTGACCGATAGAAGTTATTGCGGCCTATCAATATTCAAAAAATTAATCCCTTTGCTGTCCAAAATAATCTGTATATAGGCAACAGACTCTTTTGCTGGCGTGGGCTGAAAAGCCGAGTACAGTTATATCCATATCCTTTGAATCGGGGACACCTTACCGATTCCTCTTATAGTCGTAATCATTTCAACAGAGGTAGTTGCAAAAACCAACTTATTGTTTTTTCTGGTTTCCATCGCCTTACTATCTATTTGATTCGCATGCGATTTTAAATAAAAATAACTCGCATTAAAAACTTCTTGATAGGTTTTGCAACTACCTCAACATAAAATCAAATCGGACACAAGTTCCAATCTTTCATTCATTCGTTCTCCGCGACCAAATTTCACATCGAACCGGTCTGGCACAGGAGGCAATGCCCTTGCCCATGCAGGCAACGATCTCTTGAGGGGGCAAAGGCCGCATACTCACGCTTTTTTTCTCTTCTCGAAAAAGAGCTTCTCATGAAAAACGCGCGAAAGGCAATGGTGAAACCATGAGGGTTTTGCCTCCAGATCTCCATCGGGGAACTGCGGGCCCAGTCCCCTGGCAGCATAAACAAACCAGACAAAAAAAGGGGGACCGGACTCACATCCGATCCCCTTTTATTAAACTGACAGGTAAACCGCATCTATCCTGGGACAGGTGGTTTTCCGCAAGGCTGTGTGCAAAATGCGGGAGTCGTTTCCAAAAAGCGGAAACGACTCCCGCGAAGGCGGCGCGCGGCGCATTTTTCGCAAAAAACGCGAAAAATGCTTCTTTTGAAGAGCGCGCCAAAGTCAAAGGCAAAACCCTGGGAGAGGAATCTCCCAGACCCTCTCTTTTTTTTTGCCAGTAAAAACTGCACATGCCAAACTGGTGCGGTTTGACTGGCAAATACGACTACAGGCCCATACCCATCTGAATGTAACCGCACGGGCAGGCCATGTGACATACATGACAGCCGTTGCAGCGGGTGTAGTCGGTGTGCATCACCTTGCCCTTGGGACGCGAGTGATCCTTGGAGATCGCCTCGCGCGGGCAGAAGATGCGGCACTGATCGCAGGCGAAACACAAGCCGCAACTCATGCACCGCTTCGCTTCGGCCAATGCCTGCGCGGTGGTGATGGTCTGGGTGGTTTCGACAAACCCCTTGATCGCCTCTTCCACCGGCAGGGCCACCTCTTCGTTGCGCGCAGCCGGCTTGTAGAAGGCCAAACGCATCTGTTCGGTCTTGATCGGCTTGCCCTTGGATGGAAGCTGATACGGCGAACCGCCCTTCAAGAAGCCGTCAATCGCACGCGCCGCCACCCGACCATGCCCCACCGAACGGGTGGAGATGCCCAGACCCAGCACGTCACCGCCGGCAAACACCTTTGGCTCCTTGGTCTGGTGGGTGTTGCTGGCCGCGATCCAACCCCACTTGTTGGCAAAATCGGTCATCCCCTCTTCCAACTCCGGCACCTGACCAATACCCATGATCAAGGTATCGCAGGGAACCGAAAACTCCGATCCAGCCACCGGCACCGGGCTGCGACGACCGGAAGCATCCGGTGCGCCCAACTCCATGCGGATGCACTTGACCGCCACCACACGACCGCCCACGGTCTCCAGGCCGACCGGGGTGGAGAGCAGCTTGAACTCAATGCCCTCGTGCTCGGCTTCGACCACATCCTTGGCAATAGCCGGCATCTCGTCCTTGGTACGACGATAAAGCAGGGTCACCTTGGAGTACTTGGAGACGCGACGCACAATACGCGCCGAATCCATCGCGGTCTTTTCGGTGGAGAGGGTGTTCTCCTCCTCACGGGCCACTTCGTCCAACGCATGACGCGCCTTTTCATAGGCCTCGTCGTTGCCGGCCTGCTCGGCTTCGTCCATCTCGGCCTGCAAACGCAACGAAACACGCGCGGCGTCCATGGCGCTGTCGCCACCACCGACCACCACCACCTGCGCGCCGATCTCCACCTTGGCCCCGGTGTTGACGCGATTCAAGAAACTCGCGGCGGTGAAGACGTTGGCGGAATTCTCGCCCTCCAGGTTCATCACGCTGCCCTTGTGGGCGCCGAGAGCCAGAAACACCGCATCAAACCTGGCCTTGAGATCCTGGAAGGAGATGTCCCGACCGATGCGGACGTTGCACTTCAACTGCACGCCCAGATCGAGAATGTTCTGGATCTCGCCATCCAGCACCGCCGGCGGCAGACGGTAGTCCGGAATGCCATACCGCAGCATACCGCCCGCCTTCTCGAACGCCTCGTAGAGGGTCACGTCGTAACCACGACGCGCCAACTGGTAGGCGCACGAGAGTCCCGCCGGTCCGGAGCCGACCACGGCCACGGATTTGTTTTTCTTCTCATTCGTCAACATGGTCAGTTTGAGCTTGCGACGGAGACCGTGATCCCCCACATAGCGCTCCATGTTGTTGATCGCCACCGACCCGTCTTCCAACTCCTTGCGATTGCACCCCTTTTCGCACGGATGCGGGCAAATGCGACCATGGGTGGCCGGCATCGGGTTGGTGTCGGTCAAACGATACCAGGCCTGATCCATGGCCTCGTCGAGCGAGATCTTGGATTTTTCCGCCTGGGCAATGGTGGTGAGATAGCCGCGAATATCCTCGCTGCTGGGACAGGCATCCCGGCAGGGAGGCAGACGCTGTACATAAGTCGGACACTTCCAGCTGGTGCCGTTGCGGACGACAATCTCTTCCGCAACCCCCTTGTCCAGCGTGGGCTCGAGGTCAGCCCTGGTAAACCCCTCGTTCAAAATCGTGGTGGATAAACCCATCTGTCAGGTCCCCCCGAAAGAGTGAGAAAAGTGAAGACTCTCTTTTTAAGTCACAGGCGGACCATGGCGGAACGGTTCAGATTGGACAGAGCCTCCGGGCCGTCGTCGATGTGATAACGGGTGAAGGGGAAGCCGGTCTTCTCGAAAAACCGCTGCCAGCCGATGCGATCGATCCACTCGCCGACCCGCTCCCAAGGCTTGGCGCCCTCCTTGTAGGCCGCCAGAATCCGACGCACCGCTTCGCCCACTTCGGGCCAGCGCGGCGGATTGTTCGGCAGGCCCCACACCGCCAGCTTCATGAAGGTCGGCGCGCTGCGGGCATTCGAGACCTTGCCGCCCACCCAGATCGACAACGTGTCGGTCTCGGAGTCACGGATCTCCATGCTCGGGCATTGACCGTGGCAGGCGCCACAGTACATGCACTTCTCGTTGACCACTTCCACGGTCTCGTAACCGTTGACCACGGCGGGACGGATCGCGGCCGCCGGGCAGATCGCCACCACCTTGGGCAACTCGCAGATCTGCATGTTGGCGTGGTTGATGCGCGGTGGATGATGATGCTGCACGATGATGGAGATGTCGCCATGGCTGGCGCAGTTGATCTGACAGCACGACGAGGAGATGTGCACGCGGTTGGGCAGGGTCTCGTTCTTGAAGTCATCGATCAGCTCGTCCATCAGCGCCTTCACCGAACCGGCGGCGTCGCTGCCCGGCAGGTTGCAGTGCAGCCAACCCTGGGTGTGCGAGATGTTGGAGACCGACGGACCGGTGCCGCCCAGCGGCCAGCCCAATTGATTTTCAACGGCGTCGACCAAATTGTCGAGATCGTTCTTGTCCCCGCACAGAAACTCAACGTTGGAACGCGAGGTGAAACGCAGGAAACCCTGGCAATACTTGTCGGCGATGTCGCACACCTTGCGCACCGTGTCAGCGCTCATGGTGCGCGGCGAACCGGCGCGTACCGAATAGAGCTTGTCGCCGCTCTTGGCGGTGTGTACCAGCACGCCGGGACGCAGACGATCGTGCGAGTCCCACTCGCCGTAGTTCTTGGCCATGAGGGGATGGAGCAGTTTGGTATAATCGGGCGCACCCTGATCACGGGGGGCCAATGGTTTGTTACTCATAGGGAAGCCTTTCCTCAACGATAAAGGGGGTTCACAAACATCTCGGACAGGATTCAATGACCGAATCAGGCGGTCTCGACCGCCTCGACCTCACGGTTCCAGACCGGCGGATCCTTCCTCTGCTCGCCGTCGAAACGGGTCGGTGCCAGCTCTTCAAACTTGATGTAAGGCGTGGTGCGCGGCTGACGGATCATGCGCGCATCCGGCTCCAGCCCCACCCCCTTCAAGAAGGTACCCATGCCGACGCGGTGAATGAATTCGCCGATGCGCTCGTGATCCATGCCGTTGTCGTTCCAGAACTCCCACACCCGCTCGATGAAACTGATCAACTCATCAAGATCCTCGTCGGTCGAAAGCTTCATGAAGGGAACCAGCACCGAGCTCAAGGTGTCGCCGATCTTCAAGGTGCGGTGACCACCCACCAGGATGGTGACGCCACGATCCAGACCCGGCTTCAAGGCGTGATGCATCACGTTGATGCAGTGCATGCAACGCACGCAGTTGTCGTTGTCCACTTCCAGGGTCTTGCCCTTGACCGACAGACAGCGGGTCGGGCAGCGGGTCAACACGTTGTCGATGAGATATTCGAGCCCCTTCTCCTCGATGAACTCGGCCACCTTGGCCTGATCGACCTGCATCGGGCCGCGCCAGGTGCCGATGATCGGCATGTCGGAGCGCAGCATGGAGTTGGCGCAGTCGTTACCGCAGCCGGAAAGCTTGAACTTGAACTTGTAGACGAATTCGGGACGGTGCAGATAGTGGATGAAGGTATCGGTGATGTGCTTGGTGGTCTTCATGGTGTCGTAGCAAGCCATCTCGCAACGGGCCTGACCCACGCAGCACTGGAGCGTGCGCATGGCCGCGCCCGATCCACCGATGTCCCAACCGTCATTCATCAGATCCTCAACGCACTGCAAAGCGCCCGGATCGTCAAAACCCAACAGCAACACGTCACCGCTCATGCCATGGAACTGCAGAATACCCGCACCGTTGCGCTCGGCGGTGTCGGCCAGATTGCGCAGCGACTCGGTGGAGTAGACCCAACCCGGCGGCTCGATCACACGCACGGTGTGGAAGTTGGCTAGACCCGGATACTTGTGGGAGAGCTCCGAAACGCGGGCGATGATGCCGCCACCGTAACCCGGTGCATTGATGATCTTGCCGATCCAGTAGTTCCAACGATTCTCATACGACTCCTCAAGCTGGTTGAGCAGCTGGGCCACGACCGGTTTCTTCTTGGAATACTCCTTCAAATCCGAAAAGAAACTCGGCCAGGGACCGCTCTCCAGCTCATTGAGTAGAGGCGTATGCAGTTCCATTGCCTTGGATGTCTCTTGGTTGCCACTCATTCTTCGCGCACTCCTCGTTGAAAACGCCGTGATGGAACGGTTATCGAAGCCGATCTGTCCAATTGGCGATCTTCTGCCCCCTCGGCATCGACAAAATTTAACAGCTTATGTTGCATTGCAGCAAAGTTTATGTTGCACTGCATTAGACAATCATGAAATTCCAATATTGGAATTATCTGTTTTGATATCCCAACATGGCAAGGAAAATTTTTTGCAGGAACCAGGAAAATTTGGATCTGGAAGCAACAAGAAGGGCAGTCTAACGGCAGCTATTAATAAAAATCATCAAGTGCGTTAACCCGGGCCAAAAAACAGCCCGATTCCAAGGCCTGGAAACAGCTCGCGGATCAGGAAATCCTGATCCGCGAAAATTTGTTTGCTGTTGGGAAGTCGTATTGGGCGATGGGGATCCATGCCCGTCAGATCAGGGTGTGACAACATCCAGGGCCTGGGAGATATCGGCAAGGATGTCGTCGATGTGCTCCAGACCGACCGACAGACGCACCATATCCTCGGAGACCCCGGCTTTCTTCAACTCATCCGGTGAGAGCTGCCGATGGGTGGTGCTGGCCGGATGGCAGGCCAACGACTTGGCATCGCCGATGTTGACCAGATGGGTGATCAGCTTCAGCGAATCGATGAACTTCTCACCGGACTTGCGGCCACCCTCGACCCCGAAAGTGAGGATGCCCGATGCCTTGCCATTGAAATAGCGGTCCACCAGCGGACGATCCGGATGATCCTGCAAGCCGGCGTAACTCACCCAGGCCACCTTGGGATGGGCTTTTAAATATTCAGCGACCGCCAAGGCATTGGCGCAGTGGCGCTCCATGCGCAGGGCCAGGGTTTCGATCCCTTGCAGAATCAAAAAGCTGTTGAACGGTGAGATCGCAGCGCCCATGTTGCGCAGCGGCACCACCCGCGCCCGTCCGATGAAAGCCGCAGCCCCCAACGCCTCGGTGTAGGTGACGCCGTGATAGGAGATGTCGGGCTCGTTCAGGCGCCGGAAACGGGCCTTGTGCTCAGCCCACGGGAAGCGGCCCGAATCGACCAGCGCCCCGCCGATGCTCGTACCATGACCGCCCATGTACTTGGTGAGCGAATGAATGATGATATCCGCACCGTGATCGAATGGCCGGCAGATCGCCGGGGTCGGCACGGTGTTGTCCACGATCAACGGTACACCGCGCGCATGGCCCACCTGGGCCAGGGCCGCGAAATCGACCACATTGCCGAGCGGATTGCCGATCGATTCGACAAAAATCGCCTTGGTGCGCTCGTCGATCAGGGCTGTAAAACTGGTCGGTTCGCGATAATCGGCAAAACGCACCTCGATGCCCAGTTGCGGCAGGGTGTGGGCAAAAAGATTATAGGTGCCACCATAGAGCGTGCTCGAGGCGATGATGTTGTCACCCGCCTCGCAGATGGTGAAGATCGCATAGGTGATCGCCGCCTGTCCCGAAGAGAGCACCAGGGCGCCGATCCCCCCTTCCAGCTCCGCGACCCGCTGTTCGAGAACCGCGGTCGTGGGATTCATGATGCGCGTGTAGATGTTGCCCACCACCTTCAGATCGAACAGATCCGCCGCATGCTGGGTATCGTCAAAGGCATACGAGGTGGTCTGATAGATCGGCACCGCCACCGATTTGGTGGTCGGCTCCGGACGGTAACCACCGTGGATTGCCAGGGTTTCCAGTTTCATAGCCTCACAACTCCTTGTGCTTGGGTTGATATCCTATACCGCAACCATTTTTAAAAAGTGTCATTTTCTTAAACAGCACCCATTTTGGGATGCGTAGTTTTTCGCAAGGCTGCGTGCAAGATGCGGGCTTCGTTTCCAAAAGGCGGAAACGAAGCCCGTGAAGGCGGCGCGCGGCGCATTTTTCGCAAAAAACGCGAAAAATGGTTCTTTTGAAGAGCGCGCTAAAGTCAAAGTCAAAACCCTGGGAGAGGAATCTCCCAAACCCTCTCTTTTTTTTCACCAGTAAACGCTACACATCTGCGATTCATCACCGACTCTTCCGGTCGCCTTTTTCAAAATACCGAAAACCGTTCCGCCCCCGCTCCTTGACCCCGTACATCGCCATGTCGGCACTGGCCATCAACGCATCGCCGTCCCGACCATGCGCCGGAAAAAGCGCGATACCGATCGAAGCCCCGACCGTCACCTCTTCGCCCGCCACACGAATCGGTTGCGACACACTCTGCACGATCTTCTCGGCCACGCGACCCGCTGCGGAGGGGTCAGCCAGATCGGAGAGAATCACCGCGAATTCATCCCCTCCCATGCGCGCCACCATGTCAGAGGCGCGCAGACAGTCGCGGATTCTCTGGGTCGAGGTCACCAGCACCTGATCGCCGGCAGCATGACCCAAGGTATCGTTCACCTGTTTGAAACGATCCAGATCGATCAACATCACGGCCAATGGCCCCTGTCCGCGCGTCGCCTGCGCCAGGGCATAGCCCAAATGCTCGCCGAACAGCACCCGGTTGGGCAGCGCGGTCAATAAATCATGATGCGCCATATGTTGCATCCGCTCTTCCAGACGCTTGCGCTCCAGAATCCCCGCCAAGGTAAACGCCACGTTGGCGAGAAACGCCTCCTCCTCGGCGGTCTTGACATGCTGCGGCTCCAGATAAAGTGTCATCACCGCCAACACCTTGCCGCGCGAGAGAATCGGCAAACAATAATGACCGTGCTCCGGCATGCCGTCGTACCGCGTCTCGTGGTAGAGATCCACGGACTGAAAATGGAGCAACCGCTTCTCGACCGCCGCCCGTCCGCACAGACACCAACCCGGCTCGACCTTCTGACAGGCCTGCTCGATCTGGGGTGAAATCCCTTCCGAGGCCATCATCCGCAAGCTGCCATCCTGCTCGTCGGTCAAAAAAATCGCACCCCGATGCTCCAACCTCAAAAACGGCACGGTCAGGACGATCTGTAAAGCCACCTCCAGCTGTTTTTGCAGAGAAAGCGGCTCCAACGAACTCTCCAGCAGGGCACTCAACGCCAGACGACGCGCCTGGGAGCGCAAATTGGCTTCGTCGAGGCGTTGCAACTCCCATCCCATCTTCTGCATGGCGTGCAACAGGATGCCGATCTCATCGGTGGGAATGTTCCGGATCCTGGCGTTCAACTTGCCAGCCGCAATCTCATTGGAAAATTGTACCCCGGATTTGAGCGAACGAAGAATCGAGCGGGTCAGCAGCAATACCACCGTGCCCGCGCTCAAAATGGCCATAATCACGAATATGGCGTGCAACTGCTCGGCATAGGCCAAATGCTCGCTCTGTTTGCCATGACGCTGCGCCAAACGAATCTCAAACAGCTCATGCAGGCGTTTGGCCACCGGCACGATTCGCCGCTCCGTCATCGCGATCCGCGCCTCAAAGGTGAGTCCGGAATCCCTGCTGACCTCCTCGAACCGATCCAGATAGTCCTGAGCGAGGCCGCCCGCCTCGTGCCACGCTTCGTGCTCGGCACCGATCGTCATCGCCTCCTCGGCGCGAATCCGCCGGATCAATTGCGCGACCCGATCGCGCGTCAATTCAGCCCACTTCTCTTCCTGACGCAAAAGAAAGTTCTTTTCGTGCCTGCGGGTCTCCAAAAGAATCTCATGCATCTGGTGAACCCGCTCCTGACCCTGCTCCATGCCCACCAGAATCTGCATGTTCTGCCAGGCGAGCATGGCCAACAGCAGCACCAGACCGACCGTACCACCAAATCCCAGCCCCAGTTTATGATGGATGTACATACCCTCAGACCCGAACCACCCTCGCCTCGTGCCTCCCACCTCCACGCCGCTCCGATTCAGCAACGACGCACCAAAAGGGCATCATAAAAGATTTGCCAATTTTCTCAAGATATCCCATCGATTTTCTACACGGATAAGGACTCCTCCGCAAACACCCCCTGAGCTTCGCGTAGAATCTCGGGGATCTTTTTGGAGTGGCGCGCAAAGACCGCATCGCGAATGCGAACCAAAATCTCCTGCTGCGGACATTCATAAGGGGTGCAGAGCGCCATCAGGCCATCGCACAACGCGACGATGCGCGCCGATTCATACAACGGCAAGGTGGCGATCTCCGCCAACCCCGCCCGCACCCGGTCGATCAACCTCCCAGGCAAAGGTTCCCGTCCCGGCGCGCTCTGTACCGTCCCCTCCCCGCCGACTCCACGATTCAAATACTCTGCCAGCAGAGGGATCAGACGGGAAAGATCCACCGGTTTGGTCAAAAAGGCGTCGATACCGGCCTCCATCGCCTCCTTCTCACGCTCCACGAAGGCATCGGCAGACAGACCGATCACCGGAATGGTCGCGGTCTCCGCATGACTCTTCAATTCGCGCGTCGCCGCCAAACCATCCATCACCGGCATGTGCAGATCCATCAGAATCAGATCGGGCGGTGCCGCACGCGCCAACTCAACCCCTTTGCGTCCATCCTCGGCCACCGTGGCGGTCAATCCCACCTCATCGAGCACAGCCAGCAGCATCTCCTGGTTCATCGGATTATCCTCGACCAACAGGATGCGTGCCCCAGGATCGAAACGGTACTCCCGCCAGTGACTCCCCTCCTCGGCCCGTGCCGGAGGTGCCGCCTCCTGCAACGGCAGCCGTACCCGGAAGGTGGAGCCCATTCCCTCGTGACTGTCGACGTAGACGCTCCCTTCCAGCATGCCGGTCAAACTGCGCACGATCGCCAGTCCCAACCCGGTACCGCCATGCCGACGGGTGGTCGAACCATCGGCCTGCTCGAACGGCTCGAAGATGGCATTCAGACGCTCGCGCGGAATGCCGATCCCCTGATCCTCCACCTCGAACATCATGAAACCACCGTCGCGCACCGCCCGAATGGTGACACTCTTGCCGCGCGGCGTGAACTTGATGGCATTGCCGACCAGATTCATCAAAATCTGGTTGATGCGCGTCCGATCCGAGTGGACATGGCGCGGCAGATCCGGATCAAGCGAGTAGTACAGCAACACCCCCTTTTCCGCTGCCCGATCCTTGGCCACCTGATAAAGACTCTGCACCAGAAGGGCGATATCGATATCCTCCTTGTCCAGATCCACCTTGCCGGCCTCGATCTTGGCCAGATCGAGCACATTGCTGATGATCTCAGTCAAGTTATCCCCGCTGACACGAATGTTTTCCAAATAACGCATGAAACGCGGGGAGATCTGGCTCTGATGCTTCAAAAGAATACGCGAAAAACCGACGATGGCATTCAAGGGGGTACGAATTTCGTGGCTGACGTTGGCCAAAAAGGCGGTCTTGGCGCGATTGGCGGCTTCGGCATCCTCCTTGGCCTGCCGCAGATCGGCCTCGACGCGCTTCCGCTCGATCAATCCGGCCAAGGTATTGGCCACCGCCGCCAAAAACTCCTCCTCCTCTGCCACGCGCGCATGGCCGACGGTCAGATAGAGGTTGTAGACCCCCAACAGTTGGCCACGTGCCAGAATCGGTACGCAGTAGTGACCATGCGGCAGCATGCCGGAATAGCGCACCTCATGTTCCGGTCCGACGCAGTCGGCAAACAGGAGTCGCTCCTCGCTGGCCGCGCGTCCGCAGAGACAAAATCCCGGTTCAACATGCTGACAATGGGACAAGAGGCTCGATGAAAGCCCCTTTTGCGCCACGAGGGTCAGGCGTTTCGTGCCCGATTCGGCCAGAAAGATCGCACCCCGCGCCTGCACCGCCAGCCAGGGGACATCGAGGATGATATCGAGTGCGCGTTGCAGCAACTCCTTCAGGGAGATCGGCTCCAAAGCGGTCTGCAACAAGGTGTTGATCGCCAATCGTGACTGGGCCGTGCGTTCGTTGTGACGCACCAGCTGCCGCAAGGTCTCGACCTCGGCCAACAGATCCTGATAGCGGGTGGCCAGATCATCGCGCAGCGTCGGTTCACGCTGATCCTTGCCCCCCTTTTTTTCCTTGCTCTTGCCTT
The DNA here is from genome assembly GCA_039908105.1 of Magnetococcus sp. YQC-9. GTDB lineage: Bacteria > Pseudomonadota > Magnetococcia > Magnetococcales > Magnetaquicoccaceae > Magnetaquiglobus. Next base: position 34,866 of record JAMOBI010000001.1, read on the forward strand.
TGCCGCCCGACTCCCCCCCCAGATGGATGCGGGCGGCCTCCAGATCGGCACGGGTCACCACGCCGACGAACCGCTCCTCCTCCATCACCGGCAGCACCGGACGACCGCTCTGGGTCATGCGCTCCAGCACGGCATTCAGATCTTCGCTGACACGCACCAGCGGACCGCCGGACAACCCCCGCCCAGCATGGATATCCTCGAGCGTGAGGATACCGGCAAAAGCATCGCGCCGGAAAACCACCAAAAATCCGTGTCGGCTGATCTCCTGCGCCGCCGCGACCCGTTCAGCCGACGAGCTGGCACGCGGATACCGTTGACGCACAAAGCCGGCGATTTTCATCGATCCCTCCCCCACGATGCATCGCGCCCTTGCGTCCACATGGGGACACATGCCAAAAAGGAGCACCCGATTCGCAAGAGCACGACGGATGTGTCGCCGGCAATTCCGGTGACACGGTTGAAGGTTGCACACAGCCCTGGGTTTCTTTAGCCAGACTTTCGAGCATCCCACAAATATCCTTTTATGTACAGAACAAAAAAGACAATCCATAACCATTCATTCATGCAGGATGCACGTTTGTGTTGACCATCGAAGGAGTCGGCAAGAGTCTCGGGGGGCGTCAGTTGTTGGATCAGGCCGATCTGACAATCCATCCCGGCGAACGGGTCGGGTTGATCGGCGCCAACGGGACCGGAAAAACCACCCTGTTGCGCATGATCTTGGGCGAGATCGATACCGATGCCGGCACGATCCGATTGCGCGGCGGGGTTCGGATCGGCCTGTTGCGCCAGGAGATCCTCGATGAGACCCAGACCCTGATGGAATCGACCCTGGCCGGCGATCCGGAGTTGACCGCCCTGCGACAAGAGCGCCATGGGATCGAGGAAAAACTCTCCGGGTCGTGCGACACGATGGAGCACGATGCGCTGGTGTCGCGACTCGGGGAGATCGATCTGCGTCTGGCCACCTTGAACGCCTATGCCGCCGAGTCGCGTGCCGCGACGATTCTGGGCGGATTGGGCTTTGCACCCGAGGATCCAGCCCGCCCTCTGGGGAGTTTTTCCGGCGGATGGCGCATGCGCGCGCAACTGGCACGACTGCTTTTTTTCGCCCCAGATCTGCTGCTGTTGGACGAGCCGACCAACCATCTGGATCTCGAATCCGCGACCTGGCTCGAAAATTATTTGAAAAAAAATTCCGGCACCCAGGCGCTGATCATCGTGTCGCACGATCGTTCGTTCCTCAATCGTGCCACCAATGTCACCGTGGAGCTGGAAAACGGGCGCCTGACCCGTTTTTCCGGTCCGTTCGATGGCTGGCTGGAACAAAAGGCCCTCAATCTGCAAAGCCAGGAGAAGTCCGCCGCACAGCTCAACCGGCGACGCGAGGAACTGGAGTGTTTCATCCGGCGTTTTCGCGCCAAAGCGACCAAGGCCAAACAGGTGCAGAGCCGCGTCAAGGCGCTCGCCAAGCTGGAACCCGCACCACAAGCCGCATCGACTGCCAACAAGGGGCCACGCATCCGGTTCCCCACCCCGCCCGCCTGTGGCGCCGAGGTGCTCAAAACCCGCCGGCTCACCAAACGGTACGACGAGCGGGTGATCCTCGACTCCATCGATCTGGAGCTCAAACGGGGCGAAAAGATCGGTCTGGTGGGCATCAACGGCGCAGGCAAAAGCACCCTGTTGAAACTGCTCGCAGGCGACCTCACCCCGGACTCCGGCCAGATCCTGATCTCGGATCGGGTCCAGGTGGCCCGTTTTGCGCAGCACGCTTTGGAGACCCTGCGACCGGAACAGACGGTGCTCGAATCCGCCGCCTCCGCAGCCCCGCTCCATTTTGGCGATACCGCGTTGCGTACCCTGCTCGGCGGATTGCTCTTTTCGGGCGATGCGGTCAAGACCCGGGTGGCCGACCTCTCCGGAGGGGAGCGGGTCCGGCTGGCGCTGGCCCATCTGTTTCTCTCCGGGGCCAATCTGTTGCTCCTCGATGAGCCGGCCAACCACCTCGACATGGCGGCACGCGCCGCGCTCGAAGAGGCGTTGAGCGACTATCCGGGCGCATTGATCCTGGTCACCCACGATCGCGATCTGATGGAGGCCAGTTGCGATGCGCTCTGGGTGGTGGCCAACCGGCGGGTCACTGTCTGGGAGGGAACGTTGGAGAGTTATCTGGAACAGGCGATTCAGGAGGAGCCCTCCACCCCGGCAACCGCCCGCAATCAGCCCAACACCCCCGCACCACTCGATCCGCGCGAGATCCGCCGGCAGGCGGCACGCATCCGCGATCAGTTACGCGCCACCACTTTGCAGGCCCGGCAGCGTCTGGAGAAGATCGAGCAGTCGATTGCCATGATCGAAGAAGAGCAGGGACGTCTGCAAACGATTTTGTCATCCCCCGACGCCTACACGAGTGAGGCCAAAGAGAGTCTCAAGAACGATGTCGCACGACTCGGGCAACTGGAGAGTCGTTTGCAGGAGGCAATGGAACACTGGGAGCGGCTCTCGTTGGAGATCTCAGCGCGTGAGGCCGAAGCCGAGGAGGCTTTGGGGCGGTTGCGGGCCGGCGGCGGGGCGGAAAGTGTCTGATGCCGGACCGCTCATGTCCACCAGAATCAAGGTGGCGATGTTGCGTTCATTGTGAAACCGCACCCATTTTGGGATGCGTCGTTTTTCGCAAGGCTGCGTGCAAAATGCACAGAGTCGTTTCCAATAGGCAAAAAACGACTCCCGCGAAAGCCGCGCGCGGCGCATTTTTCTGGAAAAGGCGCGAAAAATGCTTCTGTTGAAGAGCGTGCTAAAGTCAAAAGCAAAACCCTGGGAGATGAATCTCCCAGAACCTCTCTTTTTTTGTCGAGTAGACCAGTTTCTTTCGATCCCGGCCCCTCCCAGAACCGTGCTGGCGCTATTAACGCACACGGCTCCTCAACAGTACCATTTCACGTTGTATCAGAGCAAGTTGACCCGGATGCGCGGCATTGACAAAGGGAACATGTCAAGGAAATGACTGAATTTTCCCCAATTCATGCTGCCTCGTTTTCCCCGCCGATCAAGCCACTTGAACAGCATCCTCCGAGCCTCGTATCCGAAGCGCGAGATGGCATGGCTGTTGTCCGTGACTCCGTAGTAGGCATAATGCCCCCGCAGTTTGGCCGCCATGATGGGCATCAACTCCTGGATGGGGCGATGTCGGTTACTCTTCAGCCATTCCTTCATGATCTTCAGTTTGGCTGTGAACCGTTTACCGATCGTTGTCCGTTTCATCCTGAAGCGTTTGCCGTCTCGTGTGCGTCGGCAGTAATGGGTAAAGCCCAGAGTTACGCGACCTTGCCTGGCCGCACTCACCAATAAAAACGACTCATTCCAAGCCGGGTGCGGTTTAATGGGATGGTCCGCCAGAAGGCGAGTGCCTTCAATAATAAGCCGGATGGGTGCAACCTTTCCTTCATGCCCAACGAAATTTATTCCTTGCAAAGCGGGGCGGATCATATATGGGCTCCGACAGTTCTGTCGTCCTTGACCAATGTTGGCAGAGGCTGTAAATTTGTCCGATGAATATCAACCTGAGTTTGACACGCTATAAAAAATTAATTTAAATATCAATATTTTGAGAGACTTTATTTCGCGAGTAGCACTGCAAATTCACGATTTTTTGATTTGACGCCTCAGACGAGCATTTATTACGACACCTAGGCCTGGATTGAGACCAATGATCGCGGAGAGTTGCGCCAAGCAGGGGATTCAAGAAGAGCAACTGACGATCCATTCCGATCGAGGATCGAGCATGAAGTCGAAGGCAGTGGCTTGACTGCTGTCAGACCTGAGCGTGACGAAGAGCCACAGTCGTCCTTATGTCCCCAACGACAACCCCCATTCAGAGTCGTCGTTCAAGGCATTGAAATATAGGCATGATTTCTCGGAACGCTTCGGACCGATCGAGGATGCACGAGCTCATTGCCAAGGATTCTTTACTTGGTACAACGGCGAACACCGGCACTCAAGAATTGCCATGCTCACCCCGGAGACGCGGCATTACGGGAAATCCGAACAGATTATCCGCGCAAGAGCAGCAACGTTGACTGCCGCCTTCGAGGCGAATCCACAGAGGTTCAAGGGAAAGTGTCCGGTCCCAAAGCGTCTCCACCCCAGGAGGTCTGGATCAACCCACCCAAGCCTCAGGCGAAGACCGGCATGGACGTCAAGGTTGAGCTATCGTAGACTTGAAACGTCGGGTGACGGGCCGCCTATCTTTGCGGTGAATTTTGATCTCTCCAATGGGTCGGTGACACCGAGGGCATCCCAAACCATTTGGATGCAGCACATCCACCAGAAAATCATAGCACTTTTGTTCATCCATCAGATGGGTGATTGGGAACAGGATCATGATTATCTCCTTGTGAACACACTCTGTCAGGCAAGGAATTTACCCTTTCCATTAGAGTGGCTTTTTAAGTTGCGATAATCAAGTCCCCATACAATTCACCACATGAGCGTTAATTTTTTTCCTCGCTCCGGCCGACATGACAGATTGACGCTAAGCGTAACCCCCTGCTCTGACGCACCAACAAGAAAGGTGAACAACATGAAAAAAAATTTTTTTGTTTCTCCGAGAATAAAATCAATGCTTCTGGCTGTGATGTTTGGTGCTGCAACTCTTCCCGGGTGTACGGTACATACCTATCCGCCCCAGGATAGCCGACAGCAAACCCATCAGACACCGACACCCACTCCGGCACCGGCACCTGCACCCGCTCCGACTCCGGCGCCAAGCCGACCCGCACCCTCCACCCCATCGCCGTCGAGCTCCCAGAATGAAGCATGTGAGCTCTCCTATAAAATCTATAAACGCTGTTATGACGGAGGCATCAACAATACCCCGGAGTTCTGTGCCAGCCTGACTAAAAAGATCTATCAGGAAGTCAATGTGAATGACAGGGATTTCGAGGCTGCGCTTGGCCTGTTCTGCGGATTAGCCTGTACGGAGGCGACCAGCAGAAACCCCATCAAGCCCTACTCATCGTTCAATCGCGACTTCTGCAAGAAATAAGGAATCCTTCCCTACACATTTCCGCTACACAGTGTAATCCCCCCTCTTGACGCATCACGACTCCCCAAGAGGGGGGATACCTGAATCTCTCCCAAACTTGCATGATGAGGGGAGAACCGGTCACGGTAGGAACGCCGGTTTCCCGGCACCCCCCGCACAGATCCCGGCGTGCGCTCCTAACGCACCGGGCGCCTACCTTGGGTCTTGGCGTCAAAGCGTTGAATTGGGTGTGGATGTAGGCCACCTGAAGCGCATCCAGCGCATCGTGCTGGTCAGGCGACATGAGAAACTGACCCCCCTGACGACACGAAGAATTGACCCCTCCTCCGGGAAGGAGGAGTGATGATATTATTGAAATTTAGAGGTTCAATCCTTGGAAAGGTTAACCAAGGGAGAACCCAGATGCTACAGTCAGACGATGTACACGCGATGTTGAAGCTGAGCCGACTTGGTTGGGGAAAACGGCGGATTGCCAAGGAGTTCAAAATCAGCATCAATACGGTCAGGAAGTATGTTCGGCAGGAGGGATGGACGCCTTATCGACGTCCTGTCAAGATCAAGAGTCTGGATGGTTTGGAGAGTTGGATTACGGATCGTTTTCATCAGCATGCCGGCAATGCGGACGTAGTGAGACAGGAGTTGCGGCGCGTTCACGGAGTGGTCGTATCGTTGCGCTTGACACGAATGGCCTGACTGATGTGTCATGGGCGGTCAGGGTTTCATGAGACTTTTGAAAAACCGTTCCTGGGCTGTCTCCTGTTTACCGCTGTTGGTGTTGGGTTCCCAGCGATCTTTGATTAGGGGTGGTTTGGTGCCATCCTTGTTTTTCTCTGCCTGTTGGTTGTTGGTTTTGCTTTGTTGATTCTGCAACCTCTTCAGGGCATTTTTGGCATCGTTATCTCCCTGATCGGCAGATTTGCGGTACCATTTCAAGGCTTCGGATTCGTCCTTGGGCACGCCGCGACCATGTTCATACATCACCCCGACCCAATATTGCCCCTGCACGTGCCCCTGATCGGCGGCCATGCGCAGCAATTTGAATGCCTCACGATCGTCTTTTTCAACCCCATCGCCACTCAGATGTTGATTCGCCATGTTGATCATCGCAAGGGCATTTCCCTTCTGGGCGGCCTTGCGGAACCACTCGACCGCCAGTTTGACGTTCTTGTCCGTTCCATGGCCACGCAGATACATCATGCCTAGCATGTTCTGTGCATCCGAAAGTCCATTGTCGGCAGCCTTGCGATACCACTTGATTGCCTCCCTATGATTTTTCTCGGTTCCAAGACCTTCGAAATACATGTTTGCCAGGTTGTATTGTCCTTGCGTATTGCCAAGTTCAGCGGACTTTCCGATCCATTTGAACGCGCTGTTTACATCTTTTTTGATCAATTCTCCACGAAAATATTGAACACCCAGCGTGAGTTGAGCCTGAATCTGGCCATTTTCAGAGGCCTTCAACAACCATTTTTCCGCCTCCTTGCCATCCTTCCCGACTCCATCTCCCGTCAGATACATCATTCCAAGCCGGGATTGTGCAGCGGCAACATTCTGCTCTGCTGCCTTGAGAAGCCATTGGACGGCATCCGCTCCATTTTTTTCTACCCCCCTGGCTTCCAGATACAGGATGCCCAGTTTGTATTGCGCGAGGGCATGATTCTGGGTGGCCGCCTTGGTATACCACTTCAACGTCTCCGAATAACTCTTTTCAACACCCATTCCCTCTTCAAAAAGTTCGCCAAGACGGAATTGGCCATCCGCATAATCTTGTTCCGCAGCCTTGCGATACCACTTTACTGCCTCGGGCAGGTTCTTTTCTCCCCCCTGCCCATTGGCCAGCATATCCCCAAACGACACCCTGCCGGCCTGATAGCCCAGTTCGGCCGCTTTGCGGTACAAACGTAAGGCCTCCTTTTCATCCTTGGGCACCCCATTGCCGTTCAGATAAGCACTTGCCAAGTTATAATAACCAGACTCCTCACCCTGATCCATGGCCTTGCGCAACAGGTTGATCCCGGCGCGTTCATCCGGCTTATCGACACCTATTCCATGCAGAAACATATGGCCGAGAAATGCCTGCGCAGGACCATACTCCTGGGCGACCGCCTTGCGCAACCAAGCCATTGCCTCGCTTGCGTTCTTTGAAACCCCCTTGCCTTCGAAATAGAGATAGCCCAGATTGAACTGTCCGTATGTCGACCCTTGTTCAGCCACCTTGCGCACCAATCTGATCCCTTCGGCTTCATCCTTTTTTACCCCCCGGCCGTCGATATAAAGCAGGCCAAGATCTGCCTGTGCCCCCAGATCGCCCAGATCGGCAGCCTTGCGCAACCACGTTTCTCCTTCCACGACGCTCTTGGCGGTGCCAAATCCATCGAGTGTTAGGACGCCAATCACGAATTGGGCACCGCGATCCCCTTTTTCAGCCAAAGGCTGATAGGCATTTATCAGACGTTTAAACCATTTTTCGGCGACTTCATCGCTCTGTTCAACTCCTTCACCTTTACGGTACGCATTGCCCATAAAGTAGTATGCAATAACATAGTTCTGTTCTGCCGCCTTGTTAAACCACTTAAACGCCTCTTTTTCGTTGCGCGTCATCCCTTTGGCTTTCAGATGCAGAGACCCAAATATCAGTTGCGCCGGGGCATAACCTTGTTCAGCCAAGGGTTGCAGCCATTTGATAGCCTCGGCATAATCGAGGACGCGGATGAACACTCGGGCCAATTGCATTTTGAATCGCGGCTCCGCCGGATAGCTGCTGACCGCCTTGCGACAGGCCGGCAAGGCCCGCTCGGGAACAATGAGCCCCTCATTGTCTAGTACAGATGCATAGGGATTTCCCCAATAGGCGGCCTGGGTATCGCACTCCTGCAGGCCGGGATTGGTTTGCATCCACTGTTCCAGGCCCCACCAGATCCCCGCCCCAAGCAGTGCCAAGCCGGCCACGGCCTGGATCTTGTGCCGTAACCCGCTTCGCGTGCTCTTTTCGGGTAACCTGCCACTCCGTACGTCGGAATCCTGGGTGAACTCCTTGCGCCACTCGGCGATATTCTGCGGACGATCCTTCTCCCGAATGGCCAGAGCATGATCGATCGCACGCAGAAACAGCACGCTGTAGCGTCCCTTGCCGACCTCCACAGCAGGTATCAACGGATCCTTCATGCCGCGTGCATAGACTGCATTACTTCGGGAGGTTGATTCTGCAGGCGTTTCTCCACCAATTGCGCGATAGAGTACCCCGCCGAGGGAGTAGATGTCCGAATACTCTTTTTGCAGCTTGGGATCGCTTTCATACTGCTCGATGGGCGCATAGCCTGCACTTACCACAACGGATAAACTGCGGCTGCGCCTTCCTCCAAGCGCCTGCCGGGCTGAACCGAAATCCAGTAGCACCGGGCTTTCATCCCGCTTGCGAATAAAAATGTTTCCAGGCTTGATGTCACGATGCAGAAAATTTTTTTTATGAACCTCTTCGACTCCATCCAGAAGGGGAAAGAGAATGTCTCGCAGCGTCTCTTCGCAGGGTGGCTGGTCACGCTGTGTCAACAGATCTTCCAGCGAGGCCCCGTCCTCATAGCTCATCACCATATAGGCGGTTTTGTTGAGATCTTCAACTAATCGATAGACACGTACTATATTGGTGTGATGAAAATTGACGAGTATTCGTGCCTCCTCCACAAAGCGCATCCGGCCCCATTCAAAATCCTCCAGATCTTTTGTGCTTTTGGGATGAACCGTTTTGCCATCTCGAACGGCGATCTCGTTGGGCAGATACTCCTTGATCGCCACACGCTGCTGCAACGACTCGTCCCACCCCAGATAGGTGATCCCAAAACCTCCCACCCCGAGCACACCATCGATCCGGTATTCGTGAAACCGATAACCGTTCGGCAAGGCGTTGCGATGCTCACTCTCATTCTCATTCATCCCCTGATTCCTCACTTTGCAGCAGACAATGGCCTGTGTGTTGGTTCAGCGTGACATAGAGTTTTTGATAAATTTTGTTAAATCGCACCCATTTTGGGATGCGTAGTTTTCTGCGAGGCTGCGTGCAAGATGCGAGCATCGTTTCAAAAAACGGAAACAATGCTCGCAAAGGCCGCGCGCGGCGCATTTTTTGCAAAAAACGCGAAAAATGCTTCTTTTGAAGAGCGCGCTAAAGTCAAAAGCAAAACCCTGGGAGAGAAATCTCCCAGACTCTCTCTTTTTTTTCACCAATAAAAACTACACATTCCAAGCTGGGTGCGGTTGAATAGTGAACGTTGCTGCAACAAAAAAACCTCAATCAATACGCCCACTCAAAACAACTCGCGTGTGTACCCCTTGCCCGCCTCCCAGGAGGAAGCCCCACTCCCCACAAACACCGCGCCGGCCAAAAAGCCATGCGGCAGCATCGCCCCGCGCGTGGCACGCCGTCCACGCCAGACCGTCAGATCGGTGAAGAGCTTCTGCTTCTTGCCGGTATCGAGCATGAACCCCTCCTCGGGTTTGAAGGTGATAGCATCCATCAACACCTCATCCGAAAGCAGGAATTGAATCCGCACCCCCTGCCCGCGCGACAACACCGGGAACTCCTCCAGCTCACAAACCAACAGCTTGCGACCCCGAGTGATGGACGCCACCAGACTCCCCTTGACCGGATGGAGATGGATGAGCGAATCGTTCGCTTTCAATACCAACCACTGTTTGCCATCGCGGCGACTGGCGATCAGATCCGCGCCCGGTACACGGAACCCCTGTGCACGCCGCGTGACCACGAAATACTCCTTGTCCGGATCGATCGCCAGCATCCAGACCACTGCATCACCCCCCTCCATGTTGAAGAGCACGGTCAGCGGATCACCGAACCCCTTGCCCGCCGGCAGACGGTCGGCCAGGATCGAGAACGCCTTGCCCGAAGCGGTGATGAAGCTGATCTGATCGTTGGCATGGGCATGAATTGCCATGAAGAGCGAATCCTCGCCCTTGAAACGCAATTTGTCCGGAATAATCTCCTCATGACCGCGCACCGTGCGCACCCACCCCAGACGCGACAGGATCACGGTCACCGCCTCGCGCGGGGCCAGATCCTCGGGTTTCAAAATCACCTCCGGCGGCGGTGCACCAGCCAACTCGGTGCGGCGTGGATCGGAGAACTCCAGGCGGGTGCGCAGCAACTCCTGTTCGATCTCCCGCCACATCAACCGCTCATCGGCCAACATGGCGGTCAACTCGCGGGCACGCGCCTCCTTCTCGGCGATCTCCTTTTTGATCTCCAACTCCTCCAGACGACGCAACGAACGCAACCGCAGGTTCAAAACCGCCTCGGCCTGTTCGCGATCGAGCGAAAAGCGGCTCATCAGCACCGGGGCCGGTTCGTCGTGCTCCTTGATGATCGCGATCACCTCATCGATATTCAAATGGACGATGAGGTAGGCGGCGAGCAGATGCAACCGTTCGCCGATGCGCGCCAGTTCAAACCTGGCACGCCTCCCGAGGACATCAAAACGGTGAGCAAGCCACGCCTTGAGCAGCCCGACCAGATCGAGCACCCGTGGGCGACCCTGATCAATCACATTGAAATTGATCGTAACGCGGCTTTCCAGATCGGTATTCTTATAAAGGTAGGCCAGCACCATCTCCGGATCGATGCGGTTGGAGCGCGGTTCGAGCACGATGCGGATCAGCTCATCGGACTCATCACGCACATCCTCCAAAAACATGCACTTGTGATCAACGATCAGCTCGGCGATCCGTTCGATCAGCTGGGATTTTTTGATCTGATAGGGGATTTCGGTGACCACCAGCCGCCACATGCCGCGCGGCAACTCCTCCTTGATGATGCGCGCCCGCAGACGCAGCGAACCGCGTCCACTCTCGTAGACCGCCAGTCGTTCCGCCGCATCGGCGATCAGAATCCCGCCCGTGGGGAAATCGGGGCCGGGCAGGATCGGCAGCAGATCGGCCACGCGACTGTCCGGCTCCTGAATGAGTTGCAAACAGGCGTCGATGATCTCGCCGACGTTGTGCGGCGGGATCGAAGTGGACATGCCAACCGCAATGCCGGTTGAGCCGTTGGCCAACAGATTCGGGAAACGGGACGGCAGAACGGTGGGTTCTTCCAGCGAGCCGTCGTAGGTCGCGGTGAAATCGACTACATCGAAGTTCAGATCTTCGAGCATGGCGCGTGCGGCCAGCGTCAACCGGGCCTCGGTATAGCGCATGGCCGCCGCGCCATCGCCATCGATGTTGCCGAAGTTCCCCTGGCCATCGACCAGCGGGTAGCGCACCGCGAACTCCTGGGCCAGACGAACCATGGCGTCGTAGGCGGCCTGATCGCCGTGCGGATGGAACTTGCCGATCACATCGCCCACCACGCGCGCCGACTTCTTGAAAGCCGATCCGGGATCGAGGTTCAAGGCGCGCATGGCGAAAAGAATCCGCCGGTGGACCGGTTTCAAGCCGTCGCGGACATCGGGCAGCGAGCGGCTGATGATGGTGGAGAGCGCGTAGGCGAGATAGCGGCTCTCCAGCTCCTGACGCAGTGGGGCATCAACGATGATGCCGGATTCCGGATTCAACCATCCCCTCCGTCGTACTCATGGCCCTCGTCCCCGCCCGCAGCAGGACGACTCGCCGGTTTGGGGGCACGCGACCCGCCCTTGCCACCGCCGGCTCCCTTGGGTGTGGCCATGCCAACGGCCATTGAGCCGGAATCCTCGATGCTGCGTTTGGGTGACAGGCCGAAATGGACCCGCAACCGGTCCTCCAGGCTGGTGAGCAGTTCCCGGTTGTCACGCAGGTACTGTTTGACGTTCTCGCGTCCCTGCCCGATGCGGTCCCCATCGAGCGAAAACCAGGCGCCGGATTTTTCGATAATCTTCTCATCCACCGCCATGTCGAGCACCTCCCCCTCCAGGGAGATCCCCTCGCCGTAGTTGATGTCGAACTCCACGGTGCGAAACGGCGGGGCGTGCTTGTTTTTGACCACCTTCACCTTGCAGCGGGCGCCGACCACCGTTTCCTTGTCCTTGATCGCCGCGACACGACGGATGTCCAGACGCACCGAGGCGTAGAATTTCAGGGCATTGCCACCGGTGGTGGTCTCCGGATTGCCGAACATCACGCCGATCTTCTGACGGATCTGGTTGATGAACAGCACCACCGCCTGGGAACGGTTGATCGATCCGGTGAGTTTTCGCAACGCCTGCGACATGAGGCGCGCCTGCAACCCCATGTGGGAGTCGCCCATCTCCCCTTCGAGTTCGGCCTTGGGGGTCAAAGCGGCCACCGAGTCGACCACCACCAGCTCCACCGCGCCGGAGCGTACCAGCATATCGACGATCTCCAAAGCCTGTTCGCCGGTATCCGGCTGGCTGATGAGCAGTTGATCGATATCCACCCCCAGTTTGCGCGCATAGGCCGGGTCGAGCGCATGCTCGGCATCGACGAAGGCGGCCACCCCTCCGGCGCGCTGCACTTCGGCTGCCACATGCAGGGCCAACGTGGTCTTGCCCGAAGCCTCGGGACCGAACACCTCCACCACGCGGCCACGCGGCAGCCCGCCGATACCCAAAGCCAGATCCACGCTCAATGAACCGGTCGAGAAGACCGGCACATCCGCCACGGCTGCCGCGCTCATGCGCATAATGGATCCCTTGCCGTACTGCCGCTCGATCTGCGAGATGGCCGCTTCCAGGGCCTTGGCCCGATCCGTATCCAGTGCCATTGTCTTATTGCTACTCCCTTGAAGGTGAATAAATAAATCCCATCCGAACGAATCGAGGATTCACGAACTTAAAAGATAAACCGGATCACAACGCATCAAGCGGCATGATCCCGCTTGATGGGATTGAGTCCCCACACCGCCTCTTTCACCACCGGTTCGTCATCCTCAGGCGCCGGGGCGCCGTGCAGATCACGCTGGTAGATGGTCACCCCGACCCGTTCGATGTGCTCCAACAGTGGCGGGTAACGGATCGACTCCCTGGCCTTGACATCGAAGAGATACGGGATGGGCAGCTCCTCCAACGCCATTGCCACACCCTCGACCTTAAGATTATCTCCCAGGCCGATCAGACAGAGATCAACATCCGATCCCGGACGAAAATTGCCTTTGGCACGCGAGCCAAACAGCACCACCGCGCGGATCTCCTTGACCTGCCGAAACACCGCATGCATCAAGGCGAGATCTCTCTGTCGCAACCCGGTTTCCATCACGCCTCAACCAAATTTTCCAAAAAAAAGGTGTGCAACTGCTCAAACGCATCCTGGAAACGATTGACAACCTGTTCCAAGGCGGCATTGAGCATTTGGCGATCATACCGATGCGACAACTGGTTACGCTGATCGAGCATCTCCATCCAGATATAGAAGTACGGCTCCTTAATAATCCCCCGAGCAATCGCCATTTTGATCACCCGGCGCGGGAATCCCAGGTCACTCGACTCGCCTTGAGCTTCCATAAAATCCTTCATGGTCTTCCAGGCCAACTCGAAGGTGAACTCGAACCGTTGCGCCGCCCCCTCCTTCTCCATTTCGGAGAGATTGGCCACGCCACGCTCACGCACCTCGCGCAACAGGACGAGCGCCCGTTGAAAATTATCGAAACGCTGTTTCCAGCGAATATCGTCCATGGTCAAGCTCCCAAAACCATCATCCACATCAGGCGGCGTCAAAAATTCGATACCGCAAGTTGCCCGATTGGCGCAAATACGGATAGAATGAAACCTTGAACCAACCATGGCACGCCTTCGATCCTCATCGCGCGGCCACCCGATCCGGACCCCATCTTTCGTAACGAGGCACCATGTCCAAGAAAGTCGATATCTCCGAACTGCTGGCCTTTTCCGTGCGCAACCGGGCCTCTGACCTGCACATCTCCTCCGGCATGCCACCCCTGATCCGTGTGGATGGCGAGATCCGGCGCATCGACGTGCCGCCCTTGGCGATCGACGAGGTCAAAGGGATGGTTTATGATATCATGAACGACAAGCAGCGGAAAACCTACGAAGAGGAGTACGAATGCGATTTCTCCTTCGCGGTGCCCAATCTGGCCCGTTTCCGCGTCAATGCCTTCAATCAGCATCGCGGTCCGGCAGCGGTTTTCCGCACCATCCCCTCGGAGATCCTCTCTTTGGAGCAGCTCGGAACCCCGGAGATCTTCAAGGAGTTCGCCGCCACCCCGCGCGGTCTGGTGCTGGTCACCGGACCCACCGGTTCGGGCAAGTCGACAACGCTGGCCGCCATGATCGACTACAAGAACAAAAACGAATACGGTCACATCCTCACCATGGAGGATCCGATCGAGTTCGTGCACGAGTCAAAAAAATGTCTCATCAACCAGCGCGAGGTCCATCGCGATACGAAAAGCTTCTCGGCAGCGCTGCGCTCGGCGCTGCGCGAGGATCCGGACGTGATCCTGGTGGGCGAAATGCGCGATCTGGAGACCATTCGTCTAGCCCTGACCGCTGCCGAAACCGGCCATCTGGTCTTCGGCACCCTGCACACCACCTCGGCGGCCAAGACCATCGACCGCATCGTCGATGTCTTCCCGGCAGCCGAAAAGGAGATGATCCGTACCATGCTCTCCGAGTCGATCCGCGCGATCATCTCGCAGAATCTCTTGAAAAAAAAGGGCGGGGGCCGTGTGGCGGCCCATGAAATCCTCATCGGCAACCCGGCGATCCGCAACCTGATCCGCGAAAACAAGATCGCACAAATGTACTCCGCCATCCAGACCGGACGCGGGATAGGCATGCAAACTTTGGAACAGTGCTTGCAAGAACTCCTGAACAAGGGACTCATCACCAAAGAGGCCGCCCGTGAAAAGGCCAACATCAAGGACGGGTTCAAATAAGCTTTCTGCCCTGCGAGGAATTCGACTCATGAAGAAAATCCACTCCGGTCTCGCCACTCTGCTGCTCGCCGCCGCCATGGCGGGATGCGCCCCAGGGTATCAAGGTCAACCTTACGGCGGTTCGTCCATCGTGCAGAACGAAGTGGATCTCATCCGCATGAGTCACGCCCTGACCGATGCCCTGGTCGCCGAACTGCGCAAGAATCATCCCTCGTTCCATCAGCGCAAACCGATCCTGGTGACCAGTTTCGTCAACCGCAGCCAGCTCGACACCACCTCGGAGCTGGGCAACCTGATCGCCGATCACGTCGCCTCGCGTCTGACCCAGCAGGGCTTCACCGTGGTCGAGCCGAAACTGCGTAAAAGCCTGGCCATCCGTCAGGATCAGGGCGAATTCATCCTGTCGCGCGATATCGAAAAGATCAGCCACGACAACAAGGCCTACGCCGTTGTCACCGGCACCTACACCGAAACCCGCGACACCCTGGACTTCACCTCGCGCATGATCGCCTTGAACAGCCGTCAGGTGCTCGCCTCGGTCGATGCCAAGGTGCCGGTCTCCGGCTCCACCCGTGAGCTCTTGATCAACTCCAATGGCGGCACCAGCATGCCGGTGGTTACGCGATGAACCCATCCTTCACCTCGCTTGCGCCCCGGCTTGGCGCCGTGGTGCTGATCGCATTTTTGGCAAGCGGTTGCGGCACCAATCCGGTCCTGGAAAACTATCCCCTGGTCTCGACTCCGCTCACCTCGACCCCGGAGGTCGAACCCGGCGAAATCGCCCAACAGGCCGCCGAAGTGATGCTCCAGACCGTGGGCGAACGTCTGCATCCCCGCGAAGTGATCCTCCCCGCCTCGTTCGTGGAGGAGAACAACATGGACAAGAGTTCCCCCCTGGGCCGCATGCTCGCCAAACAGATGGCCACGCGCTTCACCCAGGCCGGCCATTCGGTGGTGGAACTCACTCTGCGCAGCGATATCCTGCTGAAAAAGGGGGCGGGTCAGTTCGTGCTCTCGCAGGAGGCCAAGGAGATCAAGAAGACCCACAAGGTCTCGGCAGTGCTCGCCGGCAGCTACGTGACCGCCAAGAATCGCGTCTACGTCAACGCCCAACTGGTACGCACCTCGGATGGTGTGGTGATGGCTTCAAGCGACTACAGCATGCCACTCACCCCGAACATCAAGGCGTTGTTGAAATAACCTCTCCCGGACACCGGGATTGACGGTTTTGGGGATCAATGAAAATCCCGGTTCATGACAATGCATGAGCCGGGATTTTTTCTTTTGAATCGTTACATCAAGCAACCTTCAGGATCCTTCGTATGGAACGCGACCAGGCCATCAAGTTCATGCTCGACGCCTTGAGAACCATGATGAAAAGAGGCGGATCGGACCTGTTCATCAGCGCCGGGTTCCCACCGGCTGCCAAGCTCGACGGCAAGATGACCCCCTTGAGCCGTACCCCTCTCGATGCCGGCCAAAGCATGACGCTCGTCAAGGCGATCATGAACGATCGCCAACTCAAGGAGTTCGACACCACCAAGGAGTGCAACTTTGCCATCAATCCGCCCGGCGTGGGACGTTTCCGCGTCAACGCCTTCGTGCAGCAGGGACAGGCCGGCATGGTGCTGCGCACCATCACCACCACCATCCCGGATTTCGATCAACTCGGTCTGCCACCGGTTTTAAAAGATGTCGTGATGAGCAAAACCGGCTTGGTGCTGGTGGTCGGCGGCACCGGCTCAGGCAAATCGACCACGCTGGCCGCGATGCTCGGCATCCGTAACCGTGACAGCCATGACCACATCATCACCATCGAGGATCCGATCGAATACGTTCACCCGCATGTGAACTGCCTGATCACCCAACGCGAGGTGGGCGTCGACACCCTGAGCTGGCATGCAGCCCTCAAAAACACCCTGCGTCAGGCACCGAGCGTGATTCTGATCGGCGAAATCCGCGATCAGGAGACCATGGAGCACGCCATCAACTTCGCCGAAACCGGTCATCTGGCCCTCTCCACCCTGCACGCCAACAGCGCCAATCAGGCTTTGGACCGGATCATCAACCTCTTCCCCTCCGAAAAACGTCAGCAGCTGTTGATGGATCTATCGTTGAACCTGCGCGCCATCGTCTCGCAACGGCTGATCAAGCGTCAGGGCGAAGGCCGGGTGGCGGCGATCGAGATCCTGCTTAAATCGCCGCTGGTCTCGGATCTGATTTTTAAAGGCGAGGTCTCCGGCATCAAGGAGGCGATGGCCAAATCCAATGAACTCGGCATGAAGACCTTTGATCAGGCACTCTTCGACCTCCACGAGGCCGGCATGATCTCCTACGAAGATGCCCTGCGCAACGCCGACTCCGCCAATGAACTGCGCCTGCGCATCAAACTCGAAGGCCAACAGGCCAAAAGTCAGGATCTCTCCGCCGGCCTTGCCGGACTCACCCTGACCCGCAAGGAGGGGGATTGAGGGATCCGGATTAAAAACAATCTTTTCTTCTCGATAGATGACCAAAAATCTTCCTTGAAAGCCACTCAGGCTCATGTCACTCTATCTTGATGGATCCCATCCATCCCATCCCAGCCGCGCCTGACGCATCGTACGTCATTTGTGCCACTCAACCTCTACGTTAATCAGGGAGAGACTCTTTATGGCCCGCATTCTGGTGGTGGATGATGATGGACAAACAATCGAACAGATCGCCCGATTGGTCGCCAATGCCGGTCATGCGATCGATTTTCTGCTCGAATCGCCGTATCTTCTGGCCAAGCTGGACGCCTCGCCGCCCAATCTGCTGCTGCTTGATGTCAACATGCCGGAGATCGACGGGGTGACCCTGCTGAAAAAAATCCACACCACCCCGCATTTGAAAGAGATCCCGGTGATCATGATCACCGGCGAAACCGATGAAGGGCTGATTCAGGAGTGTTTTCAACTCGGGGCCGTCGATTTCGTCAACAAACCGATCCGCCCTTTAGAGCTTCTGTCACGCATCCGCATCGCCCTGGAAACCCGCGCCCACATCCATGCCATCCAGGCACAAAAAAACGCCCTGCAACGGGCCAAATCGTTCACCGACGCCATCCTGAACAGCATGCAGGAGGCCATCTGCGTCATCGAGCGCGATTCCTACCTGATTCGCGAAGCCAATCGGGTCTTTCTCGAGGGGGTCAACCTGCCGCGTCACCGGGTGGTGGGTGAACGGTGCCACGAACTGCTCGCCAACAAGCTGCATGCCTGCTTTGGGTGTACCGGTCCGGATGATGCACGCTGCATCCTCTCCACCACCCTGCAAAGCGGCGAAACGCGCATGCTCGATTTGTCGCGCCAGGACGCGGAGGGTCAACCGCTGCACACGCAACTCTTCACCCTGCCGATCCTGGATGCCACCGGGGGCACCGAACGGATCGTCTGTCTGGAAAGAGATATCACCCAGAGTCGCGAGCACGAGAATCGTCTCACACACATGGCCTTCCACGACCCCTTGACCCACCTGCCCAACCGTCAACTGTTCCACGACCGGCTGCATCAGGCCCTGGCCCAGGGACGGCGCCACGGGCAGATGGTGGCGGTGATGCTGTTCGACCTGGATCACTTCAAAAACATCAACGACACCTTGGGACACGCTGCCGGGGATCAACTGTTGCAGGAGGTGGCCAACCGGCTGCGCACTTGCATACGCGAGAGCGATACCGTGGCCCGTTTGGGCGGGGATGAGTTTTCCGCCGTGCTGACCAATGTCACGGACAGCTCCCAGGTTCGCAAGGTCGCCAAAAAGATGCTCAAGGCGCTGGGGCGCAAGTTCGCCCTGTCCGGCAGCAAGGTGAACGTCACCTCCTCGATCGGGGTGAGCCTCTACCCGCGCGATGGCGAGGAGATGGCGGATCTGATCGACAAAGCCGACAAGGCTCTTTATCAGGCCAAGAGTACGGGACGCGACACGGTGCGCTTTTTCTCGCCCTGGGTGATGGAGGAGGAGCCGTAGCACCCACACATCCCGGAAAATTGCTCCGAGGCAGAATCTCACCTTGTATTTTTGCACTTTTCTGCAAAAAATAGCCCCAGAATTGATTCATCACTCCGCTGACACAGGAGAATCACCGGGTGCTGTTGCGTTTTGGCATCGAGAACATGTACTCCTTCCGCGACTATCAGGAGATCTCCCTGGTCGCGCCCAAATCGTCGCAAAGGGAAGAGATTCGCGGCCTGCTCCCCACGAACGGGGCGATCAAGGATCCCGTGCTGCCCATCCTGGCCACCTACGGCGCCAACGCCTCGGGCAAAAGCAATCTATTGGTCACGCTCGTGCATTTTCTGAAAGCCATCTCTGATTCCCACTCCACACCCGGCATGCCGGACATCACCCACTCCCCGTTTCTTTTGGACGATACGTCCTCACGTGCGCCCTCCCGCATGGACTGTGATGTCATCATCGACGGCTGCCGCCATCACTACGGATTCCGGCTGGACTCGCAACGGATTCTGGAAGAGTGGCTCTATGCGTTTTCCTCCAACAATCGGCGGCGTGTTTTGTTCCATCGCTCGCTCCAGGAGTCCGACCCCTATTATTTTGGAACCCATCTCAAAGGAAACCTTCAGGGCATCAAAAGTCAAACCCGACCGGACAGTCTGTTTCTTTCAACAGCGGGAATCAATAACCACGCAACATTGAATTCGGTATGGAATTATTTCAGATCTCAATTCATGAGAAACATCAACATTGATCACCGCAGCACCCTGTCGAACGACATCATCAAACTTGAAACCAGTGCTTTATTACGTAATTTTGTCATTGCTCTTCTCCGGGAGGCTGACACAGGGATCTCTGATATTGCATTCAAAAAATTACCGGATGAACTCAACAACGCAATCACCATCGAACTTGAGAATTCAGGCTTAACCATTGAAAACAAAAAAATAATTTATGAAATACTCCCTAAGCAACAGATTGATTTTATCCATCAAACAAACTCTGGCGCCTACAATTTGCCCTATGGTTTAGAAAGCCGTGGTACACAGACCATTCTGTCGATCGCCATTCAACTGCATACCGTTCTGGAGCGCGGTAGCGTCATGATCGTGGATGAACTGGAAGCCAGTCTCCATCCTTATGTCGCCGCTCGTCTGATCGAACTGTTCCAGAATCCGGAAACCAACCCGCACCGCGCCCAACTGCTCTTCACCACCCATCACCCCCATCTCATGAACAGCCTGGCGCCAGCGCAGATTGTAATTTGCGAGAAGAACCGCCAAGGCGCGACCGAAATTTATCCGCTCACCGCCCTGCAACCCCGCAAAGGGGAGAACCTCGCCAACGGCTATCTGAAGGGCCGTTATGGCGGCATCCCGTACATGGGCTCCATCTTCAACCACCTCCCGCGCGAAGAGAAACAGGTCGCGCCAGAAGAGGTCGCACGATGATCCCTTCGAAGCGGGGTGGGCAGAGAGTTTTTCCGCCGTCGCGATCACTCTCCCCCCGTCTCATTCCGCGTCCGCCCAGACCCGTTCTGTTCATCTTTTGCGAAGGAAAGAATACGGAACCAGAATATTTGCGGGATTTTGCCGCAAAACATGGAGTGGCATTGCAACGGGATACCCATCTGTTTCCTGCCTGCGGGGTTCCGAAAACGCTCCTCAAGCTCGCCATCGAAAAGAGAAAATCCCTGCTCAAAGAGGATGAACGAAACTTCCAGGTATGGATGGTCACGGATGTCGATGAGCATGGCCACGAGATGTGCGGAATCATCCAGGAAGCCAGAAAACAAGCGATAAATTTGATCATTTCCAACCCGTGCATTGAACTATGGGGGTTGTATCACTTCACCCCCTACCCGACCGCAGCGCTCGATCGCCATCAGGCACAAAGAGAGCTGGAACAAAAAATGCCTGGTTACGACAAAGACAAAGGGAAGCGGTTTGATTTAAACCGGATGTTTCCATTGCATAAAGAAGCCGTCAAACGTGCCAAAGAAGTACTGAAACGCGCGGAAGCGGAGGATCCCCATCCCAATCCTTCGTCCAATTTTTATGCATTGTTGGAAGCCATTGAAAAAAACAGCAGCCGGGATCCGTTGAATGCAGATCCGGCCCACAAGGAGTGAGACAAACCGATGTCCGACCATGAATTCTCCCTGCCAACACCCGAAGGTTCCGCGCGCCGTCTGGCCGTGGGTTGGTTTTGTCTCGCGCTCTACTCGCTGATCGGCGCGGGATTGGTGGTGATCCTGATCCTGATCGCCCGCATGCCGATCATTCACGATCTCATCCCCTGGACCGGCTCGTTCAAGACCGCTTTGGTGATCCATGTCGATCTGTCGGTACTCGTCTGGTTCTTATCGTTTGCGGGACTTCTGGCGAGTTTCAATCTCAAGGAAGGAAGCGGACGGGTCGGTCTGGCCGCACTCGGGGTGGCAACCACCGGTGCGGTGTTGATCACCTTCTCGCCATTCCTGGGTCGGGATGCCCCGTTCATGAACAACTACGTCCCGGTACTGGAGAACGGCGCCTTTTTTCTGGGTCTGATCCTGTTTTTGACCGGCATCGGGGTGATGAGCCTGCATGCGTTGCTTATCGCACGCCCTTCGGAAGGGTGGTCGAGCGGTGCCGGTGCGTTGCGGTTCGGGCTGCAAACCGGTCTGTTGATTCTGGTGATCTCGCTGATCTTCTGGCTCTGGAGCTATCTGGTCCTGCCCAAGGGACTCGAAGGGGTGATCTATTACGAAGCGCTGTTCTGGGGGGGCGGGCATGTCCTGCAATTCACCCACACGCAGCTGGTGATCGTCGCCTGGCTGTGGCTCGCCTCCGCAGCGGGCGGCACCCACTCGCTGACCCCACGTGTGGCAGCACTGTTGTTTCTGCTCGGGGCGCTGCCGGTCGTGGTCGCACCCCTCCTGCACACCCGTTTCATGCCGGGTGAGGCCGGATTCCAGGTCGGCTTTGCCGATTTGATGAAATATGGCGGTGGAGTCGCCGCACTGCCTGCCGGACTGGCCGCCTTCGTCGCGTGGCGGAAAACCTCCCTGGAGAATCCCGCTTCTCAACCTTTGCGGCTGGCCTTGATTATGTCCCTGGTGCTGTTCGGTCTGGGTGGGGTGATCGGCTTTTTGATCCAGGGGGTCAATGTCACCATTCCCTCGCACTATCACGGCTCGATCGTCTCCGTGACCGTGGCCTATATGGGATTGAGCTATCATCTTTTGCCGCGTCTCGGATTTGCCGTGCCACCGCTACGCCTGACGATGTGGCAGCTCTGGCTTTATGCCGGCGGCTCGATGTTGCATGTATTCGGTCTGGCCTGGTCAGGCATTTTGGGGGTGCAAAGAAAAACCGCTGGCGAGGCCCAAGGTTTGGACACCATGGCCAAGAAATTGGCCATGGGCATCACCGGTGCCGGCGGACTGATCGCGGTGATCGGGGGCATTCTATTTATCCTGATCTGTTATCGAGTGCTGCGCCGGCGGACATCCAGTCAATTCTGACCATGGTTTGCAGCCGGAGTCTATTTTGTCTCTTGCAAATCGTTGCTCTTGGTGTCTGACTTCTGGTAATCTGTTGCGATGCATCACCATCTTTAGACTTTATTAAAGGAAACACAGGGTCATCGACATGCAGGATCGTGTTGCCATCGTTACCGGATCAAGCAGCGGCATCGGACGGGTGATCGCCGTGCGTCTGGCGCAACTGGGCGCCAGGCTGGTTCTGATCAGCAATGAATCGGTGAAAATTCTGGAAGCGCTCGAAGAGGTACGGGCCATCTCGCCTGACTCAGAGGCCTTCGAGGCCGACGTCACCTCACTGCCGTGCCTGGAAGAGTCGATCAAACTCACCCAGGAAAAATTCGGTCGCATTGACATTCTGGTCAATAACGCCGGTATCACCCGCGATGCCCTGTTGGTGCGCATGTCGCCCAAGGATTGGGATCGGGTGCTGGAGGTCAACCTGACCAGCGTCTTCCACATGACCCGCATGGTGCTCAAGCCCATGATGAAAGCCCGCTACGGACGCATCGTCAACATCGCCTCCGTGGTCGGGGTCACCGGCAATCCGGGCCAGGCCAACTATGTCGCCTCCAAGGCTGCGCTGATCGGCTTTTCCAAGAGCGTAGCGCTGGAAACCGCCTCGCGCAACATTACCGTCAACTGTGTCGCACCGGGTTTCATCCGCACCGCGATGACCGATGCGTTGAATCCGAAAGCAAGAGAGGCTATCCTCTCGCGAATTCCCTTGGGTACCATGGGCGAGGCCGAGGATGTGGCCAATGCCGTGGCCTTTCTGGCTGCGGAACGCTCCGGGTACATCACGGGTGAGACCCTCCACGTCAACGGGGGGCTCCATATGGCCTGATCGTTGCGCCCATTCAAGCACGACAGGACTTTTTCGTTCAACCTTACACGTTATTGTCATCCATCCATAAGGAAATACACACATGAGCAACATTGCCGAACGGGTCAAGAAGATCGTCGTCGAACAGCTGGGCGTCGAAGCCAGCCAAGTCACCGAAGAGGCCAATTTCGTCGATGATCTGGGTGCCGACTCCCTGGATACCGTCGAGTTGGTGATGGCCCTGGAGGAGGAATTTGGCTGCGAAATCCCCGATGACGCAGCGGAAAAAATCGTGACGGTCAAGCAGGCGATTGAATTCATCGAAAAAAATCTGGGTTGATTCACCCAAGGAGTGCATTTTTCCACACATCCCGGTTGGCGCGCGGAACGGACACCTTTTCGGACCCGAGCGGACAATAACTTCCGCCCATCCGATGTCCGCTTCCAAGGCCAATCGCAGCATCGCGCTTAAGGAGCGAGCGAGCCGTGGCAGAACGTCGAGTGGTCATGACGGGTATCGGGTTGATCACCCCACTGGGTGTGGGCATCGGTCCGGTTTGGCAGGGTTTGACCGAAGGTCGTTCCGGGATCGGTCCAATCACCCGTTTCAATCCTGAAGAGTATGCATGTCGCATCGCCGGTGAGTGCCGGGGATTCGATCCCGAGGCCTGGGTTGACAAAAAGGATGTGAAGAAGATGGATCTCTTCATGCACTTCGGTGTCGCCGCGGCCCAATTGGCCTGGGAGAATTCGGGACACACGGTCACCGAAGAGAACGCCCATCGCATCGGCGTGATCATCGGTTCTGGCATTGGCGGACTCACGGCGATTCAGAATCAGGCGTTCACGTTGAAAGAGCGCGGACCCCGGCGCATCTCGCCGTTTTTCATTCCCATGTCGCTGATCAACCTGATCTCCGGACATGTCGCCATCCGTTATGGCATGAAAGGTCCGAACCATTCGGTGGTGACCGCCTGTGCCACGGGTGCCCACGCCATCGGCGATGCCATGCGCATCATTCAACGCGGCGAGGCCGACGTGATGCTCGCGGGTGGTGCCGAGGCTGCCATTTGTGAGCTGGCAGTCGGTGGCTTTGCCGCAGCCAAGGCCCTGACCAGTCGCAACGACGATCCGACTGCGGCCTCGCGCCCCTGGGATCGAGGCCGCGACGGTTTCGTGATGGCCGAGGGGGCCGGTGTGGTGGTACTGGAGTCCCTGGAGTCGGCTTTGGCGCGAGGTGCCACCATCTATGCCGAAATGATCGGTTATGGGATGTCCGGCGATGCCTATCACATCACGGCACCGCAACCGGATGGCGAGGGAGCGGCCCGTTGCATGAACGCCGCCATTCGGGATGCCGGGATCGCTCCCGAGGCGATCGGCTACATCAACGCCCACGGCACCTCCACGCCGATCGGCGATCACATGGAGACCCTGGCGGTCAAGCTGGCGCTCGGCGAGGCCAATGCCCGCAAGGTGATGATCTCCTCCACCAAGTCGATGACCGGACATCTGCTCGGCGCGGCGGGCGGGGTCGAGGCCATCTTCACCGCGCTTGCGTTGAAGCATGGCGTGCTGCCCCCGACGATCAACCTCACCGATCCGGATCCGGAGTGTGATCTCGATTACATTCCCAACACGGCGCGTGAGAAGGTGGTTGAATACGCCTTGTCGAACTCCTTCGGCTTTGGCGGCACCAATGCCACTCTGGTCATGAAGCGCTTTCATTGAAACGCTGGCTCCAGGATGTCGCCTTCACCCTTTTGTTGGGTGGACTGATCATTTTGGGAGCGATCGCCTACGCCTTCGTCGAATTTCTCGACACCCCGTCACCAGTCACCCGTCGTGTGATGATCGAAAAGGGCTGGGGCCCCAAAAAAATCGCCCTGCATCTGGAGTCGCAGGGCGTGGTGAACTCCTCGGTCTGGTTCGGATGGCTGATGCGTATGCATCTGCCGGGGTCGATCCGTCTGCACGCGGGCGAATATCAGATTCATGCCGGTGAATCTCCGGCCTCCCTGTTGATCCGCATGGAGCATGGCGACGTGGTGCGCCATCGATTCTCTTTCCCAGAAGGGATGACCGTAGAGGAGGTCGCATCCCGGCTGCGTAAACACGGTTGGCATGAGGCCGAAGGGCGGCTGAAAGATGCGGCACTGCCACGCAAACTCGGCGTAACCGCCCCTTCTCTTGAGGGTTGGCTCTTCCCGGAGACCTATCAGTACGTGCGAGGCGACACCATCGAGGAGATGTTGACCCGCATGGTACGCATGACCAAGAAGGTGCTCGAACGAGAGTGGAACGCACGCGCGCCGGAGATGAATCTGACCCCACTGGAGGCATTGACCCTGGCCTCGATCATCGAAAAGGAGACCGGTCGCGCCGAGGAGCGCACGCGCATTTCGGGGGTGTTTCACAACCGCCTGAGAAAGCACATGCGCCTGGAGAGCGATCCGACGGTCATTTACGGTCTGCCGGATTTTGATGGCGATCTGACCCGCAAGGATCTGGCCACGCCGACCCCTTTCAACACTTACGTGATTCACGGCCTGCCGCCCACGCCGATCTGCAATCCGGGCGAGGCATCGATTCATGCCGCACTCCATCCGGATGCGACCGAAGAGCTGTTTTTTGTTGCCACCGGGGATGGTACGCATCAATTTTCCAAGACCTATGCCGAACATCGCGCCAAGGTGAACCGGTATCAGCGTGGCGTTCGCAGCGAAGGGAGTGCCGCTCGGGAAAAAAATGTCCAGCCCTGATGGTACTCTTCCAGCTGCTGCCCGATTTATTTCCTTTGAAGGGGGTGAAGGAGCGGGCAAATCGAGCCAGATGACGCTGCTTGCCGAACGATTGCGTTCATTGAGTGTCGATGTGGTCACCACGCGCGAGCCAGGCGGCTGTCCGGTGGCAGAAAGAATCCGCGCGTTGGTTGTGGGCGGTCAACCCGGGGATTTCGACATTCGCTCGGAGTGGTTATTGATGTTGGCTGCGCGCGTCGAGCATCTGCGTGCAGTCATTCGACCCGCCTTGGCGCGTGGGGCGTGGGTATTGTGCGATCGTTTTTCCGACAGCACCTTGGCGTATCAGGGATACGGGCGCGGATTGGATCTCGAGTCTCTGGTGGCGATGAATCGTTTTGTGCAGGATGGCGTGACCCCGGATCGTGTGATTCTGTTGGATGTCGAGCCCCCGGTCGGATTGGCGCGTGCGGTGGGGAAGAATCGGTTCGAAGCGGAACAGCTGGCATTTCACCAACGGGTTCGGGCTGGATATCTGGCTCTGGCAGTGGCCGAACCGGTTCGTTGGCGGGTGATCGATGCCCATGAGGATCCCGCCTGTGTCGCCGAGGCGGTGTGGCGAGCGGTGGTTTAAACCGCAACCAGCTTGGAATGTGTAATTTTTATTAGTAAAAAAAAGAGAGGGTCTGGGAGATTCATCTCCCAGGGTTTTGACTTTGACTTTAGCGCGCTCTTCAAAGGAAGCATTTATTCAATGAAGATTTTCATCATTCTAATGTAATCTTTGTTAATCTGTTAGCCGAATTCTGTAGAAATCACTCCCCAAACGCCATCCAACTCACACGCAGCTCTCGCGGACGTTCCTCGGCACGAGTCATCACCACCAGCGTAAATCCCTGGGCATCGACCGACTCGGTGGTCAGCTGAAAATGAATTTTTTCCAACCCCGGCTCCATGCCGACCACGCCCAACGTCACGCGCGGCGAACGGGAAAACGGTTTTTCAAACACCACCCGCTCACGAAACTCTCTTTCACGATTGAACAGATTGACAATCCGCCACGCCTTGTCCTCCTGACGGGCAATCACACCTCCCTGTTCCAAGCGTACATCGACAGATTTTGGCAAGGATTCCAACCGTTCAAGACGCTCCAGCACCCTGTGCAATTGTGTCTCGATGGCTGCCAGACGGGTACGGTTCTCCTCCACTCCCTCCCTCTGTTGTGCATCCCGCGCCTCCTGCAACTCCCTTTGCTGCACACGAAGGGCATCACTCCCCAACAACCACGCGCGCCAACCGCCCGGCTGTGCTTCCCCTTCTGGCATGCCACCACGCAAAAACAACAATCCACTCAAGATCACCACCAACGACAATGACAACCAAAACAGACGAATCATACGGATCTCCCAAATTTGTTCCCAGTGACGATCCAGCGTTCAAAAGGCCAGAGAAATCGGTTACAATGGCCGATCAAAAATTGATTGTCCATGGAGCGTTCCCGGAACACAATGCGCGACGCAAGGAAGACCGATCTTTTGACGATCCGTGACGACAGAGAACGGATTGAAACCGACATTCACCCCAGATGACAAACCAACCTGATTGGTTGCAAACAAACCAACCGAACAAGCCATGACCAGACATTTCAACGGACATTGGGAGATCATCGGCAGCGGACCACCCGTCCTGTGCGTGTCCGGATTTGCCAGTGGCAACTGGATGTACCGCCCCATCGCACAGATGCTGGCCGACCGTTTTGCTTTCATCCTGCCTGACAACCGGGGCATGGGACTCTCACCACCCGCAACCCAGACGTATAGTCTCGATGATCTGGCGCAAGACCTGTTCAATCTCATGGACCAGCTCAAGCACGAACGATTCGCGCTGATAGGTCTGAGCATGGGGGGATTCATCGCCCAGATTCTTGCCACCCGCCATCCTGATCGAATCAAACATTTGGTATTGATGTGTACGAGTTCCAATGATTCGGCTTTCAAGGAACTCTTCCCGATGCTCACGCGCGACCAGATTGCAGCCATTTACCTGCTGCGACGCGAGGAGCGCGTACGTGCCGCGCTTTCCGAATCGTTCTGCCCGTTTTTATACAACCGGTATCCTGATACCCACGCTTACATCCTGGAACAACGACTGCGTTACGAACCGGAGAGTGCCCAGGTATTGATGCAATACGATGCCGTGGCACGATTCTTCAACTCGGAGGCGATTCCACTCGAACAGCTGACCATGCCGACTCTGATCCTCTCCGGCGCGCTCGATCTGCTCGTACCGGTAGCCAATGGTCAACTGTTGGCCAAACGACTGCCGAAGGCGGAACTCCATGTCATCGAAGAGACCGATCATCTGTTCTTTCTTGAGAAGAGCATGGAAGTAGCACGCCTGATCAAAAGCTTTCTGGAAAAACAATGAGAGTGGGAATCGATTTGGGCGGGACAAAAATTGAGATTGTCGTGCTCGACCGGCACGGCGCAATGCGCTATCGGGAACGTACACCCACCCCGCAAGGGGATTATCCGGCCACTCTGGAGGCCATGAGCGCACTGGTCGGTGATGCCGAAAAGTGCCTCGGGATCACCAACAAAATTCCGATCGGTGTGGGAATACCCGGTTCGGTCTCACCGGTGACCGGGGTGGTTCAGAATGCCAACTCCACCTGTCTGATCGGCCACAATCTGGCGAGCGACCTTAAGCAGCGACTCGATCGTCCGATCCGATTGGCCAATGACGCCGATTGTTTCGCACTATCCGAGGCGACCGATGGCGCCGGTGCTGACGCACCCTTGGTATTGGGGGTGATCCTCGGGACAGGCGTGGGTGGCGGAATCGTCTTCAACCGCCAGATTCTGGCTGGCCCCAACGCCATTGCCGGGGAATGGGGTCATAACGCCCTACCCTGGCCGGATGAGGATGAACGTCCGGGACCGGCCTGTTATTGTGGCCGAACAGGGTGTATCGAAACTTTTTTGTGCGGTCCGGCCTTAAGCCTGCAGTATCAAAAGGCGTGCGGATTGCTGCTTCAACCTGTCGAAATCGCACACCGTGCGCTTGATCAGGATCCGGTCGCAAAAGCACTGCTTGACCGATACGTGGAACGGCTGGCACGCGCCTTGGCGATGGTAATCAACATCATCGACCCACATGTCGTGGTACTCGGTGGCGGGATGTCGAATCTGCCGCTTCTTTACGAACAGGTGCCGCAACTCTGGAAACGCCACATTTTCGCCTCGCACGCGCTCACCCGCCTTGTTCGGGCACAATACGGCGACTCCAGCGGTGTACGCGGTGCGGCTTGGCTCTGGGCCGATACGCCGTAACAACACACAAACCGGATACCGCCCCCCATTATCCTCGTGGGGCAACATGTGACGGGCCCGTGGGCTGGCACGCCAGTCACTAAACCTTAAAGCCTTTAGTCACGCAGCTTTGTTCTTGGGCCATGTTCGCGGGATTGTTTTGCAAAAGGCGCAAAACAATCCCGCAGCCAAGACGGCGCGCGGCGCATTTTTCGCAAAAAACGCGAAAAATGCTTCTTGTAAGAGCGCGCCAAAGTCAAAAACAAAGTCCCAAGGGCTTCGCCCTTGGATCCCACCAGGGGGATAATCCCCCTGGACCCCTATTAATGGAACTACGCATCCCGTGATGGTTGCGGTTTACCAAACTGGGCGCGGTTTGACATCGGGGCGCGGGGCAAAGAAATAGAGCTTGGATCCGTTCTGTTTCATAACGCCAGCCTGATACTCGATCTTCTCATCAAAACCGAAAAAGAGATCCACCCGACCCGGACCGCGAATCGCACCACCGGTATCCTGATTGACGATGAAACGGTTCTCCGCACGCCATCCGGTCACGGTTTTGCCGTCCTGAGCCATGTTGGGCAGCGTGGTATAAAGAATCCCAGGGGCTCCCTTGGGAAAAAGACGATGATCCGTGGCAATCGAACGATCCCTGGTCAGTGGCACGTTGATGTTGCCGACCGCATCCACAGCCATTTCCCGAAAGAAAACATACGAGGCATTGGCAAAGAAGAGTCGCTGCTGGTCACTGGGGTGGTCGATCAACCACTGACGTAGACGTGGCATCGTCATCTCCTCATGAGGAATCTTGCCCTCATCGATCAGAATTTGAGCAATCCCCTTGTAGGCGCGACCATTGGTGCCCGCATAGCCAACGCGGATCAAACGGCCATCCTCCATCTGCACCCGACCCGATCCCTGGATATGCAAAAAGAAGGCATCAATCGCATTGTCGACCCAGACCAGTTCCAATCCCCGGTTGGCGAGCGGACCCGTTGGCCTGGATTTCGCTCCAGTTTTTCCAGCGGCTTTGCCCTTGGATGATTTCTTGGTCTCTTTCGACGGGGATGCACTCTTTTTGGCCTCCGGTTTGGCAAAAAAAGCACCATCGATCTGCGCGCGCGTGTAGTAAGGTACGCCTTTGCCGCGTTCCTTGCGACAGATCCGTTTTCCTGTTTCACAATTCACCAGATCCACTGGCAAGCGATAAAGCGGATAAAAATAGCGCGCCGACGGTTTGGTGGATCCGTGCAATAACGGCTCGTAGTAGCCGGTCACCAGGACATTGCCTTTTGAATTCCCTCCAATCGACCGATACAGACGATACTTCTCCTTCAAAAGCTTTTCCAATCCAACCCGATCGCCCGATTTGGCCAATTCGGCCAATTCGAGTGTCGCTTGATGCATGCGTGCTGCACTCACCTTATAGGAGCCGAAGACAAACTCCTGCTCCGGGGCAATACGGCGATAATAGAGCGCACTCTGCTCCAACGCCTCACCCCAGGTTTGGATCATCCCATCCTTGAACAACTCATCCGGAATCTCCGACCAGGAAACCGAACGCAAACTCCCCCCATCGGTTCGTTCGTCGATCTCATCGGTCGTGGATTTCTTGACCGTATCCGCGAGTTCTTCGACCGGCTGTTTCTGACATCCGGCAACACCCACCCCCAGCAAAAGGAGGATGGCAAAAATCCGCAAGAAACCATTCACGGCAACACCCTGGAAAATCAGTGGAAACCAGTGGATCTGGATTGCAATCCGCTCCACCCGAGGTCAACGGATCGTTTTTGCCATCCGTTGGCGCGTGTGGCAAGGTTTGTTCTTGACATGGAATACGGAAATCACACCGTCTGTCCCGTCGATCATCCGGGATGAAGGCGAAAAAGTTCTGGCAATGAAACGAGTTGGATTTTTTTTGGCGACCTGAGGTGGTGTAGAAAAAAATCCACTCCGCGCGGCTCGTTGCCGTTACCGTGCAGCAAAATGATCCCCCCGGAACGAATTGGCGCCCCATCGGCAACAACCGTCTCGCACCCAATGACCAACAGGCCCAATTCGGTCAACTCCTTGAGCAGTCCGGAGGAGGAGACCAACCCCGGAAACCGGAAAAACGGTGGCGGGGTCACGCCTCTTCTGATCAACTCCCATTCAAGCGCCAGCACCTCGCATTGCGGATCACTGCCATTGGCCAAGAAAAAATTCTCTCTATTGTGACGCGCGGCATCGTAAAAATGGGTATTCGAATGATTGATCCAGGTGATTGAAAAGTCACCTTCGGCGTGCCGGGCACAAAGCCAGGCAAAATCCCTTTCGTGCCTGCGCATCCACCCGCCGGACACGGCGATCGCCAACGGAACCGGACGCGACAGATCATCAGACATCAACGCCTCGAACAAACGATATTCCATAGGCTTGGGAGCAGGACAAAGATCAATGGTCAGGCATACTCCGTCGATCGGATGATCCGCGCGCCGCAGACCTGCGTTCACCAATGGATGCGGTGGCACCATCTGCCTTGTCAATAGACGGGCATAGCGGCTTTGCACAGCCAAGTCGGGTGGTTCATCCAGAAATGTAACCGCCTCAAGCGGCAGGATGGCAGTGGTCAACGACTCAGGATCGAGCGTCAACAACAAGGATTCACCCTGCAGCGAAAATTCCCGCAGGATGTGCACAGGCGAGTCAGCTGTCCGTTTCACGCTTCCATAGCGTTGCACCGCTCGATAGGCAGCCGTGAAACGACAGGCTGGAGTGCTCTTCTCCTCTGTCCAAACAGACCGGTACGGCATCAGTCCAAAAAGCGTAGCCCCGACAGCCCGACTCAACAGCTGACGTCGAGTCATGGGCCGTAGAAGAGTGCGATCATGATGGCTCAACACGCTTCCCTCGATCCCAGATCCATGGGAAAAACCCGGAACGTTACCGCAGCATCACCCCAAAATTCCTGACTTGTACCATGAAAAACAAGCGCCCCCTCCTTCCGGTTCTCGGCCCACCCCCTCAATCTCTACTTGCCACCACCCGATTGCGTCCACCCTCTTTGGCAGCGTAGAGCGCCCGATCGGCCCGTTCGGTCAAGATCCGGATCGTATCCTCCTCCTGTCGCTGCGCCACCCCGAAACTGCAGGTGATCCGCCCCACGGTCGGGAACTGGGTATTCTCGATCAAACCGCGCAGCTTTTCGGCCAGCAGACGTTGACTCTCCATGTCGTTTTGCGGCGAGACGATCATGAACTCCTCACCCCCCCAGCGGGCCAGGATATCCTCAGCACGAATATTGGAGGTCATCAACGCCGAGACCTGGCGCAGCACGTCATCGCCCACCTGGTGACCAAAACCGTCGTTGATCCGTTTGAAATGGTCGATGTCGCACAAAATGATTGACAAGGGGATCTCGTGACGATGCGCGCGTCGCAACTCAGCATTAAGCACCCCTTGCAGACGGGCACGGTTGCAGGTGCCGGTCAAAGGATCGGTGAAGGCTTGAATCTCAAGCTGCTGCTTCTCCTGTTCCAGGTGGGTGACATCCGAGAAGGAAAAAATATAACGGTTCAACTCCGGCAAGGGGTTGGAGGTGATCGCGAACGGGGTCGGGATGGCCTCCGGCTGATCGGCACCGCGCAAATAGACCACGCTGTGCTCCCGCGAGGCGTGCAAAAGCACGCTCAAACCCGGATCCGGACCCGGCTCCGCGCCGGCTTCAAACAGCGGCTTGCCGGTTCGATCCAACAAACGATCGCCGAGGCGCGCACCACTGGCCAGAAACTGCTCCAGGGTTTGATAACCCAACAGATTCAGAAATGCACGGTTGATATACTCCAACCGGTCGTGATGGGTGACCAGCAGAAGATTGGGTTGAATATCAAGCAGAAAACGGACGTAACGATTGGCCGATTCGGTCTCGCGTCGTCGCCACAGCAACCGGGCACAGTGTTGCAGCGCCTTGACGAGGATTTGGGGATCGGTGGGTTTGAGCACGTACCGATCGATCCCCAGATCGATCGAACGCATGAAAAACTCGGCGTCACTGTGGGCCGTGGTGACGATGATCGGCACCTCCGGT
The DNA here is from genome assembly GCA_039908105.1 of Magnetococcus sp. YQC-9. GTDB lineage: Bacteria > Pseudomonadota > Magnetococcia > Magnetococcales > Magnetaquicoccaceae > Magnetaquiglobus. Next base: position 68,196 of record JAMOBI010000001.1, read on the forward strand.
TCCAGATCGCGAATCAGCTTGGTCATGGCCAACCCGTCGAGCGTGGCCATCAGAATGTCGGTAACGATGATGTCCGGACGTTTGAGCTCGAACAGACGCAACCCCTCCTCGCCATCGCGGGCGGTGATCAACTCCCCGCAGTGTGCCCGGATCACCCGATCGAGTAGCAGATGGATATCCGGGTCATCCTCGACATAAAGCACGGTGAGCTTTTTCAAAAAATCGCCATCCGGATTCGGGGAGGTTTCGGACATATCGGTTCACTCGATTGCTCATGAGATGGGTTGATGACGATCCACTGCCACGCTTGACGACTTCCAGGCATGGCCGAAGAGAATCTCCAGGGTGACTGGCACTGTTTGATCCTGCACATTGCCGTACTGCTGGCGATAGCGCTGCTCCAACTCCCGGATGGTCCCCTTGCCCATCAATCCGGCAGGACGTTGACGCTGCGCATTGGTCGCGCCGATGCGACGCAGTTCATAAAGCAGGCTCTCGACATCGGCGAAACGCGGCTTGAGCATCTCACGATCCACCACGGCACGCGACAACCCGGCAATGCCCAGCAAATCCCCCAGATCCGGCAGGGAGTGGAACTCCTGGATGCGTGTCCAGACCCGACCATGATGCGCCAGGTCGATTTCAGCCAGAATCGTGCGACATTCACCAAGCGTAGCAGGCCCCATGGTGGCCAGCAACAGCGGTGCACCGGGTTTGAGCACCCGACGGAGCTCTTTTACGGCGCGCAACGCGTCCGCTGACCAGTGCAGCGTCAGATTGGCGATCACCAGATCGAAACAATCGGCTGGAAAAGGCAGTCGCACCGGATCCCCGACCAGGATCATCGGCAGGCGCTGTTCGGGAGAGGCGCGGAGTGAATGCCCCTCGGCGTGCGGTTTGGCCAGGCCGAGGCTGGTCACCCACGCATCGGGATATTGGGCTTGCAGCAGTCGGGCCGCATGACCGGGGACGCGGGCCAACTCAAGAATGCGTTTGGGTTCGATGCGGATTTCGCTGGCGCGCTCCACCAGCTGTCGATCGATGAAGGCGAGGAAATCATCCGTCTCCACCGGTGCGGCACGCCCCAGGGCACGCCGGATGCGACGCGGATCCAGGCGCGAGACGGGATGGTGTTCCAGGGGGGCGGCGTGCGGGATCATGGAAGCAAACGATAACTCCGATCATTCTCACACATTGAAACGAAAATGCATCACATCCCCATCCACCACCAGATACTCCCGCCCCTCGACCCGCATCAAACCACGCTCCTTGGCCCCCTGCTCGCCTCCGGCGCTCATGTAGTCCTGATACGCGATCACCTCGGCACGAATGAAACCGCGCTGGAAATCGGTATGGATCGCCCCGGCGGCATCATAGGCGGTCGCCCCCTGCGGGATGGTCCAGGCGCGCGTCTCCTGCGGCCCGGCGGTAAAATAGGTCATCAGACCCAATAAATGATAGGCCGTACGGACCATGCGATCCAGGCCGGACTCTTCAAGCCCCAGGTCATCCAGAAAAATGCGTGACTCCTCGGGCGACAACTCGGCAATTTCAGACTCGATCGTGCCACAGATCGCCACCACCCCGGCCCCTTCTGCCTGCGCAATCGCGCGTACCGCATCGACCAGCGCATGCTGACCCGGTTGTTGCGCAGCAGCCACCTCGGTATCCGCAACGTTGCAAACGTACATCACCGGTTTGGCGGTCAAAAGAAACAGATCCCGGATCGATGATTTATCCGCCGGGGAGAGCTTCTGCCGACGCACCGGCACCCCCTGATCGAGTCCGGCCATGAGCGATTCGTAGAGCGTCACCAGATCCTTGGACTCCTTGTCGCCGAATCGGGCCTTCTGCACGATCGATTTGTGCCGTTTTTCCAGGGAGGCCATATCCGCCAGCATCAATTCGGTGTCGATGATCTCAATGTCACGCGCCGGATCGACTTTGTCGTGTACGTGGGTGATGTCGTCGTCGACAAAACAGCGCACCACATGCGCCACAGCCTCGACCTGACGGATGTGCCCCAAAAACTGATTGCCCAGCCCCTCCCCTTTGCTCGCTCCGCGCACCAGACCGGCGATATCCAGAAACTCCATCACTGCCGGCACCTTGCGTTTTGGACGCAGCAGCGCGGTCAAGGCCTCCAGGCGCGGATCGTTGACTGCCACGGTTCCCTGATTGGGTTCGATGGTGCAGAACGGATAGTTGGCCATCTCTGCGCCAGCGGCGGTCAAAGCGTTGAAAATGGTCGACTTGCCCACGTTGGGCAATCCCACGATGCCACAGCGGACGGCCATGGGGGGACTCCTATGATGACCCTTTGGGTACGGGAAGTTGAGAGAGATTGAAACGGTTCATGGCACCCGACAGATCGCCGCGCACGATCAACGGCAGGATGGGCGGCAGATGGTTCAACAAGTGATCGCGCAAGGGTTGTTCGGAGGGAGTGAAACCGGCCAGGACGAAATTGGCGGTATCCACACCTGCGGGCGGGCGTCCCACGCCGAGACGAATACGCATGAAATCCGGGGAGTTTAAATGCTGTTGGATCGATTTCAAGCCGTTGTGGCCACCGTTGCCGCCACCGATCTTCATGCGCACCTTGCCGCAGGCGAGATCCACGTCATCATGCAGGACAATCACCTCTTCCGGAGCCAGGCGGTAAAAACGAACCACAGCGCCCACCGCCTCCCCGGAGAGGTTCATATAGGTTTCCGGAATCAGCCAGAAAAGCCGTTCGCCCTCGACGCGACCATCCCCGAACAGCCCGGAAAACCGTTTGCTGCCGGCTGGCAGATTGAAATGGCGGACCATTTCGAGCAGCAGATCCCATCCCAGATTATGCCGCGTCCGGGCGTAGGTCGCGCCAGGGTTACCCAGCCCCACCAGAAGCTTCACATTCGCTCTCCCGCACGTTTCCGGGATCCGCCATCATCCAGGCGATCAACCCGCGATCGCCTCCTCGGCAGCCTCGCCCTGAACGCCGGCCACCGTGATCACGGTGAAATTGTCGTCGGCGTTGATGTGCACGCCCTTGGGCAACGGCAGATCGCGCACATGGATCGCATCACCGATGTCGAGCTTGGCTATCGAAACCTCCAGGAAGTTCGGCAGATCATCGGCACGGCACTGCACCTCGACATCCTTCTGGATGAACTCGAGCACACCACCGGCCTTGAGGCCCGGGCAGATCTCCTCGTCCCTGATGCGAATCGGCACTTCGACCTGAATGATCTGGTTGGGATCAAAGCGCATGAAATCCACATGCACCGGCAGGCCCGACAGGGGATGGATCTGATAGTCGCGCAACAGCACCGCCACGCGGATGTCGCCATCGATCACCATATCCTGGCGATGGGTGCGCAGGCCAGAGCCTTCGGTCTCCAGCAGCTTGAGGAGCTCCTTTTGATCCAGGGAGAGGTTACGATTCTGCCGCGTGCCGCCATACAGAACCGCCGGAACGCGCGCCTGGCGGCGCATGAAGCGTGAAGCCCCCTTGCCGAGACCTTCACGGGTTTGTGCCTGAATGATCGCCATGTTAAAACTCCTAGAGAAAAGATGATCGGACCCCGGCCTTGAAAAATGCCGGGATCCAGCCAAAAAATTCCATTACTCGCATAAACTTGCATGACAGGGGGAGACCCCCCTCACCCCCCACGACGGAAATCACACGAACAACGAACTGACCGACTCCTCATCGCAGATGCGCCGGATCGCCTCGCCGAGCAGCGGGGCCACGCTGCGCACCTCGATCTTCGGGCAGGCCAGGGCCTCGGGCGACAGCTGGATGGTATCGGTGACCAGCAGACGCGAGAGAACCGAAGCGTTGATGCGCTGCACCGCTGAACCGGAGAGCACGCCATGCGAACAGACCGCAGAGACCGACAGCGCGCCATGTTTGAGCAGGGCCTCGGCAGCCTTGATCATGGTGCCGGCGGTATCGACCATGTCGTCGACGATGATGCAGTGCTTCTCCTCCACCTCGCCGATGATGTGATGGATTTCAGCGACATTCGGTGCCGGACGGCGTTTGTCGATGATCGCCAAATCGACGTGCAGCCGTTTGGCGTAGGAGCGCGCCCGCACCACGCCGCCGATATCCGGGGAGATGACCACCGCATTCTCGATTCCCCACTTGCGCACCGCAGCCAGAAGCACCGGCGTGGCGTAGAGGTTGTCGACCGGCATGTTGAAGAACCCCTGGATCTGTCCGGCATGCAGGTCGAGCGTCAAGACCCGATTGACGCAGGAAGCGTGCAGCAGATCGGCCACCAGCTTGGCGGTGATCGGGGTGCGTCCGGCCTCCTTGCGATCCTGGCGGGCGTAGCCATAATAGGGGATCACCGCCGTGATACGTCCCGCCGAAGCCCGATGCAGCGCATCGACCATGATCAGCAGTTCCATCAGATGATCGTTGGCCGGATTCGAGGTGGGTTGCACCACGAAGACATCGCGTCCGCGCACGTTTTCATCGATCTGGATGAAAATTTCTCCGTCCGCGAAACGGCGAACCGTGGCATTGGCCATGGGCACCGACAGGTACTCCGCAATGCGGCGTCCCAGTTCGGGGTTGGCGGTGCCGGAAAAGATGCGCATTTTTTCGATGGACATGGGCCTGACAATCCGCGTCTTTTTTGGAAGGATCGGAGGGATCGGGATGCCGTTTCACCAACCGGTCAGCCGTTTCCTGCCTTCTAAGGACCAACAAAACAGCAGATAATCATAGCGAATTGTCAAAAATATTGCAACCCGTGGCATGCATCGCACGCATGATTCTTTAAGCGGACGACTCCCGGCAATTCCCAGCCCCGTCACCTACCCCTTGTTTCAAGAACGAATGAGCCGTGGTTCGTTCCGATTACCGTTCAAAAACAAATACCATGGACAACAGCACTTCCGCTCATGGTAGACTGATCGAGCGAGCGTGTTTCCGATCGCGTTCAAAGGATTCATGCGTTTTTTAATCAAGGCCAACAAAAACAGCTCATGGGCATGGATTCAGGACTCCTCTCCCTGTTTGCCGCCTCCCTCCTGGCCGCAACCATTCTGCCGTTCTCCTCCGAGGCGCTCCTGGCCGCCATGATTCTTGGCGGCGCCTTCGACCCTTGGCATCTCTGGATCGCAGCCACCTCCGGCAACGTGCTGGGTGCGGTGGTCAACTGGCTCCTCGCCCGTTTCTGTCTGGGTTTTCAAGAAAAAAAATGGTTCCCCATCGATGTCGAAACCTTGCAAAAAGGCAAAGAGCGCTTTCACACCCAGGGCGAATGGAGCCTGCTGTTCTCCTGGGTGCCGGTGATCGGCGACCCCTTGACCTTTGCCGCCGGGATGCTGGGCGTCCCTTTCTGGCGTTTTCTCTTCTGGGTCTTGATCGGCAAAGGCGGACGGTATGCTCTGCTTCTGTGGGCGCTGTAATCTTTGTGGATAATCTTCTTGCCGCATCGCAAGGATGCGCTAGAATACAAAGATACCGAGGTGGGCTTAGGTCAGGGAGAAGAGCCGTGGGTATCAGTCTGTCGGATCTGGTCGATCCGCACCAAATTCAGCGCATGGCCGAAGCCCTGTTCCGGGTCTCCGGCATCCCCATCGGCATCATCGGCGTGGATGGCCAGGTGCTCGCAGCCACCGGCTGGCAGGATATCTGTACCTATTTCCACCGCATCCACCCGGTCTGCCGGAAAAGATGTCAGACCAGCGACCATTTCATCGTGCAAAGCCTCCCCTCCCTGCCCCCCAATGGTTACATCGAATACAAATGTTTGAATGGCCTCTGGGATCTGGCCATTCCCGTCCTGGTGGATGGCCAGCACCTGGCCACCTGCTTTCTCGGACAGTTCCTCTACGAACACGAACCGCTCGATCGGGCGTTCTTCCTCGCTCAGGCCCATGAGTTCGGTTTTGATCCGGACGACTACATGGCCGCGCTCGCCAAAGTGCCGGTCTTCTCGCGCGACAAGGTTCAGGGGATCATCGACTACGATCGTCAACTGGTGTCGATGATCTCCGAGCTGGGCTTGAGCAATCTGCGTCTGCGCGAACGGTCCGAACGCATGGAGAAGGTGCACACCCAACTCTTTCAGGAGATCGGACAGCGCATCGCCGCCGAAGAGGAGCGCGACCGCTTCTTTCGCCTGTCGCCCGATCTCTTCTGTACGCTGGGGGATGAGGGCGAGCTGTTGCGCTTCAATCCGGCCCTGTCCGAGACCTTGGGATACACCTGCGAGGAGCTGGCAGCCATGCCGCTCGATGCCTGCATGCACCCCGAAGATCGGGAGACGGCGTTTGCCGAAATTCAGCGGGTCTTCAAGGGCGGTGAACCCGGTCTGTTCTCCTTGCGCTTGATTCATCGTTCCGGACAGGTGATCTGGACCGAATGGACCGGTGCGCTCGATGGCCGCGTGATTCATGCTGCGGGCCGGGATATGACCCAGCAGCATGCCCAGAAGGAGTCCATGGCGCAAGAGATCGAGGCCCGTCGCTTGGCCGAGACCGAACTGACGCTCGCCAAGCATCAATTGCAGTTGCAGATCGCCTGCATCAACCGGATTCAGGGGTTGTTCATCGAGGAGTCCTCCCCCGACGAGCTGTTCCAGACCCTGCTGACAGAGATTCTCAAACTCACCGAAAGCGCCTACGGATTCATCGCCAGGGTGGATCAGGATGCGCATGACGCGGTGAAACTGACCTATCTGGCCGTGTCGACACACCACGCACAAAAAGGAACCTTGGCTGCGACTGGTCGCGGCAGCAGTTCGGAGTGGTGCATCGTCGGGGATCTCTGTCTGTTTTCGCGTCTGATCGCCACCGGCCAGGCACTCTTTGCCAACGATGCCTTCCATGATCCCACCCAATGCGGCCTGCCGAACGATCACCCCCCCATTCACGCCTTGATGGGCATGCCGATCAAACGGGGGAACGAGATCCTGGCAGTACTGGGACTGGCCAACAGGCAGACGGGATATGCCCAGACGCTGATCGATTACTTGGCCCCGGTGGTGGCAGCCAGCGCCCGGATCATCGAAGGGTACGCGGAGCGCCAGCAACGGATCGAGACCGAAAGCCGGTTGCGCAAGAGTGAAGCGCTGTTGCGCGCCACCTTCGAGTCGACCCGCAACGGCATTCTGGTGGTGGATCGGGACGGCTCGATCCTGCGCACCAATGCCCGTTTCCGGGAGATGTGGCACATTCCGGGGGATCTGCTGCTCGAAGGGCGGGATGATACCCTGTTGCGCTATGCGATTCGACAGCTGAAAGAACCGGACAAATTCCTGGCGCGGGTACAGACGATTTACGACACCAACGAGATCGATCTGGACATCCTGCACTTCACCGATGGTCGGGTGTTCGATCGCTATTCGGCCCCCTTGTCCGAGGCCGGAGGGATGCGTGGACGGGTCTGGATCTTCACCGACATCACCGAACGGATGCGTGCCGAGGCAGCCCTGGCAGAGAACGAGCAGCGTTTGAGCGAGATCACCGCGACTCTGGCCGAAGGGTTGTACATGGTCGGGCGGGATTGGCGCATCTCGTTCATCAATCCGACCGCATTGCGGATTCTCGGCTGGCGCACCGAAGAGGTGTTGGGCAAACCGTCGCATCTTCTGTTCCACCACTCCTATCCGGATGGTTCGATGTTTTTGGCCTCGGATTGTTTCATGTGCGACGTGCTCAACAAGGGCCAGGTGGTGAATACCGATACCGACTGGTTGTGGCGCAAGGATGGCAGCTGCTTCCCGGTGGCGTTGATCGCCTCTCCGATCGTGCGCGATGGGGAGATCTGCGGGGCGGTGATCGCATTCCGCGACATCACCGAGCGCAAGCAGGCCGAAACCGAGTTGCGGCTGGCCAAGGAGCAGGCCGAGCAGGCGGCGCGCGCCAAGGGGGATTTTCTGGCGGCGATGAGTCACGAAATCCGCACGCCGATGAATGTGGTGCTGGGCATGTCGGAGCTGCTGCTGGAAACCCCGCTCCAGGCAGAACAGCGCCGTTATGTCGAGACCATGCACCATTCGGGCAAGGCGCTGCTCGGCGTGATCAACGATGTCTTGGATTTCTCACGCATCGATGCCGGACGGTTCACGCTGGTGGATCTACCCTTCTCGCCGGTGCAGGTAATGGAGGAGACCACCCGGCTGATGCGCATGGCCGCGCAGGAGAAAGGGTTGGTGTTGGGCGAGGTGATCGCGACAGGGCTTCCGGAGACGATTCTGGGCGACGACGGGCGCGTGCGTCAGGTATTGTTGAACCTGTTGAGCAATGCGATCAAATTCACCCACTTTGGGCGGGTGGATGTCGGACTCTCCTGGTACGACGCGACGAAGGAGAGCTTGCTGTTCGAGGTCGCGGATACCGGCATCGGCATTCCCGAGGAGCAGGCAGGCCCTATTTTCGAGCAGTTCACGCAAGGAGATGCCTGGATCACCCGCCGCTATGGGGGCACGGGTTTGGGTTTGGCGATCTGCCGCCGGCTGGTGGAGTTGATGGGGGGCCGGATCTGGGTGGAGAGTCGGATTGGTGAGGGGAGCCTGTTCCGGTTCGTGTTGCCGGTTCGGCGCGCCAAGATCAAGAAAGGCCTTACCGAAACGGCGCAAAAACCGTTGCCCGATGGGCAGACGGAACGTCCGTTGCGGATCCTTTTGGCCGAGGATGTCGAAGAGAATCGCGTCTTGTTCGAGGCCTATCTGTCGCGGACCCCCCACCACATCACGATGGTCAACGATGGTGTCGAGGCGCTCGAACAGGTGAAAACCGCCCAATTCGATGTCGTGGTCATGGATGTGCAGATGCCGCGCATGGACGGCTACAGCGCCACACGCCTGATCCGCGCCTGGGAGATCGAGGCGGGACGCGAACCCATGCCGATCATCGCCCTGTCGGCGCACGCCATGGAAGGGGAGATGGAGCGCAGTCGCGAGGCCGGCTGTTCGTTGTATCTCTCCAAACCGATCCGCAAGAAGATGCTGCTCGACGCCCTGCGGGGCCTATCGTTGGGCATGGAGATGTCATGAGCACCGGTACGCGCGCCCGCTTCCGCATGGAGTGGTTGCATGGCAAAGTCGCCGGATGGGTGATCCTGGCATTTTCCGTGATCATCACCATCCTGGCCTGGCACACCGCCAACGTCTATCAGGAGCAGCGCGCCCGGGAGCGGTTCGCCTTCACGGTCGAGGATGCCAAGTGGTCGATCTTGAAACGCATGCGCGAATACGAGCAGGTGCTGCGCGGCGGACAGGGGCTGTTCCATGCCGTAAGCCAGGTCAGCCGCGACGACTGGCGGCGTTATGTCGCCACGTTACAGATCGAGACCTACTGGCCCGGCATTCAAGGGATCGGCTTTTCTCACCTGTTCGCGCCCGAACGCAAGGCGGGGCTGATCGAGGAGATCCGCTCGCAGGGATTTGCGGATTTTGCCGTACATCCTGGGGGGGAGCGCGCGCAGTACAGTGCCATCCTCTACTTGGAGCCGTTCACCGGTCGCAACCTGCGCGCCTTCGGCTACGACATGTGGTCCGAACCGGTTCGGCGCGCGGCCATGGAGCAGGCGCGCGATTCGGGACAACCGGCATTGTCCGGACCGGTCACCCTGGTCCAGGAGACCGAACAGGATGTCCAGCAAGGGGTTTTGATGTATCTGCCGGTCTATCGGACCGGCATGCCCGTCGATACCCTGGAGGCGCGTCGCCAGGCACTGCTGGGCTTCGTCTACAGTCCGTTCCGGATGCGCGATCTGATGGAAGGGATTCTCGGACACGGCGTGCCGGATCTCGATTTTGAACTCTACGACGGCGACCGACCCGATGCGACGCATCGCTTGCACACCACGCGCGCTTCTGTCGTTAAGACCTCTTCACAGGCTGCACGTTTCAACCGTGAAAGCCGTCTGGAACTGCCCGGCGGACGGATATGGCTGGCCCATTTCTCCAGTCGCCCGGCGTTTGAGCGGGAGGTCGAAAGCTGGCAGCCGTTGATCATCGCGCTGTTGGGCATGCTCATCGATCTGTTGTTGTTCTTAATCGTGCTGTCGCTCTCCGGACAGAAGGAGCGCGTGCAACAACAGGCCGAGGAGATCGCCTCCGAATTGAACCGGGCGGAGAAACGGTATCGACAGATGGTCGAGAACGTCAAGGATATCATCTTCCAGACCGATGCCGAGGGACACTGGAGTTTTCTCAATCCGGCCTGGGAGGAGATCAGCGGTTACACGGTCGAGGAGTCGCTGGGACGCCCCTTCCTGCACCACGTCCATCCGGATGACCGGGAGCGTTTCCTGGATCAATTTTCCAGGTTGATGCGCGGCGAATTGCACTATATCCAGGATGAGTATCGGGGGGTGCGCGGCAACGGCGATCTGGTGTGGGTGGAGGTCTATCTTTCGGTCATCACCGATACCCATGGCACACCGATCGGCAGTTCCGGGGTGGTGCGCGACGTGACCATCCGCAAACAGGTGGAGATGGTGATGCTGCGCGCCCGCGATGCAGCGGAGTCGGCCAATCGCGCCAAATCGGAGTTTTTGGCCAACATGTCGCACGAATTGCGCTCACCGTTGAACAGTGTGCTGATCCTCTCCAAACTCCTGTCACGGGATGACAATCTGACCTCCGAACAGCTGGAGTCGCTGCGGGTGATCCAGGAGAGTGGCCGTGATCTGTTGAACATGATCAACGACATCCTTGATCTCTCCAAAATCGAGGCCGGACGCATGGAGTTGACGGCGGAAACTGTGCCTCTGGCGCGTTTCGCACGCGAGATTCTGGATCCTTTCCGGGCGATCGCCCGCAACAAGGGGATCGAGTTGTCCAGCGAGTTGACCAACGATCTTCCCGACACGTTCATCTGCGATGGCGCCAAATTGAAGCAGATTCTGACCAATTTTCTCTCCAACGCGGTCAAATTCACCGAGTCGGGCTCGGTCACGCTCAAGATTCGTCGAGCGGAGCAGCACGCGCATCCGGCACACGGCAGCCAGAACGTGCTCTGCTTTCAAGTGGCCGATACCGGCATCGGCATCCCGGGTGACAAACAGGAGTTGATCTTCGAGAGCTTCCGGCAGCTCGACGGGGCGATGAGTCGCAAGTATGGCGGAACGGGTCTGGGGTTGTCGATCGCACGCAAACTCACCGAAATCCTGCACGGGGTGATCGAAGTGGAGAGTCGCGAAGGGGTGGGCAGTTGCTTCAAGCTGACCCTGCCGGAACTGGATCGTCCGCTGCTGCCTTTGCTGCGCACGCAGGAGGCTTCCATTTGGGACGATGCGGAAGGCTCTTTTGAAAGGGAACGTGGGGAGGAAGCATACGCTCACACAGACACGCCGACGCCAGGTCCAGAGGTCGTGGAACCCCCGAAACCGTTTCTTATCGATGGTCAACCGGTCACGGTACTGGTTGTGGACGATGACATGCGCATGGCCTTTTCCATTGCCAGCGGCTTGCAGAAACGGGTCGAGCATGTGCTGCTGGCAGCCAACGGCGCGCGCGCCATGCAGGAGATCGCGGCCCATCCCGAGATTCGCGCCATTGTGTTGGACATTCGCATGCCCGAGATGGATGGTTTGGAGACCATGCGGGTGTTGCGCGCCAATCCGCGTCATGCCGATCTGGCGATTCTGGTGTTGACCGCCAATGTCCTGCCCGATGATGAAGCGCACTGCCTGGCTGCCGGCGCGGATGCCTATCTGGGCAAGCCGGCCCCCATGGAGGTGATCTGGGCCAAACTGGAGGAGATCATGCAGAAGCATGCGCAATGCGTATCACAGAACATCTCACCACACGACAAGAGCTGAGACCAATTTGCCGTCGACTTGAGGAACGTCAAAACCCTGGGAGAGGAATCTCCCAGACCCTCTCTTTTTTTCAATAAAAACTAAACCGCACCTGCTTTGGGATGCGTAGTTTTTTGCAAGGCTTGAGTGCAAGATGTGAGCGTCGTTTCCAAAAAGCGGAAACGCCGCTCACGAAGGCGGCGCGCAGCGCATTTTTCGCAAAAGGCGCAAAAAATGCTTCTTTTGAAGAGCGCGCTAAAGTCAAAAACAAAGTCCCAAGGGCTTTGCCCTTGGATCCCACCAGGGGGATAATCCCCCTGGACCCCCATTAATGGAACTACGCATCCCGTGATGGTTGCGGTTTACATATTCCAAGCCGGGTGCGGTTTCATTTCTTTTTTTTCTTTTTACCTGCGGTGGACTTGACCGGTTCCACCACTGGTGCGGATGGTGGCGACGTTCCAAAATCACTGACTCGCGAGGGCTCCACATGGGACATCGCCACGCCGGAGCCGAGCAAGCCGGCCCGCAAGGTCTCGGACAACTGACGCTCGCGATCCAGGGTCGCGGACAGTTGCTGACGCAACAACGCCGCTTGATTCTCCTTGCGTCCCAACAGGGTAAAGGCTGCACGAATCAACACACCCAGGCGGATACGTCCATCGCCCGAAACGGTGTTGGCCTCCTCCAAATAGCGCAACAACGCCTCATCGGCAACGCCTGCCACACGCGCGACATTGACCAGGGGGCAATCGGGCAACTCACCACAGCCGGAAAGATCGACGGGATTAATGACTGGTTCTATGGATGCGCGTCTCATGGGGTGTCTGATCTCCGGATCGTGCCGATTCTTGAGGAAGGATCGCAATAAAATCCACTTGAATGGAACAGTATGACAGATCCATCCCCGATCGAGCAAGATCGTCACACACTTCCGGGATCTTACCATTCCAACGGAAAGATGCGCTGCCATTCATGCCGCTTGTCCCCTCCCCTTGTCATCGGGTACACTTTGACGGTCATCAAGATGGATATGCGCTGATCATGCCATGTCACCCCTCTCCCAACGAGCGCGCACATGACCACCCAAAACATCATCAGACGTCTCATTGCCGGCTTCAAAGGGTTTCACGCCTATTATTACGAGCAGCGCGGAGAGCTGTTCGAATCGCTCGTCAAGGATGGACAGCACCCCCCGATCATGCTGATCGGCTGTTCGGACTCCCGCGTTGATCCGGCCATCATGCTCCATTTCGAGCCGGGTGATGTCTTCACGGTGCGCAACGTGGCCAACCTCGTGCCCCCCTACGAACCCGGCGGCACCCATTCCGGGGTCAGCGCCGCGCTCGAATTCGCGGTGCGTGACCTGGTGGTCAGCCACATCGTGGTGCTGGGCCATTCGCAGTGCGGCGGCATTCACGAACTGGTACGTCTGGCCCGGCAACCGGTAGACGATCGGGAGTTCCTGGGGGTGTGGGTCTCGATCGGCAAAAGCGCCGTGGAGCGGTTGCAAGCCGAAAGTATCGATCACAGCCCGCTTTCGACCGCAAAGATCGAACAGGCGACCATTGCGCTCTCCATTCAGAATCTGATGAGCTATCCGTGGATCGCCGAGCGGGTGCGGCGCGAACGGCTCGAACTGCATGGCTGGTGGGCGGATCTGGAGAACGGCGAGTTGTGGGGACTGGAGCAGACGAACGGCAGTTTCGCCAAGCTCTGTTGAGCGATGGCAACCTTCCCAACCACCGAACTTGAAATGGTTCGTTACTGGTGAAAAAAAAGAGAGGGTCTGGGAGATTCCTCTCCCAGGGTTTTGACTTTGCCTTTAACGTTAGGTTTTGACTTAAGCGCGCTCTTCTCAAGAAGCATTTTTCGCGCCTTTTCTAGAAAAATGCGCCGCACGCCGCCTTCGCGAGCGTCGTTTCCGCCTTTTGGAAACAACGCTCACATCTTGCACACGGCCTTAAAAAAAATTGACGCTTCTTTGAGTGGTTGCGATATCAAGACCCGACTACCGCGCCGGCGGAAGCGCTGTCGGATTCGGGGTCACGGGAGCCGGAAGGCGCATCTCCTGGGCCACGGGAGATGGATGTACCGATGGAAACGTGGGGCCTTTGAGCAATCCGAACAGCACACCGAGGATCAGAGCCGTTTGCGCGACGAACATACCAGCGACCCATTTAAGGATATCGGCTTTGGATGACTCGATCACAGTTTTGAGATTGGCCTCGACAAAATCGATCTTGTTGTCCAAACGCACGATGTCATTCTTGATGGATAGTACATCCCCTTTCTTGGCCAACTCCTTGGAACGCGACTCCTCCACCTGCTGCAAGACGCTGGTCAAGGCACGCACCTGTGCCTCAGCCTGAGGCGCGGGCACGCCAGCGATCTCCAACTCCTTTACGAAGGCCAGGGTGTCGAAGGTGATCACGGCGGTGGTCATGGTGGACTCCCGATGTCATGAGGAACACGTTATGCCTTGAAAGGAATTTTATCGCATTTTCAAGGTCGCGTCCACAAAGATTTACACCACCGCGAGGCGAGTCAGGTTCGAGAGAGGATGCGGGAGGCCGCGTCCAGGGTGTCGGTCGACATCTTGGTGTTGGCCTTGCGGGTTTCGCGCTTGATCTTGTCGTAGATCTCCTCGCGATGTACCTCGACATCGCGGGGGGCGTCGATACCGATGCGCACCTGGTTGCCCTTGATGCCCAACAGGGTGATTTTGATCTCATCACCGATATTCAGGCTCTCACCGATTCTGCGCGTCAATATCAACATGGAACCATCCCCTCCCTGGGCGCGAGGACAAAACGACACCGCCAGGGTCTCCCCACCCCGGAGTGCGCTCCACCCATCGCCATTGGGTTGTTAGAACTGCTTGGATAGAAAGTGATAACCCGGTCCACTCTGTCTGAAACCCCGCCGGTCATAGGCGGTCGGCTGACCCTGCGCACTCCCCTTGAGGGCACGCAACATGGCCTCGGTTGCCACCAGTACGCCTTTGAAAATCGCCTGATTCTCGCGATTGGAACGCTCTGCGCGCTCGATCGAATCGCGCAGTCGTTGCCGATAGGACAAAAGCCCGGTATTGCCCCCCATGGCCTTGTCCAGATCCTTGAGACTCAGCGCCTCCTCCTTCAATCCCAACGCCTGGGCCAGACGCAATGCCTGCGCCTGACGCGAAAGGTCCAGCCGCTTGATCTCGACCAACACCTCCTCGACCCGACGGGTCGCGCCCTCCAGTTGATCGGGATTGCGCTCCTTCAACGCCATTCGTTCCTGCTCCAACAGGGGCAACAGACGCTCGAACAGGCCGATCATCGGATCGAGCAGGGAGGTCAAACGTTGCGTTTCGGCAACCGTGTCGAAGGAAGAGGATGACATGGGCAAATCCATACCAAGCAATTCAAATGGATTTTTTACGTTCCATCAAGACCTGACGTAAAATTTTATCCGCCACCTCCAGGCTGGAGACCTGATAGCGTCCTCCGGCCAAGGCCTCGCGGATCGGTTCCACCAACTCCACCCGCACTTCCGGGGCGCTTTCGATCGCCTCGCTTGCCAACCCCATGACCCGGGCTCCCGAGGAGAAATTGGCGTCATCCCCCCGCGACGCGGCGTTCGCACTGCCGGCTCCAGCACTCGCCTTGCCCCCGGTGCGCTTGCGGGAGATGCGGCCAAGTTGTCCAACATTGACGCTTTTGATTCTCGTGACCATGCTTAAGCTCTCATCCTTACAATCCCGATCCGGATCGCAGCAGGATTCCAGGGCATCAAGAATCCCGATCGTTCACCGAATCCGCGGGGCCGACGCGTTGTGGATTGCCCGCCGCTGGTAAATGGGTATCGCGGGTAGCATACGGGTTGAAACCGGGTTTTACCACCCCTCCCTTACCTATCGGCGATTGCGCGACAGCGTTTAAGGAATTCTCGGATTTTTTCGATCGATCGAGTGCGGTTTGCGCCTCCGTCACCTGACCGATCTGCCGGGCGACCGCCTGTTTGAAGATCGCCTCCTTCAATCCCAGGCCGCTGTTGCCGCGACTCAAGTTCTTGGAGTACTCGCTATCGAGCATCTCCTCGAAGATCTTCTCGCCGTTGCTCTTGGCGAACAGCCGTCCGTTGGGATCCTCGGGCACGGTGCGACGCATCGACTTGAAGAGTTGCTGGATGAACATCGCCTCGAAGTCCGCAGTCGCATCGTTCAGGCGCTTCTGGTCGGCCTTGGAGATCGACGGCACCGCCGGTTTGGCCACAGGCGCCGGAAGCGGTGGCAGCGGCGGCATTTGCACCGGATCGCTCACAGGATTTCCAGATCGGCCTGCAGAGCGCCGGCAGCCTTGATCGATTGCAGAATCGCGATCAGGTCACGCGGGGTCACGCCCACCTTGTTCAATCCCTGCACCAGATCGCCGAGCGTCACCCCTTCGGGCATCTCCAGCACGCGGGCGTCCTTCTCCTCGGCACTCACCGATCCGCCCGGCGTCACCACGGTCGATCCCTGGGAGCGGGCATTCGGCTGACTGACCTTCGGCTCTTCCTTGATCTTGATGCTCAAACCGCCGTGGGCCAAAGCCACGGTCGATACCCGCACGTTCTCGCCCATCACAATGGTGCCAGTGCGCTCATTCAAGACCACGCGGGCCCGCTGATCCGGATCGATCTGCACCGCTTCCAAACGCGAGACGAAATTGACCACCCGTCCCTGGTAATCCGGCGGCACGGTCAGATTGATGGTCCCGGAGTCGCGCGCGGCAGCCAACGGCTTGCCGAATACGTCGTTGATCGACTGCACGATGCGGTTGGCGGTGGTGAAGTCCGGGTTGCGCAAGGAGAGTTGCAACTGCTGCTCCTTGTTGAGATCGAAATCGAGCTCCTTTTCCACCGTCGCCCCACCCGAAATACGACCCACCGTGGGATGGTTCTTTTGCTGCGAGGCACCACCGCCGCCCGCCGCGAAACCACCCACCACCAGCGGTCCCTGGGCCACGGCATAGATGCGACCATCAGCGCCCTTCAAAGGGGTCAGGATCAAGGTACCACCCTGAAGACTGCTCGCCCCACCCACCGAGGAGATCGTCACATCCAGACGAGCCCCCTGCCGGGCAAACGGTGGCAGGGTGGCCATGACCATCACCGAGGCCACATTTTTCGTATCGGTATTATTGGCGATCGGATCGATGAACTGATTGGCATTGGAGGTGTTTCTGCCTTGTTGCGTCGTGATGCCCATCCGCTCCAGCATCATCTTGAGCGACTGCCGGGTGGCCGGATTGTTGCCATCGCCGGTTGCCTTGAGACCGACCACCAACCCGAATCCGGTCAAAGGGTTATCCCGTACCCCCTCGATCTCCACCACATCCTTCAAACGCGCCGCATCCGCCGGCCAGGATCCCAACACCACCGGCAGCGCCAGAGTGGCAGAGAGCATCAACGCAGAGTATTTTCTCAAATTTTTCATGTGGTTCACATGAGATTGATGGTGGAGAGGAAGCGATTGATCAGACTGGGACGCTGCTGATCGTTGATGTCGCCATCACCGGTCAATTCGATACGCGCATCGGCCATCTGACTGGAAGAGACATAATTGCTCGCATCGATATCCTCGGGTCGAATCACGCCGGAGACCAGGATGATCTGATTCTCATGGTTGATGGTGATATCCTGCCGCCCCTCGATCCTCAGATTGCCGTTGGTGAGCACCTGGGTCACGACACAGGAGACCCGCGCCACGAAGGTACTTTGGCGGGCCGTCGTACCGTTGCCGCTCGAATCGGCACTGCTCGCCACTTCCGCGCCGTTCAACAGGCTGCTGGTCCCAAGTTTGCCCAACTTGACGGTATCACCCAGCACACCTTGCAACGCTGGCGCGGTGACCGTATTCGAGCGCGCCGTGACCGAATTGGCGGTGCTGTTGGCTTTGGTGATCTCCGAGATGCCGACCATCACGATATCCCCGACATTTCTGGCCTTGTTGTCCAGAAAGAGGGTATTCCGATCCGCTGTCTGCCAGATCGATCCTTTCTTCGGATTGAGCGCCTCCGGAGGGGTGGGCTGAACCACCGCGATCGGCGCCGGCGGGCGCTCCGTGGCACGGGTCATACCGCATCCGCTGATCATGATCGGCAGCACCGGCAACAGGAGAAACATTCTGGCCAATCCGTTCATTTCGCCCACTCCATTCAATCGTAAGCCTACCACAATACTTCCGCCCGTCCCGGACCGGTGATGCGTGCATCAAACCGCTTGTGACTCTCGGTATTCTCCAGTGAGACGATTTCACCCATCCGGCCCGCACTCTTGGCGACCGCCGTGGATTCGATCCGCAGCGCACCCTGCACAGCCACCACCTGCACCCGTTCGCCGCGCGCCACCACATTGGGTGCGGCAAACCAATCGGCCTGCAGGGGACGATCCGCACCGACCTGTCGGGTGGCGGTCATGCCGATCAACTCCTTCGGATTCTCGACCAGACCGGCAGGCGGACGCTCGATTTCGCTCTCCACCCACTTCAAATCCGCTGCGGTGACCGTCTCCCCTCTTTTCAAAGCGCGACGCAACACCGGATAGCGGGTCGACTGCTTGAAGGTGGCCGCAACCTGGATCACCTTCTCCATCCGGCCATTGACCGAAACCTCGACCGGGATGTTCTGCCGCCCGGCGCGCAGATCTGCAAAGGAGGTTTTCACCTTCCAGCTCACCTTGCCGTCCGGCAGGGGCAACTCGTCGCGGAAAAAAACCTTATCGAGCCGCAACCCATCGGAATCCCCTTCCAGCAGGGCGCGCAGCTCAACTTCCGTGGCACGGATCACCTCCTGACGCTGCACCATCTGGGCTTGCGCCACCAACGGGAAAACCCCCGTCAGCACCGCCACCCCGACACCCGCCACGATCCGACCAAGCCTGTTCATCGTCATGCCCCGTTCAACTTAGTCATTACCGCTTCAACTGCGCCACTTGGCTCAACATGCTGTCGGCGGTCTGGATCGCCTTGGTGCCGATTTCGTAGGCACGCTGGGTGGCGATCATGTCAACCATCTCCGTCACCATATTGACGTTCGACTGCTCCAACACATGCTGACGCAGGCTGCCCATGCCATCGGAGTTCGGTTTGCTCACCTGGGGCGTGCCGGAAGAGACACTTTCCACGAACAGGTTGTTGCCGATGGCCGTCAATCCGGATGGATTCACAAATCGGGCCAGTTCGATCTGTCCCTGATTGGCCAGAAAGCCGGGATTGGAACTGGTGGAGAAACCGATCGAACCACCGCTCTCAATGGTGATTCCCGTATGGGTTTTCGGATCAACCCCCACGGCGCCACCCCGCAAGGCATAGCCGTCGGCAGTCACGATGTTGCCATCCTTGTTGATCTCGAAGTGACCATCGCGGGTATAGGCGATGTCGCCATTGGGCAGTTCGACCTGGAAGAAGCCCTGACCGCTGACCATCATATCCACATTGAAGGGGGCCTCGCTGGTCGGCACCGCACTCCCCTGGGAGAACTCCTTGGAGACCGACACCACCTTTACGCCATGTCCCAGTTGAACGCCGACCGGCACCTGGGTACCGGTGTCCGAGGTTTCACTGCCCGCCGGACGCATGTTGGCATAGAGCAGATCCTGGAAATGGGTGCGGGAGTGTTTGAATCCCGAGGTATTCACATTGGCCAGGTTGTTGGCGATCACATCGATACTGCGCTCCTGGGCAGACATCCCGGTGGCTGCGGTCCACATAGCACGCATCATGGTTCGGTACTCCTCATAGTCTCGTTCTTTGTTATCACTCAAAAAAGATCATCAACCGTTCAGATGACCGATCTGATTGGCCTGACCATCGATACCATCCAGGGTCTGGATGATCTTCATATAGTTCTCGAAGTTGCGGTTGGCCTCGATCATCTGGGTCATGCCGCGCACCGTGTTGGTGTTGGAGGCCTCCAGGAACCCCTGCTTGAAGCCGCCGCGCGCACCGGCCAGAGAGGTTTCGCTCCCTTCGGGTGCGGAATAGAGATTGCCGCCCACCCGTTTGAGACCCTCTTTGGGCAATCCGACACGTTGCAATTGGCCCACCTGTCCGGTCGGACTGGCCACGGTGCCATCCTGACCGATCTCCACCCCCTCGTTGCCGATGATCAGGGGGCCACCGCCGCTACTCATCACCGGATACCCATCCTTGGTCACCATTTCGCCGCGATCATTCACCTGGAACGATCCATCGCGCGTATACCGTCTGCCTTCTGGAGTGTCGATCACGAAATAGCCCTCCCCGTCGATGGCCACATCCAATGGATTGCCGGTTCCCTTGAGCGCCCCTTGTGTGGTATCGGTCGTGGTGCTCGGCGCTGCCGGATAGGACATGCTGTAAGCGCTTGACCTGGGATTGATAAAAGGATATGGCAATTCCATCGGCCCCTTGTGACCCATGAAGGCGTCACCCGGAAGCGGGTATTGCTCGTTGCCAGGCTTGGTCAGATAGGATTCAAAGGTGATGTTGCCCTCCTTGAACCCGTTGGTGTTGACATTGGCCAGATTGTTCGCCAGCACGTCGAGGCGCATTTCGGTGCGCAACGCCCCGTTTACGGCAGCATAAATGCCACTATCCATGGATACCAGACTCCCAGGTTTCCTGTTTTGAACCGATCCGATTGACCCAAAAACGCTTTTCTCGTAGCTTCGAGGAAGCAACCGCCATGCCAGTACACCAAATTGATTGTTCCTGACAGATTTTTTCTCAAGGATTCGGATGGTTAGCCAAACCAGGCACACTCTCCCTTTGATTGATCCGGCGTCGGAACCGTGGCAGTCGGCAAATAACGTCTTTGTAAACTTGACTTGACTGGCAAAAACAAACTTTTGTTAAATCGGGGTCAGAACCATGGCAGTCGGCAAATAACGCCCCGTAAACTTAGAGTTGAGATTAAAGCAACCAAGGGAACGAACATGCAAAACAGCCCCCCCACCTCCGGCCCGATGATCGAGGCCCTCGAAGCGCTCATGGCCCGGTTGCGCAGTTCGGACGGCTGTCCGTGGGATCGCAAACAAAGTTTGAAATCCCTGCTCCCCTACACCATCGAAGAGGCCTTCGAGGTGGTGGAGGCGGTCGAGACCCACAACCTGCCGGCCTTGAAAGACGAGCTCGGAGACTTATTGTTCCACATCGTCTTTCACAGCCGCATTGCCGAGGAGGAGGGGCAATTCACCTTGGCCGAAGTGATCGACGGCATCGTGACCAAGATGACCCGGCGTCATCCGCACGTTTTCGGAAACGAGGAGGAGCGCCAAGCCGATCCCGACCGGGTGGTGGCCCGTTGGGAAGAGATCAAGCGGGAGGAGAAACAGGGCCGAGGGGAGAAGCCGGCCTCGGTGTTCGACGATCTGAACAGCCATCTGCCGGCACTGTTGTGGGCCGCCAAGGTGCAGCGCAAGATGTCGCGGGTCGGGTTCGACTGGCAGGAGCCCTCTGGCGTCATCGACAAGATCCACGAGGAGCTGGAAGAGTTGCGTGTAGCGCCGGATGCGGACAATCGCGAGGAGGAGATCGGCGACATCTTGATGACCGTTGTCAATCTGGCCGGCCACTACCGCATCAATCCGGAGATGGCCTTGCGACGTGCCGCGCACAAGACCCAGGCCCGTTTCCGCTTCATGGAGCGGGCGCTGCACGCCGAAAACCGCACCCCGATGGATGCCACGCTCGATGAGTTGGAGGCGTTGTGGCAGGCGAGCAAGCGGGAGGGGGTGTGACGATTCAGACATCTTCTGTTACAAGGGCCGGGGACCGAAACGCCCCAGCACAATTTCAAGGGTTTGATGTGTTTTGTGTCAATTTTTTACGTCCCATGCACAAGATCTGAGGAGTAAAACGCTTGACACGACAAAAAATAATTAAAATCAATTTGATCACTATAAGAGATAAACGCCCACAACCAAAAAAATAAAACAGAGTTAAACCGCAACCATCACGGGATGCGTAGTTCCATTAATAGGGGTCCAGGGGGATTATCCCCCTGGTGGGATCCAAGGGCAAAGCCCTTGGGACTTTGTTTTTGACTTTAGCGCGCTCGCTCACATCTTGCACGCAGCCTTGCAAAAAACTACGCATCCCAAAACAGGTGCGGTTTAAAACTACACATTCCAAGCTGGGTGCGGTTTAACTATTAAAATTTGTAACAAGCCAAATGAGTGGACAGAATTGTTTCACCTATACAACGATTCACCGAATCTCGCAAACAATAATTATTTATCTTCAAATCAATTATTTATCTCGAAATTTATCGCCATACACCCCCAGATCTCAGACACAAAATCCAGGCCAAACCAACTTCAGAATATTCCAACCACGTATTATTCAAATCCAACAACCATTTGATAATTGGTAGATAGATTATAAACTGCCGCACCTTAATATTATTATAATAATTATGTATCGACAATATAACAATTTAAATAATAAACAATAAATACAGATAAAATAAGGCTTGCAGAATTGATCTTTTTCTGTAAATATAGATATAAGCAATCTAAACTTATAATTTATCCTCAATCCACTGTCGAGGTTCCTATCATGGCTACCGACATCAAAAATGTTCCGATCATCCTCACAGATATAGAGGGATACACCAAACTAAAAACAAAACCAGAAATACGTTCCGTTTTAAAACGACTAAAAGTGGTCTACAGCACAGCACTCAAAAAAATCACTGGACGTGCCGACCCTACAGACATTTTTGATTTGGATAGCGTCGGTGATGGTCATTACATCGTCCTTAAGGGTTGCAATGTCACAGATGCCATGCGTTTCACCTTGGATATGGAACAAGCTTTAATGGCAGACAACTCCAAGGGGGAGGATTTTCCATTACGTTTGAGAATAGGACTGGCATTGGGTGATGTTGAACAGATGGATGAGCATTCTATTAGCATTGAAAAATCAGAAATAGAACGTTTAGTAAATAATGATTCAACCAGAGACATCCTCAGGAACAGACAGGATCGCCATACAGTTGTAGTCGCCACACGTTTACTGTACAATGAATGGATACGCCATTCAGATAAGGATCATCCGGATGTTGCCATACCATCCTCCTGGCATTGGAATAAACTGCAATTCAAATGCAAGGGAGATACGATACTGGAAGGCTATATTGAAGCCTCACCCGCGCTCCTGGAATCTGTCACAAAGCCCGACTCTTCCGATATTCCGGGCGACCCGATCGTGGTCAGAATCACGAAACCTGGAGATGATTTTGAACAATTCATTGATTTTTTTCTCAAGAGAAAAAGCGAGGACAATCTCAAAGAGTGGGATCCTGAAGATCATTGGAGATATTGGTTTGAAGAAGAAGACGAAGATATGTATCTGTTCGTCGTATTTGAAACATTTAAAGTAAATGGCAACATCCAAAGAGGAGACGTTAAAGGATTTATTCTTGCTGAAAAGTATAAAAATTTCTTTTATGTCCCTTATTATATGGGAGTAAAATCTGAGAAGGAAAACAATCGTTTTCGATGGGAGCTGTTCAGCAAACTTAGAAATGAAATAAAGCCTACTGATGATATTGTTGTGGAGGTTGACTCATCAGATCCCAGTGATGATGTTGTTGATCCAAACAATAATGAAGAACCTATAGCACATTCAAGACCAAACAGATGCACCTCAAGACTGCGTAAGTTTATGAAATATTGCTCTAATGGACTCAATGGAGAACGAACTCCTTTTCTATTGGTGGTCCCAATTTACTCTCCGGGTGTTACGCTTGAAAACCCGCCATCAATTTACCCGCTATGCGTATTTCTTACTGAAGAAACCATCAGCTCAAGTCGTTATATTCAACAAAGGTCCGGACAATATTATATAAAAACCAGCAAATGCACCGAATATATAAACTGTATTATTGGTAAATCTTACAAGGAAGGAACTAATCTGGAAGGAAAAAAACTGAAACAGTATCATGCAAAAGTTAATAAATACCAAGAAAAGAGTCAATCTGCCATCAAGGAAGCTTCAATTGATCAATGGATAAGACTAATCAAAATTGATACTTTATCACACTCAGATCTAAGAGACATCATCAGAACTCAGCTGATACCGCAACCATCTTGAAAAGTGTCATTTTCCGCAAGTCCGCGTGCAAGATGCGGGAGTCGGTTCCAAAAAGCAAAAAACGACTCCCGCGAAGGCGGCGCGCGGCGCATCTTCTTGAAAAAAAAAGCGCTAAAATCTAAAGTCAAAACCCTGGGAGAGGAATCTCCCAGACCCTCTCTTTTTTTTCACTAATAAAAACTACACATTCCAAGCTGGGGGCGGTTTAAAGTCAAAAGAAGGGATTATGCGCGACCTCACCCTGCAAAAACGCCGCGTAGGTCTGACGCAATCCCTCGACAAGATCAATCGTAGGCCGCCAACCCAACTCGCTCAAGCGGGTATTATCCATCAACTTGCGCGGTGCGCCATCCGGTTTGCTCGAATCAAAGAGAATCTCGCCCCGATAACCGACACAGACCGCAATCGTCTCGGCCAACTCCCGAATGGTGACCTCCTGACCGCCCCCCACATTGATCTGGCTGATCATCGGCTGAGTGCTGGCCGCATAAACCGTTTGCTCCAGCCCCATGATATGCAAACAGGCGGAGGCCATATCATCCACATAAAGAAACTCCCGCTTCGGGCTTCCGCTACCCCAGATGGTCACCGCCGGGGTCTGATTGATCATCGCTTCGTGAAAACGACGAATCAGCGCTGGCACAACGTGTGAATTTTGCGGGTGGTAATTATCCCCCGGACCATACAAATTACACGGCGTGACACTGCGGTAATCCACCCCGTGACTGGCCCCGTACTGACGGTTGTAACTCTCGCAAAGCTTGATCCCGGCAATCTTGGCAATGGCGTAGGGCTCGTTGGTCGGCTCCACCGGGCCAGTCAAAATGGCTTCCTCACGCATCGGCTGGGGGGACAATTTGGGATAAACGCACCCCGACCCAAAAAACAGCAATGTCTTCACCCCACTGCGGAATGCCGCATCGATAACATTGGCCTCGATCATCAGATTCTGGTAGATGAATTCAGCCGGATAGGTATGATTGGCGTGAATTCCTCCCACCCGGGCCGCAGCCAGATAAACCTGATCCGGTTTTTCCTCCGCAAAAAACGCCCGAACAGCCGCCTGATCGGTCAGATCCAGTTCGGCATGGGTGCGCGTCACGATCCGCAGCGCACCACGCTGCAACAAGGCACGCACCAACGCCCCACCCACCATGCCATGATGACCGGCGACATAGATTTTATCCCGAATCTCCACGCCTCCTCCCCTCCTCCATCCGACCGTCAACCGTTACTTCATAAAGAGCGATGGCCATCATCCATCGGCCAATGCGTACCCGAAAGGGCCAGCCAATTGCATACCATCGGAAGCATCAACCCGCCTCCAACCGTACACCACTGGCCAAACGGGCATCCTTGATCAAAAATTGCACCCGCTCACGGTGCTGGTAGCGATTGATCGACAACGTTCCCGCCACATCCAGCCGCCCCTCGGGACGCAACAGCCCCTGGCCCAACGGTCCCGGCAGCACCCCGAAGGCAATGGCATCCACCACCCGGTCACGAGAATCGGCCAACTGACACTTCACATGCCGATCGTTCAAATTCCTGGAATCGAGCACACGCACATCGCGCGCCACCCAAAGCGGCTCCGGATTGCCGCGCCCGAACGGCTGCAGCCGCTCGATGCGTCCCACCAATTCCAGATCGATTCCCTCGAAAGCGATCTCGCCATCCACCCGCAACGCCGGTTGAAACAACGCCAGATCATTCTTCAAGCGCACCGCCTGATCGAACGCCTCGATGAACGCTTCCAGATGACCCGGAATCAACGTCATGCCGGCTGCCGCGCGATGACCGCCGAAAAATTGCAAGTGAACCGCGCACGCCTCCACCGCTGCCAGCAGATCCACGCCCGGAATCGAACGAGCCGACCCCTTACCCCCTCCGGCCCCATCCGTTGCCACCACCACCACCGGTCGAAAATAGCGCTCCATCAACCGCGAGGCGACAATTCCCACCACCCCTGGATGCCACCCCTCGCCCGTCACCACCAACCCAAGGGATCGCTCCAGCAAACCGCGTGACTCGACAAAAGCGATCGCCTCCGCCTGAATCCGCCGTTCCAAAGCCTGACGCTCCTGATTGAACCCCTCCAGCGTTTGGGCGATTTGCCCCGCCTGCTCCGGATCATCGGTGATCAACAGTTGGGCACCCAGCATCCCCTGCCCAAGCCGTCCGCCGGCATTCAAACGCGGGCCGATCTGAAACCCCACCTGACCCGCACTCAACGAGCCACTCAACCGGGAGGTCGCCATCAAGGCGCTTAACCCGGCCTTCATCCCACCCGGCTGTGCCATGGCCCGCAGCCCCGCCGTAGTCAGGGTGCGGTTCAATCCGGTCAGACTCGCCACATCGGCGATCGTGCCGATGGCCACCAGGTCCAACAACCCTTTCAAATCCGGCTCTCGACGCTTCCCGGCAAACCAGCCGCGCTCCCGCAATGCCCGATTGAGCGCCATCGCCAGATAAAACGCCACCCCGACACCGGCCAACTCCTTGCCGGCGAATCGATCATCCGAACGATTGGGATTGATCACCGCCACCGCGTGCGGCAGTGTCTCGCGCGCCTGGTGATGATCGGTCACGATCACCTCCAGACCAACCAACGCCGCCTCCTCCAGCGCTTCGAAGGCGGTGATGCCGCAATCGACCGTGATCACCACCCGAATCCCCTCGGCATGCAACCGGCGCAACGCCGGACCATTGGGACCATACCCCTCGGCAAGCCGATCCGGAATGTAAATGCGCGGCGGATGACCCAAGGCACTGAAATAGCGGTACAACAGCGCGCTCGAAGTCACACCGTCGACATCGTAATCCCCGAAAATGGCACACGGTTCGCCCTGATCAAGCATGCGCACCAACCGCTCGACGGCCCGCTCCATGTCGGTCAATCCCAACGGGTCGATCAGATGACCCAAAACGGGACGCAAATAGCGTTCGATCTGTTCGGAGGTGTCGAGTCCGCGATGGGCGATGATCGGGGCAAACAGTGGATGCAGACCCGCCGAGCGCGTCAATTGGCGCTGCTCGCCGGTGATCTCCGTGCGCAATCGCCAATGCTTGTCCAGCAATGAAAGCATGGATACCCCTTCAGGAATGAATGGGAAATTGGGGCCGGATCGGCTCATTCAATGTGCGATCGCCTTGCAATCTCATTCGACAAGGCAACCGCACGCTGACAAGAAATTGTAACAATTCAGGATCCCCTCTATCACGGGGGTCCGGGGGCGATTATCGCCCCCGACGTAAGAAACGCGAAAAATAACTCTCGAGAAACGCGAAACATTAAGGTTACGGAATTTTCAGATTGGTTGGCAAGTGATGGCACCACCACATCCAACCATGGACGACATAGGTTCTTTATCGTGGAGCGATTTTGTAACTCAATAGCTCCTTCATCGTCCACCGATGGTCCGTCAGTCCCGCCGCCATGGCAGGAGTCCGCTCATAGGATAACCACATAAATTACAATAATCAACCAGATCCGGCCCGTCCACGCTCAAGTGTGGTGGTACCTTCCGCTCTATTCAATTGTCACAAAAGATGAAAATCTCACCGATCCCGCCATTTCCCGCCATTTTCTTTTGACGCCCCTTTGGATGATCGATTTCCATTCTCATCTTGTTTTTGTTTGCTTTTTTATTCTTTTTCCTTGTGTTCTTGATTCTCCAATCAATCAACAACCCACACCGACAACCCCAAACAAAAAAAGCCACCTTTTGGGTGGCTGATTTTGTTTGCTTAAATGGCGCGCTCGGAAGGATTCGAACCTCCGGCCTATTGGTTCGTAGCCAATTGCTCTATCCGGGCTGAGCTACGAGCGCATCGTGAAACTGGGGAGAGTTTATAATCCGTGACGTGCCAAACGTCAAGCGGCAAAATAGCAATCCGCCATCCTGGCAGTCAAAAAATCGCTGTCATGACGACAAAGCCCTGTGACCATCAAGGAATCGACACCACATGAAAGCCTATTGGATCATCGCGTTGCAGGGATTGCGTGGGGCGCGTGCTGATTTCATCTGGTTTGCCTGGGCGATTCTGCTCTCCGTGGCCATGGCCACCGGTCTGACAACCCTGACCAGGGGTTTGGGCGATGGGGTGAATCGCGAAACCCGAGCGTTGTTGGCCGCCGATCTGCGGTTGGAGTCAACGGCGCCACTTCCCGAAGGGTGGCGCGAACGGTTGCAGCGTCCCGGATGGCGGGTGATCGAAAACCTGGAATTCAACGCCATGCTGCGCAATCCGGCCAACGACCGCACGCTGTTGGTCGAGGTGCTGGCAGCGGCACCCGAACATCCCCTGCGCGGCGCAGTCGAGTTGCACTCCGGGCAATCCCTCGCTTCCGCCTTGAAGAACAATGGCACGATCGCGGAAAGCCCGGTTTCAGAACGACTCGCACTCCCCATCGGCGCCCCGGTGCAACTCGGTCAGAAAAAACTGTTTCTCACCGACCGTCTGGCGCGCGAACCGGATCGCGTGAGCCGTTTTTTCCGTTGGGGGCCCCGATTGATCATTCCTCTGGAAGCGGTGGAAGCAACCGGGTTGATCGGCTTTGGCAGCCGCCTCACCCACGTCACCCTGATCGCGCTCCCCGAAGGCGAGGATCCTGTTCAGGTGGCCAGACAGTTGACCGCTGAAACTCTCGGCATGGGGATCCGGGTGATGACCCCGGCAGATGGTCAGATGTCGGCGCGCCGCTTCATCGACCGCTTCACGCTCTTCTTGCAGATCCTGACCCTGCTGATCCTGTTGACCTGCGGCAATGCCATCGCCGGGGCCATGGCGGCCCATGCACGCGAAAACCGTCAGCAGATCGCGATCCTGCGCGCCTTGGGCGTCGATCCATGGCGCACCGTCGCCATTCTGCTGACCCGGATCCAGCTGGTCGCCATCCCAAGCTCTCTGATCGGTGCGGCTCTGGGGTGTGGCTGGCCGCTGTTGATCGCAACCCCGCTCACCGCCTCCCCAACCGGCAGCGCCCCCTTTGCAACGTCCATCTTTCTCATCGGCACCCTGGGCGGCATCCTGGGGAGTCTTCTCTTCTCTTTGGGCGCACTCTGGAGCACGCGCCTGGTTTCACCCATGGGACTCTTCCGGGCGGTCGACTGGAGCGGTGGCAACGATTTTCTGCAACTCAAATGGCGCTGGGGTCTGCCAATGACCACAGTACTCGTCGCAGCCCTCCTCATCGGTCTGCAGAGTGGCTGGAAACTCGCCCTGCTGCTGGCAATCGGCCTTGGCGGGGGGATCATGCTCCTGTTCGTCGTTGCCTGGGGATTTCTCTTTCTGCTGCGCCGGCTCGACCCGGATTCCCTGGTCTGGCGTCTGGCCCTGCACACCTTGACCGCACGCGGCGGCATCGGCACCCTGCTCTCGCTGGGCCTCGGCATGGCGACACTCTCCTCGATCCTGTTGATCGAACAGAATCTCGATCGCCAACTGGTCGAACATCTTCCGACCCGGGTCGCCAGTTTTTTCCTGCTCGATGTGCAGCCCGATCAGGAGGAGCCGCTCAGGGCCATCGCCTCCCGGTACGCCCACCATCCCGACGATCTGCGCGTCACGCCCGTGGTGCGCGGGCGCATCCAGGCGCTCAATGGACGCCACATCACCCCCGAGTTCGCAGCCTCCCACCCGCAGACGTGGCGCTTTCAGCGGGATTACGTCCTCACCTGGGCCAGGGATCCACCACCCGGCAATCCGATCATCGCGGGCCGCTGGTGGAGCGACCCGGGAGCAGTGGAAGTCAGTCTGGAAAAGGAGATGGCGCGCGATCTCAAACTCGGTTTGGGGGATTCGGTGGGTTTTTCGATCCTCGGCATTGAAGTGAGCGCCACGATCACCAGCATTCGTGAGGTGGCCTGGTCGGACATGAGTTTGAATTTTTTCGTTATCTTCTCGCCAGCTGTCATTCGCGGCGCCCCCTTCTCCCATCTGGCGAGCATGCGACTCGACCCGGCACAGGAGGAGCCGTTCCGCATGGAGGTCACCCAGAGAATGAACAACGTCTCGCTGATCGCTGCGCGCGAGGTGATGGAACGGGCTGCAGAGATGCTGAAAAAATTGCTCGACGGCGTGCGTGTGGCGGGCGCGGCTGCGGTCGTGGCCAGCCTGATCGCCCTGCGGGTCGCCATTTCGCTGCCAGGACGCCGGCGGACCCGTGAAACGGCCATCACCCGGTTGTTGGGGGCGGATCGTCGGGATCTGCGCCGGGTGGTATGGCTCGAATTCCTGTTGATGGGGCTCTGCGCAAGCTGTGCGGGTCTGCTGGTGGGTCAGGGCATCACCTGGGCGGTGATCCGGTTTGCCGTGAACGATCGCTGGGAGTGGTTGCCGGGGGTGAGTGCCTGGATCCTGTTGGGAGGAACGGGGGTGATCGCCTCAGCCGGCTATCTGGCAGCGCGGCAGGAGCTCAATCGCCCGATTCTTTCCGTGCTGCGCGGCCACGAATGAGACGAAGGCCCTGGTTGAGACCCCCCTGCCTGCCGAATCCAACGGTTTCTGACAATCAGGAAGGTGCGGCCCGTTTCATCATGATGCTGCCGTCTTCGGTATTGAAGATGATTTTGCGGCTGTAATCCCCGCCCATATCCGAGGCGATGATCGGGATGTTCTCGCGCGCCAGGTGGTCGATGGCAACCTCGATGTTGCGCTCGCCGACGTTGAGCAGTCCGGAGGAGCTTTTGATCACCGCACCGCCGCCGAACACCTTGGCCACGATGTTGCGACGCAAACACCCCATCTCATCCATGTGCTCGATCAATTTGGCGATGGCAATGTTGCCGAATTTTGGTGAAGGGAGACCGTCGCCGTTCCACAAGGGCAGCTTGTAGTGGTTCATACCCCCTTCCTTGCGCATGCGGTCCCACAGGCAGACCGCGATGCACGATCCGAGTACCGTGGTGATGACGTAGGCCCCATTCTGGGCAAACAGCGCACCCGGCATCAGGAAGGGCTTGGAGGGATCGCTACCGATGCTCATGGCTCAGAACGCCTCGGCTCCATCGTCGTCGCCGAAAAGGAAATCGTTGCCATCGACAGAGAAGGTGTCTTCGGCATCGGAAGGCAGCTCAGGCACGGAGATCGTGAAGGTGGCCCCCTTCTGATCCTCGGAATGGACCGAAACCGATCCTCCCATCAGCTCGGTGACCGCCTGGGTGATGGAGAGTCCCAGGCCATGCCCCTTGTGACTCTTGCGCAGACCGGATTCACCCTGCACGAAACGGTCGAACAGGCGGTGGAGTTGCGACATGTCGATGCCCAGGCCGGTATCCGAGACCTTCAAGGTCAAATGATCGTCGATCACCTCGGCGTGGATGGTGATCCAGCCATCTTCGTGATTGAACTCAATGGCGTTGGAGAGCAGATTGGAGAAGACCAGTCCCAGACGATCGGAGTCGGTTTTGAAAAGCAA
The DNA here is from genome assembly GCA_039908105.1 of Magnetococcus sp. YQC-9. Taxonomy (GTDB): domain Bacteria; phylum Pseudomonadota; class Magnetococcia; order Magnetococcales; family Magnetaquicoccaceae; genus Magnetaquiglobus. The sequence continues at coordinate 99,480 of JAMOBI010000001.1, forward strand.
CTGCTCTTGTTCCGAGGGAAAATCAACGGTCAGGCGCTTGCCTTCGATCAGATGGCGGAACGAAGCCAGGGTGCTCTGGATCAGGGCATTGACATCCAGCAGGGAGACCTGCAACGTGGTATCCCCGGCTTCAAGTTCGGCAGCGGCAAAAATGTTGCGCAGCTGGAAATCGAGACTGAATGCTTCGTTGTAAATCAGAGCCGCTGCACTGGCCACGGTTTCGGGATCCATGGCAGAAGATACCAATTGTTGAGACAATCCCAAAATGCATGAAAGAGGGTTGTTAATCTCATTCTTCATGTGAGAAACAAAGTTGCTTTTTACCTGTTCTGACAACTGAAGTTTATGGTTGACATCTTCCAGTTTTTTGCTGATCATTTTAACGTCATACAGCGCCTGCTTGGTCTGGTCGAAACGCTTTTTTAACTCAGCAATGAGTTCGTCGTCACTTAAGATATCCATGCTTCCAAATCTCCGGGAAGTTGGGGAAGGTTAAACTTGCATGATGGGGGGAGAACCCCCTCACCCCCCACCCATGGAACCCCCGACGGGAGTTCCATGGTAATACAAAAACGGCATGCTACACCAAAAATTCGACGAGTGCCAGTACTGGCAGACTTGAAATAAGTTTGAGGCGCGTCTATTATATGAAGAATTTTTCCAGACTGATAGAGGTATCAATGTTTAACAAGATCATTTCAGGTGGTCAGACCGGGGTGGATCGTGCTGCTTTGGATTTTGCTATAGCCAAAGGTATACCTGCCGGCGGTTGGTGTCCCAAGGGGCGCAAGGCAGACGACGGTCCCATCGAACCGCTCTACCCGCTGCGTGAAACGCCCAAGTCGGACTATCGGCAGCGCACCTTCTGGAACATGCGGGATTGCGACGGCGCCTTGATTCTGCATCGCGGACAACTAACCGGTGGCACCCTGCTCACCGCGCAGTTCGCCCGCTCGATGCAAAAGGATCATCGATTGATCAATCTCAACCGTACCGTGGATCTTGCAGAAATTCGCGACTGGCTGCACAATCAGTGCATCCGGATCTTGAACGTCGCCGGCCCCAGGGAACGGGGCAATCGCGGCATTCACGCCCAAACCCTGGCTTTTCTGGATGCACTGCTGGAGGGAGAACCGCTCTGGACCCCTTGGGAGGAAATTCAGACAGAGGAGTCTTTGAAAGAGTCCTGTCAAACCTTTGATCCAATACTCCGCCCAAACTTGCATGATGGGGGGAGAACCCCCTCACCCCCCACCCGTGGAACTCAAACAAAACAGAGTTCCACGGTAAAAACGGATCAGGGAAGCACTTTTTTGAACGGCTTGATGGTCACGCGGGCGTAAACCCCGGCCTCAACATAGGGATCCGTTCTGGCCCACGCCTGACAGGCTTCCAGGGAGTCGAATTCGGCCACGATCAAACTGCCGGTGAAACCCGTGACACCCGCAGGATCGCCTTCCAAAACCGGAAACGGACCCGCCAACAACAGACGCCCCGCCCGATTCAGCTCCTCAATCCGCGCCAGATGGGCCGGGCGCACGGAAAGACGCAAGGCCAGTGAGTCGGGAATATCCTCCCCCATGATAGCAAACAACATCGATCGACTCTCCCGGATGGTTCGATTGCATGCAATTGTGAGAAAATATATGGCGTTGATAAAAGAGGGCGAGCTTCAACCCGGCCCGGGTTCCCGATCCCCGGACCCCGGATCCTGATTGACCTCATGCCGGATCTGTTGGGCAATCTCCTTCAATAGCGCGCCATACGCCTCGGGGGCCGCCTCACGCAGGGCATGCAGCGCCTTGCGATACGCCTCTTGCTGGGCATCGTACTCGGATTGCAGACGGAACAGCATTGACTGCGAAGCGGTATCCAACCACGAACCATCCCGTATGGCGGTGATGCGCGCTTCGGAGTGTTTGCGAAACGCCAGATGGGCCTGGATGCCCAGCCGAATGGCCTGCTCCATCTGCCTGCCCAGATCCCTGTCGAACGCGTGATCCATGCCTGTCTTACCGCCAGAGTACGTTAATGAAGTTCTCTCGACAGCTTACAGGGGGATGTGCCAATCGGCAAGGTATTGAAACCCGGTCACACCATTTTGCAAGTTCATCGACATCCAAAGATTCTTGGATATTCATCCCATTCACAGGTATTTGTTTGGATGGAGATGAGATTCAACGGCGTCCAAACAGTTTCTCCAGATCCTTTAAACGCAACTCCACGTAAGTGGGGCGACCATGTCCGCAGAGTCCGGCATGCAGGGTGGCTTCGATCTGGCGCAACAGGGCGTTCATCTCGTCATGACTCAAACGGCGATTGGCGCGTACCGAAGCGTGACAGGCCATGGTGGCGATCAACGGTTCCAGCCGGGACAAAACCGCTTCGCTCGTACCGAAACGGTCAATTTCGGTCGCCAGATCCAACACCAGCGAACGAGCCGGCGCATCCGCGAGCAGGGCGGGCAGCTCACGCACCGCAAAATCGTTGCCACCGAACGGCTCCACCACCACCCCCAACCGGGCCATACCCTCCAGATGGGCAGTGACCAGCCGGGCCTCGACCGCCGAATAACGCACCACCTCGGGCACGAGCAGCATCTGACGCGGCAGTTGGTTGTGCGCAAAAGCCCGCTTCAACCCCTCATGCACGATCCGTTCGTGGGCGGCGTGTTGATCGACCACCACCAGCCCGCCCGGAGTCTGCGCAAGGATGTAGGTGCCGTGCAGCTGTCCGATCGCCTCACCCAGATCGATCCGGGATGCATCACCGTTGGCAAACAGGGTGCCGTTTTCTGACGAGACCGGTTCGACCACCTCGGGCGGCAGCGGGACAAAAGAGTCCAGGGAAAAGCCCCCTCCCTCACGTACGCCGGTAAAGGGTGCCGCCTCACCAGCGATGCGTGACGACGAAAACAACGACCGAGAACCAACCGGAGGCGTATACGCCGGTGAGGCACCCGGAGTACGCAATGGTGCGGGCGGACGTTCCCAGTGGACCGGCTGACTGACCGCGTCCGGCAGTCGGACGCCATCGGGAGGCACTTCAAAGCCGACCGGACCATCCGCCGCTGTTGACTCAGGCAGACGAAACGGCAGATCGGTGCGCACGGTGCGGGCGCCGAGAGCGGCCAGTGCATCGCCCAGGGTGGAGCGTACCAGGGCGTGGATGAAATCGCGCTGCAAGAACCGCACTTCCTCTTTGGTGGGGTGGACGTTGACATCCAGGTCGCCTGGTGGGATCTCCAAAAAACAGACCAGCGCCGGATAACACTCTTTGGGGATCAGATCGCGATAGGCTTCACGCGCCGCATGGGTGATCAGCTTGTCGCGCACCCAGCGGCCATTGACAAACAGGTGGATCGAGCCGCCGTTGGCGCGATGCAGGGCCGGCAGACCCAGCCAGCCGGAGAGCCGTGCCTGCGGATGGCTGCGCTCGAACTGGGCGCAGTTGTCGATGAAGTCGCGTCCCAAAAGGGCTGCAAGCCGGGCTTCGACATGGCGCGCCTCGTCGCCGGCCCGCAGTTCCAGGCTGTCATGCTGGTTGACTGCGAGTTTGAAACCAACCCCCTGATGGGCGAGGGCCAGACGCTGCACCAGATCGGTGATGTGGCCGATCTCGGTGCGCTCGGTGCGCATGAATTTCAGCCGCGCCGGCGTGTTATAAAAAAGATTGCGGATCGTCACCCGGGTACCCGGCGGCATGACGACACGATTTTCTTGCAACTCCGCCCCGCCGGCCAGACGCAGACGCACGCCATCCGGCTCGTCGGCAATCCGGCTCTCCATCTCCAGATGGGAGACCGAGGCAATCGCCGCCAGCGCCTCGCCGCGAAAGCCAAGGGTCTGGATGGCGAACAGATCCTTCTCGGTCGCGATCTTCGAGGTGGCGTGACGTTCCAGACTCAATTTGGCCTGTTCGGCCACCATGCCGCAGCCGTTGTCAGCCACCTGAATCAACCGTCTGCCGCCCGCCTCGATGCGCACCTCGATGCGGGTGGCCCCGGCATCAAGACTGTTCTCCACCAACTCCTTGACCACCGAGGCCGGACGTTCGACCACCTCGCCAGCAGCGATCTGATTGGCCAACACCTCCGGAAGACGGCGAATGGTGCGGAAATGGGCATCAGGGATGGTCGGTCGTGCCATAGCCTTCAACCAACCGGTAACGCAGGTATCCAAGAGGCAGTCCGAGCGGAAGGGGATGGCGTCACCCGACGCTCCTCAAGAACATGGATCGGTTGTCCATATCGATACAACCGCCCCTCGGCAAAAAACTCCGGCGGCAGTTCCGGGATCTCGGCATACTCCTCCTCAGTGAGCTCATGAGCATCTACTTTGGGCAAATCGCTCTTCAAACCAACGGATTTCTCGTTCATTCGCTTTCCTCATCGAGATCATGCGCACTCTGCCACCCCGATCGGTATGCACGACAACCACACATCGACCAGCCAGCTCACCCATGGTAATTTCCCTCTCCTCACCGTAATCAAAGCGACGATCCAGCCAGGTGATCGATCTGGATGAATCAAATACCAACGGGGCATCCTCAAAATCCAAACCGCGCTGTTGTAATGTCGCAACCTCTTGTCTGGATCGTATTCGATTGCCATGACGAATCAACAATCCTGAAACTAAAGACTCACCCATTCGATCCAGAAAAACAAGCACAGAATTTCACCGGACACCCGGTGCAGAGCGGTTTGGCACGACAGTGCCGCTTGGCGTGCTCGACCAGCAGGGCATGCATCTCGCCCAGCATCGCGACATCACGGGGCAGACGGGATTCGGTCAGACTCTGCAAGGCGTCGTACCCGGCCTGCGCGTCGCTCCACCCCAATCGATGATAAATACGCCGCGTGTAGGCATCGACCACGAAAACCGGACGAAGGGCAGCATAACAGAGGATCGAATCTGCCGTCTCCTTGCCAACCCCGCGCACCGCCAGAAGTTTCAAGCGCAACTCCGGGGTTGCAAGCCGGAAAAGCACTTCATGATCATCCGCGAAATTGCCCATGAAACGGGCGAACTCCCGCAAACGAACCGTCTTGACGCGAAAAAAACCCGCCGGGCGCAGCAAAGTCCAGAGCGTCGCATCATCGCTGGTCCGAATCCGGCTCCAGGAGTCGAGCAACCCAGCCGCCTCCAACTGCCGTACCGCCCGTTCCGCACCGATCCAGGCGGTATTCTGCACCAACAGTGCACCGATCATCATCTCCGGCACGGTGCGTGCCGGCCACCAGTGACGCGGACCATAGGCCGCCAACAGCGTATCGAACAACTCTCTCACCGGATTCGCTTCAGGCATATTCACAAACCGGATGCTACCCTTTCAAAGAGGTCGCCGAGACCAACCGCAACAACCCGCCCACCTCGGCGCGCGTCAGATAGCGCCAGGCACCCGACGGGATCTCCCCGAGTTCGATACCGGCATAAGAGACGCGGATCAATCGGGCCACCTCCATCTCGAAAGCCGCAAAAATCCGCCGGATGATGCGATTGCGCCCCTCCTTCAAGGTCAAGGTCAGCCAACTGTTGGCCCCGACCACCCGCTCCAGGGTGATATCCAACGGACCGGTCGGCCCATCCTCCAACGTCACGCCCGCACGCAGTTTCTCAAGCAGCGGTTCCGTGATCCGGCCATGCACCCGCACCCGATAGACACGCGGCACCTCGTGACGCGGATGGGTCAGCCGGTTGGCCAGATCGCCATCATTGGTGAACAACAACAACCCTTCAGAATTATAGTCGAGCCGCCCGACACTCACCAACCGCGCGCCGGCACCGCCGACCAGATCAAATACCGAGGGACGCCCTTCGGGATCACGCCGCGAACAGATCACCCCGACCGGCTTGTACAACGCCACCACCACCTTGAGGTTCCCCTTGCGCGCGGCCACCGGCTGACCGTCGACGGTCACCACCGCCTCCGGTCCCACCCGCACCCCCTGCTGGGTGACCACCTGACCATCCACGCTCACCCGTCCAGCCTCAATCCAGCGCTCCCCCTCGCGCCGCGAGCAGAGCCCGGCATCGGCCAACCACTTCTGCAGCCGGATTTCGCTCATTTCGCACCCGTTTGTGCACTGCCGAAACGGGCCGTGTGCAACGGCAGACCCAACGCGCTCATCACCCGCTGCATCATCCCCTCCGCCCGAACCAGCGCCTGGTTGGCCCCCTGGTTCAAAATTCCCGTAAGCTCCTCCGGATCGCCACGCAACTCGTCGAAACGTCGGCGAACCGGATCCAACAACTCGATCACCGCCTCGGCGGTCTCGACCTTAAGCTTGCCGTACTGGTTATGGGAGAAGTGATGCAGCGCCTCTTCCATCGTCGCGCCGCGCGCCGAACGCCAGATGTCGAGCAAATTGACCACACCGGGTTGCTTCTCCTCATCGTCGCTGATCACCCCGAGTCCGTCGGTGACCGCCTTCTTGAATTTTTTCATAATGGCATCCGGGGTATCAAGGATCATCACCTTGGCCAGATCGGCTTCGGCACTCTTGGACATCTTCCTGGTCGGCTCCTGTAAATCCTTGATGCGCGCCGCACCCCCGCCGGTCACCAGCGGCTCGGGCACCCGAAAAATCGGACCATAAAGCCCATTGAAGCGCACCGCCACATCGCGTGTCAGCTCCAGATGCTGTTTCTGATCCTCACCCACCGGTACGCGATGGGTGCCGTAGAGCAGAATGTCGGCGGCCATCAGCACCGGATAGGTATAGAGCCCGGCATTGACGTTGGTCGCATGGCTGCGCGCCTTGTCCTTGAACTGGGTCATGCGATCCAGCTCCCCCATCATCGTGAAGGTGGAGAGCAGCCAGGCCAGCTCCGCATGCGCCGGAACGTGGCTTTGAATAAAAATGATGCTTTTGACCGGATCGATGCCGCAGGCCAGATAGAGGGCGGCCAGATCCAGAATCCGCTCGCGAAAAAGTTTGGGATCCTGGCGCACGGTCAAGGCGTGCTGATCGACGACACAAAAGATACAGTCGTGATCCTCCTGCATCCGGGTCCACTGCCGCAAGGCGCCGAGATAGTTCCCCAGGGTCAACTGACCCGTCGGTTGAGCACCGGAAAAGACGATCGGTTTCATGATGGTCCGTTACGCATTCATGTGGGTTGAAAAGGCCACGGCAAAACCGTCAGGAGAGTCCCGCCATGCGCAGATAGAATTGGTTCAAAAGGGAGATCGCCGGCACCATCACCTGGCTCATCACCCCGGAGAAGGCCAGCAACAGCACGATCGGCATGCCGAAGCGCTCCAGGGATGCCAGATGTCCATCCAGCGGTCTCGGCAGCACGGCACCCAGCATCCGTCCGCCATCGAGCGGCGGGATCGGCAATAGATTGAATACCGCCAAAAGCACGTTCATCTGAATCGCCGCCACCAGCATGTTGGCCAGCGGCAGCATGAAGTACTCCGGCAGACGGGTCACCAGCCGAAACAGCAGCGCACAACCGAGCGCCATCAGCAGGTTCATCAACGGACCGGCTGCCGCCACCCAGAAAATGCTCATCCGGTAGGAGCGTCCGGAACGGATGAAATAGCGCGGATCGATCGGCACCGGTTTGGCACCACCGAAGACAAACGGCGTGCCGGTGGTCATGAGCGAGACCAGCAGCATCACGCCGGGGATGACGATCGTCCAGGCCAGATCGATGTGCGGGATGGGATTCAAGGTCAAGCGGCCCATGAGTCCCGGCGTCGGATCGCCGAAAAAGGTAGCCATGCGGCCATGGGCCCACTCGTGCAGGGTGATGGCAAAGAGGATCCCCGGCGCCCAGATGATGATGTTTTGCACGATTTCGTTCATGCCGGTTCCCCCTGATTCGGTCGAGCGCATAAAACAGGCAGCCACTCACTCATGACGCAACGCCTCCACCGGATCGACTCGGGCCGCCCGCCAGGCGGGATAGAGGGTGGCCACCAGGGTGATCGCCAGACTCGAACCGGCCACCCAGAACACATCCCCGGCCACCACTTTGGCCGGCAGATGGTCGATGAAATAGATTTCGCCGGAGATCAACTGGATGTCAAGCAGCCGTTCGATGGTCTTGATCGCCGCCTCCAGATTCCAGGAGAGCACCAGCCCCAGGATCGTGCCAAGCGAGGTGCCCACGGCACCAATGATGCCGCCGTGGATCATGAAGATCGCCAGAATGCTGGAACCGCGTGCCCCCATGGTTTTCAAAATCGCGATCTCGCCCCCCTTCTCCATCACCACCATGATCAGACTGGAGATGATGTTGAAGGCCGCAACCAGGACCACCAGCAGTAAAATGACAAACAGCACCGACTTCTGCATCTGGAGAATGCGAAAGAAATTGCGGTTCATCTCCATCCAGTCGCGGATCCAGTACCCGCTGCCCAAAGTCGAGCGCAACGCCTGGGCGACTTCGGGCGCACGATCCGGGGCGGTGGTGAGCATCTCGATGCCGGTGACCGTCTGGCCCATCTCCAACAGCCGTTGCGCATCGTCGATGCGGAGATAGGCCATGGCGTTGTCGTACTCGTGCATGCCGGAATCAAAGATCGCGGCAACCTGGAACGATTGCAGCTTCGGCTGGGCCAACAAATCGCCGTTCGGACTCACCGCCACCGTGACCGTCACCCGGTCACCCAACTCCACTTTGAGATTCTGCGCCAGTTTGCGTCCAAGGATGATGGTCTGTTTGGGGAGCCCTTCAAGTTTCCCTTCGCGGATGTTGGCAGCCAGAGCCGAAACCTGCTTTTCGCGCTCCGGATCCATGCCGCGCAGCACCACGCCGAAAGCCTGACCATTGGCCGAGAGCATCCCCTGATGCAGGGTGTAGGGAGCGATGCCGACGACACCTGACTGATGGCGGATTCGGGCGATGAGCGGCTCGGCATCCTCCAGGTTGCCGGCTGTGGCACGCACCGTGACGTGACTGGTCACCCCGAGGATCTGGCGTTGCAGCTCCTCGCGAAAGCCGGTCATCACCGCCAGCACGGTGATCAACGCCGCCACCCCCAGCACCACGCCACCCATGGACAAAAAGGTGATGACGCTGATGAAGAACTCCGACCGTTTGGCACGCAGGTATCGAAGGCCGATCCACCACTCATAGCGCTGATTCCAAAAGGGGTGCGCCATGATCACCCACCCCCCCCGGCGGGCTCCTCGGTGAGTACCCCTTCCACCAGGTGCAACCGCCGATCCAGATCCACCGCGAGTTCCGGGTTGTGGGTGACCATGAGACAGGCGAGCCCCCGTTTGGCATTGAGCTCGCGCAACAGCCGGAACACCTCCAAAGCGGTCTTGCGATCCAGATTGCCGGTCGGCTCATCGGCCAACAGCAGCCCCGGTTTGGTCACCAACGCCCGGGCAATGGCCACGCGCTGCTGCTCGCCCCCGGACATCTGTCCCGGACGGTGATGGAGACGGTGCCCCAACCCGACCTCGGCCAAAAGGAGCCTGGCCTCTTCGGTTGCGACTTTGCGCGATACGCGGGCGATCAACAGCGGCATCATGACGTTCTCCACCGCGGAGAACTCCGGCAGCAGCCGATGGGACTGATAGACAAAACCGATGCGCCGGTTGCGATACTCGGCAGCGCGGTTGGCGGACAGGGCGTAGAGATCCTCGCCATCGACCCACACCGTGCCGGCACTCGGACGATCCAATCCGCCCATGATCTGCAACAAGGTGCTCTTGCCCGATCCCGAAACCCCCAACAGCGCCGCCATCTCCCCGCGCAACAACGAGAACTCGACCCCTTTGAGCACCTCCAGACGCCGCGCCTCGGATCCAAAAAATTTGCGGATCCCTTCCGCCTTGAGCACCGGCATGGCCCATTCACTCATAACGCAACGCCTCCACCGGATCGACCCCAGCCGCCCGCCAGGCCGGATAGAGCGTGGCCAACAACGTGATGGTCAGACTCATGCCGGCAATCCAGGCCACATCCACCGGCAACACCGTGGCGGGGACATGATTCTGGAAAAAGCCATCGCCAGAGACCAATTGAATGCCGAACAATCGTTCAAACGTGCGCAACACCGCCTCCAGGTTCGAGGCCAGAAGCAACCCCAAGGTGGTGCCGATCACCGTGCCCATCACCCCGATCACCCCGCCATTGATGATGAAGATGGCCATGATGCTGCGACGGCGCGCCCCCATGGTCTTCAGGATCGCGATCTCCTTGCCCTTTTCCATCACCACCATGATCAGACTGGAGATGATGTTGAAGGCCGCGACCAGCACCACTAAAAGCAGAATGATCGACATAGTGGCCTTTTCCAGCTGCAAGGCGCGAAAAAAGCTGCGATGCATCTCCATCCAGTCCTGCACCAGATAGCCGCTGCCAAAGCTGGCACGGAGCGCCTTGCCCACGCCGAAGGCCGCCTCCGGGGTGGTGGTCATCACCGCGATGCCGGTGATTGCGCTTCCCAGGCGCAACAGCCGCTGGGCATCCTCGATCCGCACGTAGGCCAAGGCATGATCGTACTCGTACATGCCGGAGTCGAAAATCCCCACCACCTTGAACCGCTTCATGCGCGGCAGGGTGCCGACCGCGGTGATGTTGGTGGCCGAGACGGTCACGGTAACGCTGTCGCCCAACTCCACATAGAGATTGCGCGCCAGCCTTTTGCCCAAAAGAATGCCGAACTCCGGCAGCCCGGCCAGTTTGCCCTCTTTCACATTGGTGGCAAGACGGGAGACCCGGGCTTCGAGTTCCGGCTCGATGCCGCGCAGCATCACCCCGGCGGAGCGATTCTGGATCGAGATCATCGCCTGACTGGTGACATAGGGTGCCAGGGCCGAGACCTGATCGACTCTGGCCACCTCATCCAGCAAACGGGCGTGATCGGCCAGATTGCCGGAGGCGGCACGAACGGTCAGATGGCTGGTCACCCCGAGGATGTGCCCTTGCAACTCCTCGCGGAATCCGGTCATCACCGCGAGCACGGTGATCAAGGCCGCCACCCCGAGCGCCACCCCGCCCAGCGACAGAAAGGTGATGACGCCGATGAAAAATTCGGAGCGCTTGGCGCGCAGATAGCGCAAGCCGATCAGCCACTCGTAGCGATCACGCCACCACATGGTCACAATACCCAACCTGTTGAATCATTGGGAATCATGAACGCAGCACCGGGAAGAGGATCACATCACGGATCGCTGCCGAATTGGTCAACAGCATGGTCAGCCGGTCGATGCCGATCCCTTCGCCGCCAGTCGGCGGCATGCCGTATTCGAGCGCCTGGATGTAGTCGGCATCGAAGTGCATCGCCTCCAGATCGCCCTTCTCCTTGGCCGCCACCTGGGCACGGAACCGCTCGGCCTGATCCGCCGGATCGTTCAACTCCGAGAAGGCGTTGGCGATCTCCCAGCCGCCGATGAAGAGTTCAAAACGCTCGGTGATCTGGGGATTGGCATCCGAGCGACGCGACAACGGCGAAACCGATACCGGATAGTCGATGATGAAGGTGGGCGAGATCAAATTCGCTTCGACCAGCGCCTCGAACAGCTCCAGTTGCAGCTTGCCGATGTCCCACGCCGCTTGCACCTTCACCCCGTGTTGGCCGGCCCGCTCCTCCAGATAGCTTCTCTCAGCCGTGCGTTCCGCATCGAAGCCGGCATGACGCACCAGCGCCTCAGCCGGGGTGAGACGGGGCCAGGGCGGGGTGAAATCGAGGGTGCGCTCCTGGTGGGTGATCACCAGCGTGCCGTGAATCTCCTGGACCAAGTGGGTGATCAGGGTTTCGGTCAGCTCCATCAGGTCGCGATAATCGGCGTAGGCCTGATAGAACTCCATCATGGTGAACTCCGGGTTGTGACGGATCGACAACCCTTCGTTGCGGAAGTTGCGGTTGATCTCGAACACCTTCTCAAAACCGCCGACGATCAACCTCTTCAAGTACAACTCCGGCGCGATGCGTAAAAACAGGTTGCGATCCAGGGCGTTGTGATGGGTGACAAAGGGCCGGGCCACCGCACCACCGGGGATCGGATGCATCATCGGGGTTTCGACTTCGAGAAAGCCTGCCGCCTCCATGAAGGAGCGGATCAGATGGATCAACCGCGACCGGATGCGGAACACCTCGCGCACCTCGGGGTTGACGATCAGATCCACATAGCGTTGCCGATAGCGCGCCTCGACATCCTCCAGGCCGTGGAATTTCTCGGGCAGGGGACGCACCGCCTTGGAGAGCAGTTGAAAACGGCTCACCCGGATGGTGATTTCACCCGTCTGGGTGCGAAACAGATTGCCCTCCACCCCGAGAAAATCCCCGACCTCGATCTTGCGGAACACATCGCGATAGAGCGCCTCGCCCACCTCGTCGCGCTGCACGGCGATCTGCATGCGACCCGAGTCATCGGCCAGGGTGGCGAAGGTGAGTTTGCCGAAATTGCGCAAGAGCAGAATCCGGCCCGCGCATCGAACGTGCACCGCAGCCAGGAGCTCGGCATCCCCGATCTCGGCATGCGCGGCACGCACCTCGCCCAGGCGGTCCCCAGGCTTGAAATCATTGGGATAGGGATTGACCCCGGCCTCGACCAGGGATTGCAACTTGGCCTTGCGGGCCGCGATCAGGGGATTCTCTTCCTTGGACATGCCGACACTCTGAACCCAAGCTAAACACACGAACAACCGGTTGCAATGTTCCGGACCAAAATCAAGCAAGCCAACAGAATATCACACCAGAAGAGCGCTCGTCACCGTTCGATCGATCTTCTTCGATCGTTCAAGCCGCCTCTCATACCGGTGCCACCCCCCGCTCAACCGATGCCAACCACGCCACTTTGCAATTGATTTCGGTCAGCCAAACAGCGAAAATGATCCTCAAAGAACAAGAGCGGATAAAACGAAGAAGATCAACCCCAACAAAAAGGGAGTTGCAAAGATGGGCGTCATTCTGGTCGTGATCGGCTTGCTGGTGGCGGTATTCGCCTGGGTGCTGTGGGTCAACAAGCGTGACTTGCAGGATGTCTACGAGGATATCAAGAAGGATGAAGAAGAGGAGAAGGCCGAACTGACCAACAAGTCGGGCTAGTGGGCGGAAGCAAAGATGCATGACCCAACCCATCGTAAGAGGCGGCCAGCACCCTCGCAGACCAGGAAAACCCTGGGAGATGAATCTCCGGTAGTGTCTTGCGTTAAACTAAACTGCACCCAGCCTGGAATGTATCGTTTTTACCGGTAAAAAAAGAGAGGGTCTAATGGTATGGTCCGCCCCGCTCCAAACGGCAGCAGTGTGCCACGGCATCGAAATGTGCCAAGATGGAGCTGATATCAACCATCAAATAAGGAGCGGAGCGGA
>JAMOBI010000201.1:0-2173 GCA_039908105.1 Magnetococcus sp. YQC-9
GTCGGAGGTGGTCGATGCCAGGATGGTGCCGCTGGAGTTTTTGCAATCGACTTTGGAGCCGATCAAAAGACCATCCACCAAGCCTCCGGAAATCACACTGGCCGTTCCGCTGGAACTGCTCCCACCACCACAAGCCGCGGTACCAACAACCAAAGCCAACGCACCGGCCATGGCCAATAAACTGCTGCCCTTGAAATTCATCGATTGAACTCCCTGTTGTCTCATTTTGAGTAAACCGTTGGAAACATTTAATTTATTGTTTTTTTGTAACGCGCATCCCGGATGGGTGATCGCGGTCACGAACGCTTCGGCCAAGCGCAAGTCGTTATGGGGAATCATCTGATGAGGAGCCGAAAGTTGTCTTTGTTTAACACAATATCGATCATCATGCAAGCTGATCAACAGGATGTCAAGATCTTTTTCCCGGGGAGGGGTGTATTTTGAAAACCCCGTTCAGAGGTTGTTCGGGCGTGGCTGAACGGCTGATGCGGGCCGTGGATGGTTTGCAGAATTGTCATGATTTAGGAATCTTTGGATCGAATGCCTGTCAACTTCGAGGGGGTCCGGTGATTCGAGCCAAGAAAACATCCAAACACGCTCTCATGTTTGGGTGGATTTGGCAAAGAGGGGCGTGCATGCTGCAGAATTGTGCATTTGCAAATATAATTGCCTGGTGCATGGGCACTCTTTAGCCTGTGTGTGGCGCGGAATGGTGGGTATTTTTTGGGGGCCTGGAATATGCTTTTCTAATATTATCATTGCCCAATCAATATTGCACGCAGATTGCATAAAGGAATGGCGAACGGTATAGGCATGAAGGTGGAATACGGCTTTGCCCTGGCCCGCCTCATAAGTCCGGTCGCCCGGTAGCCTTGCGCCGTCTGGACGAATCCTTGGGGACCGTCAATCCCCTCTTGCCAAGGATTTTGGATCGTCCGAAATCAGGCGCGATCCGCAGGGTCTCGCTCCCCCTTCGGGTCGCGCCCGTCGCATCGATGGAAGTGATCATTCATCTGCGGTCATTATGTCAGGAGGACACCATGGTTGCAACACGGATGCATGACTGGTTTCGCGGGGCGGGAACCTATTTCTGGACTTGGGATACCTGCCTGGTCGATATCGAACTCGGCTACTGCGCTAACCGTCAGGAGTTGGAACGGGCCATTCTGGCCGCAATCGAGCACGAGTGGCATGGGTTCCCGGTGGGCGGAACCGCCTATCGCACCCGCGAAGAGGAGCGACAGCATCCCGCCTCCACTCTTCTGCTTTTCCCCGCAGCCTGTCAAAATGCGTTTGCTCAACAGGCGGGTTGAAATCGCCTGGCGGGCATGCTGCCGATTTGATAGGCTTGTGCCATGAGTGAGATCACCCAGCCCCATGATCGTCTGTTCCGGGCGCTGCTCTCCATTCCGGAGACGGCAGGGGCCTTGTTGCGGGAGCGGTTGCCGCCGGAGGTGTCGCGGTTGTTGACCTCCGAACCACCGCAACTGGTCGAGGGGAGTTTCGTCGAAGAGAATCTGCGTCCCTACTTTTCGGATCGTCTGTTCGAGACCCGGACGATCAGCGGCAAACCGGTCTGTTTCTACGTTTTGATCGAGCACAAGAGCTACGAGGACGACCAGGTCGCCTGGCAGTTGTATCGGGGCATCTCGGCGTTTCTGGAGCAGAAGGTGCGGGAGAACGACCAGTGGAAACGGTTGCCTGCGGTGCTGCCCTTGTTGGTGTACCATGGGGCGCAGGAGTGGCGCATTCCGAACCGGTTTCTGGCCCTGGTCGATGCGGATGAGGCTTTGCACCCCTGGCTGCTCAACTTCTGTTTCCCGGTGGTTGACCTGGGCCCCATCCCGGACCGGGAACTCTCCAGCCATGCCCGGTTGCGCGCCGGTCTGCTGGCTCTCAAATATGGCACCCGCGATCCCGAGGTCCAAATGGCGGCCTTGGATCAAATCGTGGAGGCCCTGATCAAAGCCCCGGAACTGCTGCTGTCGGTGCTGCTCTATCTGTTGACGACATTCCATCATTTGAATATAGAGCATATGAGACAGCTGGTGCGCCGCATCCAACCCGAGGAGGAATCAGCCATGATGTCGCAATTCGCTCGTGAAATCTTGTCCAAGAACAGACCGGAATGGGTGGCGGAAATGGTGCGCCAGGAAGGACGTTTGGAAGGACG
>JAMOBI010000202.1:0-2368 GCA_039908105.1 Magnetococcus sp. YQC-9
CCCAAGAACAAAGCCGCGTGACTAAAGGCTTTAAGGGTTGGTGACTGGCGTGCCAGACCATCGCAATCAGTCAAATCAGCTTGGTTGATCCGCCAGGTTAACGTAAGGCATCACCGAATCTCCCAGACCCTCTCTTTTTTTACCCGTAAAAACTACACATTCCAAGCCGGGTGCGGTTTAACCAAGGATCGACGCTTCATGAGAGACGCCACGAACCGATCTTCTCTCATGAATGCACACGGGTCACGCTGCATGCGCTTGCGATCACGACCGCGCGGGCACACACTCGAAGACCCACCACAGCGGAAATTGCCGGGCAAAGTGGAAAGCACGCGGATCCACCCCCTTTCCTTCTTCGGCCTTTGGTTCATGGATGCGTCGGATCGTCAGTCCCGCACGCTCGATCGCTTCCGACAGCTCCTCCAACGAGGGAGTGACTGAATAAAGCCGTTCGGCATATTCGGTCAAGACAGTAAACGGTCTTTCCGGCGATCCCAACCAGGGGGCCAGCCAAAAGGCTCCATGCGGCTGCATGATGACACACCGTCCGTTTGGTGCAAGCGAACGACACACCCTGTTCAACAACCGATCCGGGGGCATGAACGGCTCCTTGCCATCGATCGGATAAAAATAGAACATCAGCACATCCGCCATCCAAACCAGATCGACCGGATCGTCTCCCAACTCCGACAACGGCTCCTCACGACTCAAATCCATCCACACGGGCACGAACTTTTCACCGATGCGCTCACTGGCGATGTTCAACAACGCCTGATTGGGGTCCACTCCGATGATCCGACGCACTCCCTGAGCCGCAAAACGGCTCGAAGCCATACCACTGCCACAACCGAAATCGAGCACCGTGGCATCCTGCAACGCCAGTGAAGAAAAATACCGCTCCAGAAACGCCTCCTGAACGAACTTGTAAAGCGTCGGCTTCACCCGACCCGTCTCGGCATCGAACTTCTGCTCATACCACCAACGATCCGGATTGACGCGCAATTTGAGCAACAACTCCACACCGAGTTGCTGGTGGAACGTTCCAGCGTGCTGGCGATCCAGGATGCTGCTTTTTTTCTGAAAGAACCGATCGTAGACCTGAGGATCACGCACCAGGATGAACCGCTGCTCCAAAAAGACGAGCGCCGCATCGACCGTTCCGAAACGGATCAAGGGCGACTCCCCGGAACGATCCAAACGGGTTGGATCGGCCAGCAAGCCGTCGAGGTTGCTGAAACGGGTCAGATCCCGGGCAACAGGTGGCTCATGCGTCTCTCCGATGATCAGCAACCCCACCAAACCCGCTCCGAGCCAGACATGGGTGCCAACGCGAAAATTGGAGGCGAGCAGTCCCTGTGCTTGTACGGTGAAGACGACATCGGCGGAGATCAGAGAAGCAAACCCGGATGACGAGACAAACGTTTCGGCCATTCCGTTCACTCCCGGACAAAACAGCGTACCGGCGCACCGTCACCGGAGCGAATCTTCAATGGAGCGACGATCAACTCCACCACCGGTGCCCGGATGGCCATGGTATTGACCAGATATTCAACGATCACGACGCCGGAACCGAGAAATATCTTGTGATTGGGGGAATCCTCGACGCTTCGGGCACCATTTTTCGGATTGTCCGGCATCGGGGTGTCCAGGGCGATCAACCGGCACCCCCGTTCCACCAGCCAGCGGCAGGCCTCCTTGGAAAGATAGGGATGATCGGTATAGTAGGCCATGGTGCCAAGCATCCGGTCCCAACCGAACCGTACGATGACCCGCTCGGGCGTGCGTCCGGCCAAAGCCTGTTCGATCCCCTCCACGCCGATTTCGGTCAAGGGCGCAACCGCATGGAAATCGAGCAACACCGCCTCTCCCACCAGTTGTTCCAACGGGATGGCCTCGACCGTCACCCCGCCCGGTACAAAATGGCGCGGGGCATCCATGTGGGTGCCGGTGTGCGTTCCGAGTACGAGTTTACGTGTCTCGCGATTCTCGATGCCGTGGCGTCCCATCTGGGTGATCTCCACAAAGGGATGCCAGTGGGCCGGAAAGGTTTGCATCCCTTCGGCGATATCCATGGTCAAATCGATCAGGCGGTGTGACATCTGCTGCTCCTTGGAGACGCTCTTAAACCCGTTGGGAACTCAACCCGGGAACGCACGGAAACCGAAAAAGGCTTCTTTATGAAGAGCGCACCAAAGGCAAAAGCAAAACCCTGGGAGAGGAATCTCCCAGACCCTCTCTTTTTTTACCAGTGAGGTAGTTGCAAAACCTATCAAAAAGTTTTTAATGCGAGTTATTTTTATTTAAAATCGCATGCGAATCAAATAGATAGTAAGGCAATGGAAACCAGAAAAAACAATAAGTTGGTTTT
>JAMOBI010000203.1:0-2476 GCA_039908105.1 Magnetococcus sp. YQC-9
TGTGTTGATTCTGCTCCCCGAGGAGCCGGTGCGGTTGAATGATGGGGATCCGGTGACCATTCAGTGGATCGAACAGGATTGATGATGGGTTGAACAGGCGTGATAAAACTGCATTTGGCTTGAAATGTATAGCCTTTATTGGTGAAAAAAAAGAGAGGGTCTGGGAGATTCATCTCCCAGGGTTTTGACTTTGACTTTGATTTTAGCGCGCTCTTCAAAAGAAGCATTTTTCGCGTCTTTTGCGAAAAATGCGCCGCGCGCCGCCTTCGCGGGAGTCGTTTCCGCTTTTTGGAAACGACTCCCGCATCTTGCACGCGGCCTTGCGGGAAATGATGCATCCCAAAACCGGTGCGGTTTAAAGTGGCAAATCAGATTGATGAGGGACGAACATGAGTGACGCGCCGCGTTTGACCCATTTCGATGAACAGGGGGCTGCCCGCATGGTGGATGTCTCGACCAAGGCGGTGACCGAACGGGCCGAGACCCTGCGGTTGATCCTCGATCGCGGCATGGCCAAGGGGGATGTGTTGGAGACCGCCCGACTGGCCGGGATCATGGCGGCCAAACGGGTGGATCTGTTGATCCCGCTCTGTCATACGCTGGATCTCTCTTCGGTGGCGGTGTCGTTCGAGCCGGATTTGTCGGGGAATCGGGTGGTGATCCGCGCGGTGGTGAAATCCTTGGGGCGTACCGGGGTCGAAATGGAGGCGTTGACCGCCGTGTCGGTGGCCGGTTTGACCATTTACGACATGTGCAAGGCGGTGGACCGCTCGATGGTCATCGGCGCGGTGCGGCTGATGGAGAAACGCGGTGGCAAGAGTGGCCATTTCGTGCGTGCCGAAGCCGGAGGGGCGGGTTGAGCGGATGGCGTTGATCGACTCTTTCGGACGCACGATCCGTTATCTGCGCATTTCGGTGACCGATCGTTGCAATCTCCAGTGCGAATATTGCCGTCCGGCGGGTGGCCCGATTCCGCCGACCCATCAGGAGATGTTGACCCTGGAGGAGACCGCCCGGCTTTGTCGTCTGTTTGCTAGGCTCGGCATCGACCGGATGCGTCTGACCGGGGGTGAGCCGCTGTTGCGGCGCAATCTGTTGTGGCTGGTGGCCAAACTGGCGGACACACCGGGCTTGAATGAGCTCTCCCTGACCACCAACGCCCTGCTTCTGGAGCGGTTCGCCCTGGATCTCAAGCGCGCCGGGTTGCAGCGGGTGAATGTTTCGCTCGATACGTTGAATCCCGAGACCTTTGCCCGCATTACCCGCGGGGGGGAGCTGGCACCGGTTCTGGCCGGCATCGAGGCAGCGGTTGTTGCCGGGTTGCAGCCGGTGAAGATCAACATGGTGGTGATGCGTGACATCAACGCCCACGAAATTCCGGCCATGATCGCCTTTGCCGGGCATCACGGGCTGGTGCTCCGTTTCATCGAGACCATGCCGGTGGGCAGCGCCGGCATCCGTTCCACCCCCCATTTCGTCCCGGCGGATGAGATTGTTGCTCTGGCTCAGGCAGGCGGTGTCGCTGAGTTGATCCCGGTCGAGCATCCCAAAGAGCGCGGTTCCGGTCCGGCGCGTTACTTCCGCATCGCCGGCAGCGATGCCGAGGTGGGGATCATCTCGGCCCGCTCGCGTCACTTCTGCGACACCTGCAACCGCATGCGCCTCACCTCGCGCGGCGAATTGGTTCTCTGTCTGGGCAACGTCGATCAGGTCGATCTCAAACCCCCTCTGCGTGAGGGGGCCTCGGACGAAGAGTTGCTCGCCATCATCCGCGCTGCCGTGGAGCGTAAACCCCAACGCCACCACTTCGATGCCACCCCGAACACCGAACCGGAGCGCTTCCCGACACGGGAGATGTCCGGTCTGGGCGGTTGATTAGGATGGATGCGGTGAGGCAATCGTGATTGCTGATTCAGTCGCATCAGGGGCTGTTCTCATTTTTCGTGTATGCTGCACTGCTCGCATTCCCGCGCCTTGTCTGAAGGCATATTTATCTTGAATGAGAACGGTCTCTGGATTTGTGGATTGGATGGTATCCGTAAGGATTGCAGCTGCATGTTGTGATGTTGGCATGTTTTGATCTCAAATCATTCCATGATCTGACGATGTGTATGGTTGATGATGGATTGACTGGTATTGTTCGTTATATCAATCAGATGCAACAGGTGTTGGTTGTTAAAACCGATTATATTATTCACGATGTTATTTTTCGTATAAAGTGATGTGTTTGTGCTTTGACATTGCGGAGATATTGTGCTATTGTTAAATTAGACATGTTAATATATTGAAATTGTTAGATTTTTTATGTTTTTTTGGTCGATTTCCATACGTTTCTAAATGTTGGTGTGCAAGCTGCAAGATTGTTCTTGATTGGATGTTTTGCAGACATCGTTGATTGGTGAATGATAGCCCTTTAATGCCTCTGCGTTTGAGAGCTGATTGTTCCGCAATATGCGCGATCTGAACGCGCTGAAGC
>JAMOBI010000049.1:0-22962 GCA_039908105.1 Magnetococcus sp. YQC-9
GAAAAAATGCGCCGCGCGCAGCCTTCGCCTGCTTCGTTTCCGTCTTTTGGAAACGAAGCAGGCAGTTTGCACACAAGCCTTGCGGATCAGGCTGTCAAATCAGCTTGGTTGATCCACTACCCGGCTGCATCACCCCGGATCGCGATTGACCAGACCCTTCAGGTTTTCCAACTCGCTCAACGCCTCCTTCATGCGATACTTGCGCATCAATTGATCCAGTTTCGCAATCGACGCACCGATCTCACCCGACCACCCCATGGCCAGCATCGAGGTCACCAACGGCAAACAGGGACGCGGACGACTCTCCCGCACATGCGGCAACATCTCTTCGATCAAGGGCAGCAGCGCATCGACGCGCGGCGTACGGTGATTGCCGCCTCCCTCGATCTCGACCGTGCCGGCATCGGCACGCACCAGCGTCGCACACCCCTCCTCGATCACCGTCACAACCGATTTCAGCGCCTCGCCAAAGCTGACGATCCGCTTCTCCGTCAACTCGGCACCCGCCAGAAGATCGCTCTCCAAGTTCAGACAGATCTCCTGCAAGGCCACAGCACCGACGCTCCCGGCCACCCCTTTCAAGGTGTGCATCAACCGACCCGCCAAAACCCGGTCATCCGCCTTGAGTGCCGCACGCAACGCCTGCTCGCCCTGCTTGTGCCCCTCCAAAAATCGAAACAACAGTTTGACGTACAACCCCTTGTTGCCACCCAGACGGGCGATCGCGACGTCACGCTCGATGCCGGGCAATACCGGCAGCCTAGCCTCCTCAATCGCCAGACCCGCCTGCCCGTCCGTCTCTCCACCCGACGCGGACAACAACCGCTCACCATCCGGACACAACAACCGCACCAGGGTCGAGAAGAGCTTGTCCACATCCACCGGCTTGGAGAGATACTCGTTCATGCCGCTCGCCAGACACTGCTCCCGCTCGCCGCTCATCACGTTGGCGGTCATGGCAATGATCGGCACTTCTCGCCACGCCTCAAGCTCACGCATGCGCCGGGTGGCCTCATGTCCGTCCATCACCGGCATCTGCAGATCCATCAGCACGGCCAGATACGGCCCCTCATCCAACAGTTGCATCGCCTCCTCGCCGTTGTTGGCGATGCGCACCGACAGGCCAGCCAGCTCCAACAGATCACGCGCCACCTGCTGATTGAACTCGTTGTCCTCCACCAACAAAATCGGCTGTGCGGGCAGACCTTTGAGCATCCGTCCATACGCATCAACCGGTCGGGCCTGCTGCCGGGCCGACAGAGTGGACAACGCCTCCGCAGTCGGCAGACCGAACCAGGCCGTAAAGGCGAACTCGCTCCCCTCTCCCAAGGCGCTGGTCACCACGATCGCACCATTCATCATCTCCACCAGCCGTTTGCTGATGGACAATCCCAAACCCGTCCCGCCATACCGACGGGTCGTCGAGGAGTCGGCCTGCGAAAAAGATTGGAACAACCGTCGCTGCTGCTCCGGGGAGAGCCCGATCCCGGTATCGCGCACCGCAAACCGCAGACACACCTCACCGCTCTCGGAACGGTCCAGTCGCACGCCAACCGCCACCTCGCCGGAAGCCGTGAACTTCACCGCATTGCCAACCAGGTTGATCAACACCTGCCCGAGCCGCAAGGCATCGCCGATCAGATGTTCCGGCACCTCTGCCTCAACCGCTGCCACGAAGCGCAACCCCTTTTCAGAAGCCGGAATCGAAAAGAGCGTGGTGAGGTGATCGATCACCTCCTGGATGCGGAACGGATGCCGCTCCATCTCCAGGCGCCCGGCCTCGATCTTGGAGAAATCGAGAATGTCGTTCAAAATCCGCAGCAACGACTGCGCCGCCCGATCGATCTTTCTTAAATAGTTCTCCTGCTTGCCCGTCAACTCGGTGTGCAGACAGAGCGCGGTCATGCCGATGATGGCATTCATCGGCGTACGGATCTCGTGGCTCATGTTGGCCAAAAACTCGCTCTTGGCACGATTGGCCTGCTCAGCGCTGGCCTTGGCGGCACGCAATTGATCATCCATCTCCTTGCGTTCGGTAATGTCCTCTTTGACCGCGATGAAATGGGTGATCTCGCCCTGAGCGGATCGCAACGGCGAAATCGACACCGACTCCCAGAACAACTCCCCACTCTTTTTGCGGGTGTGAAACTCCCCGTGCCACTCATGGCCGGCCAGAATCGAGGCCCACAGCGTCCGGTATTCATCGGGCGGGGTGTGGCCCGATTTCAACATCCGGGTATGTTGACCAATCGCCTCCTCGCGGGCATAACCGGTGTTCTGGCAAAATTTGGGGTTGACATACTCGATGATGCCGCCCAGATCGGTGATCACCACCGCCACCGGGCTCTGCTCGACCGCATGATAGAGCTTGTGCAGCATCTCTTCGGCCCGCTTGCGCTCAATCAAACCGGCCAGGGTGGTGGTGACCAGGATCAGAAAATCCTCCCGGATCGTCTCACGCTCCGCACCGGCATGCAGATAAAGATTCAACACCCCCAAAAGCTTCTCGCCAGAAAGGATCGGCAGGCAGACATGTCCGTGCGGACTCATCTCGCGGATGCGAATGGAGTGGCGATGATCGATATGCGCGGCAAAGACCGGCTTGCCCTCCTGCGCCGCCTGACCACACAAACAGGTTCCGATCGACACCCTTGCGCAGCGTACCTGCAACTCCGGGTGCATGCCGATTTGAGTCGTCATCAACAACCGATCCGCAGATGGATCCTTCAAGAACACCGATCCCTTCGACTCCACCGGCAGCCAGGGGATGGAAAGGATCTTCTGCAAGGCACGATGCAACACCACCGGCAGGGTTTCGGGCAACAAGGAGATCTCCAGGATCTCGTTGATCACCCCCTTGACCCGATCGGCATTTTCCGCCTGCTCCTTGGCGCTCAGCAACTGCTCTTCGGTACGCTTCAGATCGGTGATGTCGTGGGCAAGCATCACGAACCCCTCGATCCGGCCCCGCTTGGAGAGGATCGGCATCAGACCAAACTGCTGCCAGCAGATCTCGACACTCCCCTCCCCGTTCGTTTTGGGCCGTACCGGCAACAGCCCACGCCAGCTCTGCCCGGATGCAATGGCGTCGCGCAGCTGTTCACGCGTGACCGGTTCGGTCAGATAGCCGTCGATTTCAAAAAGCGTCTTGCCGATCACCTCAACAGCTCGCCAACCGGTCGTCACGGAAAAGCCGGGATTGACGAACTGGATCACCCCGAATGGATCGCAGGTCAGGATCGCATCGCCCGAGGAGTCCACTGCCTGTTGCAGACGTCGCTGCCGGGTGGTCGAGACCTTGAGACTCCACAACACCCGCAACAATACGCCCAACAACAGCAGCGCTGCGCCAAACAGCAGAATCTGATAGTTCTGCGCAATCTCCTGACGTTTCTGCAGATGACGCGCAGCGATTCGATCCAACTGGCGCCAGCCGTCCGCGATCGGCAGATTGAGAACCCGGTCGAGAAACCGATCGGTGCGCGGTTTCATATCAAGGATCAGGCGCACATGATCAACCAGTTCAATAGAATCCGGCATATCGGCGAGTGCCGCCAGATGGGTTTCGATCTGCTGGCGCAAATCGTCGTTGTTGTGACGCCCGGCAAACATCAACATGTCGCGCATCAACGCCAGCATTGCCCGGGATTCGGTCTGCTCACGCAACGCGGAAGCGTTCTCCCCTGTTTTCTTCCGAGGATCCTCCATAACCACGATCGGCAGATGAGAGAGTGAGTTGCGCAGCAAGGCATTGCCGGATTTGAACCGCTCGATCCAGTCGAGCTTGCGTTGCAGATCCAGCTCCAGTTTGCGCCAGGCGGTCAAATACTCCCCGCCATCATCCTTCAACACCAGAGCCATATCCCGCGCGATTTCCAGCGCCCAATGCACCTCGCGGAAATAGATCACCGTGTCGTCGTAGTGGGTCAGCATGCCGGAACGGGCCATGACCAGCTTCTGGTTGATGTTGGTCTCCGAGTTGAGCATCCGGGAAACCAGCTCTTCGAGACGCTGATACGGACGGCGATCCACCTGCGTCAACGTGGCGACCCACCCCATTGCCAAGGCAACCAGCAGACCCGCCACCCAACGTGCCCACTCGGAAGAGCGTCTCATGGACACTCTCCGCCCAGTTTGCCTTCCAGGGTACGCAGAAAGGTCACCAGCAGATCCCGCTCCCGGTCAGAGAGCGTGCGGCCCAGTTGACCACGCGCCATGAGCGTCACCGCCTCCTCCAGGGTGGGCACATCGCCGTGGTGAAAATAGGGGGCCGTACGGGAGACATTGCGCAGCGAGGGCACCTTGAAGACCCGTTGATCCGCGACCTCCCCGGTCACCGCCATGCGATCGGGTTCCGGACCGATCGCAGGCGGTTCCCCTGTTTCCAGGTTGATGAAAATCCCGGTGTGCTGAAACAGATTGCCCCCCAGGTTCACCCCCTGATGGCAGGAAACACACCCCAGCTGCTTGAAAAGCTCGTACCCCTGGCGCTCCTCGGCGGTGATCGCCTGGTCGTCGCCGCGCAGATAGAGATCAAAGCGGCTGTTCGGGGTGATCAGCGAACGCTCGTACTCGGCAATGGCGTCACGCACATTCACCGCCTGCACCCCGCCGCGATAGACACGGGCAAAGGTGCGGCGATACTCTTCGTCCTGGGAGATCTTGCGCAACACGTCGTTCCAGGTTGCGCCCATATCCACCCGCACCGCCTCTTCGATCTGATCCTCCAGCGATGCGGCCCGACCATTCCAGAACTGGGAGATGTTGAACAGCGCGTTGAACACCGTCGGCGTGTTCATGGCACTCTTCTCGCCGTCGACCCGCGTGGCAAGCGGAATCCCGTCCATACCCCACCCGTCGACCGGGTGACAGGTGGCGCAACTGATCGAATTGTTCGCCGACAGCCGCACATCGTGATACAACCGCTTCCCGAGACGCACCTTGTCGCCATCCATCGTGGTGCAGGTCGGCACCGGCAATACGGGCTCCACGCGCGGCTCTCCGGCATCAGAGGTCGTGGCACCCGCCATCAGGGCAAGCGCCACCAGACTCATCCAGGCACGTCGAAGCCTAACGCAACTCGACCCCACCATCCTCCTCCTCTTGCTCCTTCCAGCTCTCGCGCACCTCGAGCACCTTCGGCAGAATGGCGATGAACAACGGCACCAGACGCGGATCAAAATGGCTACCCGCCCCCTCCTTGAGCAGTTCGATCGCCTTGGGGATCGGCCAGGCCTCCTTGTAGGGACGCTTGGTGGTCAGGGCGTCAAACACATCGGCAATGGTGACGATGCGCCCCTCGATCGGAATGTTTTCGCCGGAGAGACCCCGCGGATAACCCGTTCCGTCCCACTTCTCGTGATGGGTCAACGCCACGACACGCGCGGTCTCAAGCAAAGGCGAGGATTGCTTGCCGATGATCCCGCCACCGATGTCCGGATGGCTGCGCATGACGTTCCATTCGTCGCTGGTCAGCCGTGCGGGTTTCAACAGAATCAGATCCGGAATGCCAATCTTGCCGATATCGTGCATCGGCGCGGCCTGAAACAGCGTTTCGGCCCACTTCTCCTCCATGCCGGCAGCCAACGCCAGCAAGCGCGAATAGTGGCTCATGCGGATGACGTGCAGACCGGTTTCGTTGTCCTTGTACTCCGCCGCCCGACCCAGACGCCGGATGATCTCCAATCTGGTCTCTTCGAGTTCCAAATTCTTCGTGTGCAGCTCTTCGGTGCGCTGCCGGACCCGCTCCTCTAATACCTCATTGGCCTGGGCCAGCTCACGCCGCGCCCGCGCCAGCTGCAGGTGGGTGCGCACCCGGGCCAATACCACCGCCGGACTGAACGGCTTGGTGATGTAATCGACCGCACCCAGCTCCAGACCATAGGTTTCGTCCTCGGTCTCCTGCTTGGCGGTCACGAAAATCAACGGGATCTTCTGGGTGCGCGGATCCTGTTTCAAACGCCGGCACACCTCGTAGCCATCCATGCCCGGCATCATGACATCCAACAAAATCAGATCCGGCTCGCGATCGGGAATGTCCTCCAAGGCGGTGGGACCATCCAGGGCCACGCTCACCTCATAGGTATCCCCGAGCGTCTCCAACAGGATATCGATGTTGGTCTCCGTATCGTCCACCACGAAAATCCGCGCCAAGCTCTCATCGGACATGCGACTCTCCATTCTCTCCGGCAAACGTCATCTATTGTACCGTGGAACTTCAAGCTTTTGGAATTCCACGGGGGGTGAGGGGGTTCTCCCCCCATCATACAAATTGATACCGCAACCATTTTGGGATGCGTATTTTTTCCGCAAGGCTGCGGGCAAGATGCGGGCTTCGTTTCCAAAAAACGGAAACGAAGCCCGCGAAGGCCGCGCGCGGCGCATTTTTCGCAAAAATCGCGAAAAATGCTTCTTTTGAAGAGCGCGCTAAAGTCAAAATAAAAATCAAAGTCAAAAGCCTGGGAGATGAATCTCCAGACCCTCTCTTTTTTTTTACCAGATAAAGCTACCCATTGGACAACTCCAGCAGGACATTGAGCGCCTGCTCCGCCTCCCGGAAACGGTACTTGCGGATCATCGTGATCAGTTCACTCACCCGCGAACGCACAACGGGGGAGAGATCAAGTTTCTCCAACTGCTCGATCTGCGTCTGGCACGCCTTGGGCTGACGGGCGCGAATCGGCTCACGCAACGGCTGCAACAGCGACTGCAACTCCTCCTCGCTGGTCAACCGCCTGCTCTCGGGCGGTTTGTCCGCACCTTGAGCGCCGCGCGGATCGGGCAGCTCCGCCAGGGCCTGCAACAGCGGTTGCAGAATCCCGTCCACAGCAGCCATCAATTCAAAGGCCGACTCCGGCGTACCCGCCAGGCCATGCTCCAGATTCTGCGCCGCCACCCGCAACTCCTCGGCACCCAGACTGCCCGCCAACCCTTTCAGGGTATGGGCCAGCCGTACCGCCTCGCCGCTCTCACCGCGATCCCACACCTCGCGCAACCGCTCGATCGCACCGTTCTGGTCCACCGCAAACCGTCGCAACAGCCGCCACAACAGCCCCGGACTACCAGCACAACGCTGCAACGCCACCTCCATGTCGATCCCCGCCACCGGAGGCGGCAGCGGATGCAACTCCTCGCGTACTGCAGGCTTCGCCTCCTCCTGCAACGGTGTTGCCGCACCCGTTCCATCGCGCGTCAACCAACGATGCAACGTACGGTAGAGATGCTGCGGATCGATCGGCTTGGCCACATGATCGTTCATGCCGGATTGCAGACTGCGCTCCCGATCGCCGACCATAGCATTGGCGGTCATGGCGATCACCGGCAGATCGAGTTTCAGCTCGCCGCGAATCCGCCGCGTCGCCTCATACCCGTCCATCACCGGCATCTGCACATCCATCAGGACAACATCATACTGATTGCGGCGCAACATCTCCACCGCATCCGCACCATTGCCAGCCACCTCGGCGACGATTCCCACCATCTCCAGCAGGTCCACCGCCACCTGCTGATTGACCACGTTGTCCTCGGTCAACAGAATCCGCCGACCGGAGAGTTCGCGGAATCCCACCAGTGCCGCCCCATCCTGAATCAGATGGCGCATCTGTCGGGTCGGAGCCGCACCGAACAACTCGGCCACAGCATCAAAAAGCTGCGAGGCGGTGACCGGCTTGGCCAGGGAGCGGGTTTCACGCATGCCGCCACACCACTCCTGCATGCCGACCATCTCCGGCTGCGGACAGAGCACCACCGCCGGCATGTTCGCATAGCCCACCCGTTCGCGCACACCCCGCAACCACTCCAAGCCGTCCAGCTGGGCATAGTGGGCGTCGATCACCAACAAATCGGGTTTGTCGAGCCACTCCACCCCGGCGGATTGCACCGTTCCCGGACGCTCCAGACAGATACGGAAAGTCAGCGATTGCAACAGCTCCAAAAGAATCTCCCGGCCCCGCGGATTGTCCACCGCCAGCCCCACGCGCAATCCGCGCAGCTCCGGCTGCGGCTGGAAAATGCCGCGATCCTCCTCCATCACCCCCATCACCACGGTGAAGAGGAACTCGCTGCCCACATCCGGCTTGCCACGCGCGGTGATGCCGCCCCCCATCAGCTCCACCAGCCTGCGGCTGATCGCCAACCCCAACCCCGTGCCACCGAACTGTCGGGTGGTGGAACTGTCGGCCTGGGTGAACGATTCAAACAGATGCTCCACCTGTTCCGGACGGATGCCGATGCCGGTATCGCGCACCGAAAAGCGCAACTCCACCTTGGCACCCAGACGCGAGGCCACCTCGACACGCAGCTCCACCTCGCCGCTGGTGGTGAATTTCAGTGCATTGCCAAGTAAGTTCAACAACACCTGTTGCAGACGCAACGGATCACCACGCACCTGCTGCGGCACCCCCAGGCCACGCGAACAGAGCAGCTCCAGCCCCTTTTCGTGCGCCTTGGGCGCCACCAGCGTGGTGACGGTCTCCAGCACCTCATCCATGCGGAAGATCACATCCTCCAGCTCCAGACGACCGGCTTCGATCTTGGAAAAGTCAAGGATATCGTTCAAGATGCGCAGCAGCGCCTTGGCCGAGGTGTGGATCTTGGCCACATAATCCTTCTGACGCGGGTTGAGTTCGGTACTCAACGCCAGATGGCTCATGCCGATGATGGCATTCATCGGCGTGCGGATTTCGTGGCTCATGTTGGCCAGAAAATCGCTCTTGGCGCGACTGGCCGCCTCGGCGGAGAGCATCGCGGCCTTGAGTTTCTCCTCCACCGCCTTGCGGACACTGATATCCTGGAACACCGCCACCGATCCGACGATCTGCCCTTCCTCTTTCAGTGGCACGGCGACAATCGAAATCGGAAAGATCCGTCCTGATTGACTGGTGAAATGATCCTCCTCGGAACGATAGGTCTCTCCCGCGCGATTCTTGAGCCAGACCGGGCACGAGGTCGCCGGCAACGACTCGCCGTCCCCTGTCTGATAGTGAACCGTATTGTGGAAATGGCGTCCCAGCATCTGGGCGCGACTCCAGCCCAACAGCTGCTCGGCCTCGCGGTTGAAGAAGGTGCAATGGCCCTCCCCATCGAGCGCGTAGACCCCCTCGCCCATGGAGCCGGTCAGGCTCTCCATGAACTTGCGGCTGGCGCGCAACTGATCTTCCAGATTCTTCTGCGCGGTGATGTCGGTGCGGATGGCGATGTATTGCACCGGTTTGCCGTATTCATCCAGGAATGGCACCACCGTGGCGGCCACCCAATAGAGATGACCCGCCTTGGCACGATTGCAGATCTCGCCGTTCCATACCCCGCCTGCGGCGATGGTGCGCCAGAACTGGGCAAAAAACGACTTGGGATGATGGCCGGAGTTGACGGTGCGGTGATCTTTGCCCAACAGCTCGTCACGCTCGAAACCGCTGATCGAGCAGAACTTGTCGTTGGCGTAAAGAATCCGACCGGCGGTATCGGTGATGCTGACGATGGCGTGTTGGTCCAGCGCGAATTTCTGGCGCACCAGCTGGGCATTGATCTCGTTCAGGCTCGCCTGGGCTTTTAAATAGTCCTCCACCAAGGAAGCCATGAGCACGGTCAGCTGTTCGAGTCCGGCGTCATCCTTGCCGATCTCGTCATGCTCGGTCAGGGAGAGCAGCCGGTTGGCCGTGGCGCGCAGCGATTCGATCACCCGCAGCTGGCGTTCGGCCTCGGCGCGCAGTTGATCGTTGGTGCGGGTCAACTCCTCGGAACTCAACCGCAAGCTCCGGTCGCGCAACTCCAGATCGCGTTCGCTCTGGTCGTAGCTCAGGCCAACGCGCGTCATGAGCTCCTCCAGCCCGGACACGACCCGACCGGCGGACGAGGATGCCTCCCCTCCGGTCATGCGTCGCAGCTCGGCCAAGGCTTCGGAGAACTCCGACTCGCTTACGCCACATACCCGCTTGATCTGCCTTGCCAGTAACCGGTGCATGGACTTTAGCGCTTCTCCTCGGTCACGAAGGTGATCGTCATGGTCTGGTTGTGCAGCTTGCACTCGGTGGTGGTGGAAAACGGGCTGATCTCGCCATAGGAGTAAAACCCGCTGGTCACGGTCCCCTTGGCCAGAGCCTGGGCCACCACTTCCACCTCCTCGTCCACATGATCGCCCATCACCAGCTTGCGACCCACGCAGCTCACCAACACCGCCAAACCGGCCCCGCATTCGGCGACCATGAGCCTCGTGGTCTCAGCTGCCGTCTCGGCACCGTTCACCAGGGCATCGGTCGAGGCGTGCATCAGACGCAGGAAGCCATGCGGATCGATATCACCCGCCAACACCAGGCTTCCGGCTGCCTCATCGATCGCCAGAATGGTACGGATCAACCCCAACCGCCCGTGATCCTCGCCAAGCATCTCAAAGGGGAAGAGCAGTCCCGAGGCCGGCAGATCCTTGGCGTAATCGCCCAGATAGCGCTTGTAGACGTTCAACGCCGGCTCGCCGTCAAGCTCGAAGAGCACGTTGCCCGCGCAACGGGTCACCCGACGCGCGGGACCAAAAGGCTCCCAGCCGCCATACGAACCATAGCCGATGCGCACCGCAGCGCCATAAAAGCCGATGCCGACCAGACCGTCATCCCGCACGCCGTCGTCATCCAGCACCCAGGTACGCTGGAACGCCCCGCCGTCCCCGGCCAACCCGCCGGTGACCGCCACATTGCCGGCAATTCGGGAGGTCACCCCGGCAATCACCGCACTGCCGTTGACATCAAGCCCTCGGGAGAACAACAGGATGGCGCGCAACTCCGGATCGTTCAACGCGGCACCCAATCTCTCTCCTGCGGCCTGTGACCCCTCCATCCCCTCGACCCTCTCGCCGACCAGGCGCACTGTCGTCGTCTCGAAGCGGACTGCGGTCACCACCAGCGACCCATCGTACACCACCTCCCCGGCGATCTCACCCGCAGTCGAACAACCCGCCAGATGGGCCTCGGGAAACGCCCCCCGCAAGGCGGCATGCAGATCCCCTCGGGCAAATGCCTCGGCTGAACCGAACACCAGCACCAGATTCGGTTGAATCGCGGACAGATCCTGCATCACGCCGGCCTGAACCAGGCCATCCTCAAACACCCGCTGTTCAATCTTCATTCCCGACTCTCCCCCGCACATGTGATTGATTTTATTACTATAACGACGACACGACACCTCCATCAGGAAGAGAGTACATCGGTCATCTTCTTACGAAACCATCCTCCCGTCAATCTGCTTCATCCGGTTTGATTGATCACGATCAACGCTCATTCAGCAAGCCAGCTCTCCAACAATTGTTCGACATCCTTCAAGCGATAACGCTTCACCAAACGCATCAACTCGACCACCTGTTCCCGCCCCGGATGATGCCGCTCGAACGACTCAAGCAGCTCCAGACAGGCCCTCGGCTGTCGATCCTGAATCGGTTTGACCAGCGCCCGCAACAGCGCGCTCAACTCCGCATCCCGGCCTGACACAACGGGTCTCAAAGGAGGCTCCGCTCCGGCAACCTCCTCCCGGCACTCCTTGTCCAACTGCACGCCCACCGATTCCGACGATGCTGCCAACAACTCTGCGGAAGAGGCTGCGGACGACTCCCCACCACCCAGCTCCGCGCCCTCCTCCAACCGTACCGTGAACCAGAAGCGACTCCCACGCCCAGGTGCGCTCTCCACCCCGATCCCGCCCCCCATCAGCCCCACCAGCGACTTGCAGAGCGCCAATCCCAAACCAGTCCCCCCATGCCGACGACTGGAGGAGCCATCCCCCTGGGTGAACCGTTCGTAGAGTTGATCGCACTGCTCCGGCGCCATGCCGATCCCGCTGTCGATCACCTCAAAGCGTAACAACACCCCTTGAGACAGGCGCTCGGCCAGATGGATCTCAACCCGCACCTCCCCGAAGTCGGTGAACTTCAAGGCGTTGTCCACCAGGTTGAACAGCACCTGTTGCAGGCGGTGGAAATCCCCCAGCAACCGTTCCGGGAGATCCTCCGCCCGGTGATAACTCAACCGCAACCCCTTCTCCAAAGCGCGCGCCTCGCACGGATGACCCACCTTACGCCAGATGTCATCCAGCCGAAAGGCGATGCGTGCCAACTCCAATCGATTGGATTCGATGCGGGCGAAATCCAACAGATCGTTGATCATGCGCAACAGCGCACGGGCGGCGGTGTGAATCTTGCCCGCCAACTCCTTCTGTTTGGCCGGGGGATCCCCCTGCATCAGCAGGTGACTCATCCCGAGTATGGCATTCATCGGCGTGCGCAATTCATGGCTCATGTTGGCCAAAAAGGCACTCTTGGCCCGATTGGCGCTCTCGGCCTGATCGCGGGCACTGGCCAGATCGGCATACAAACTGGCAAGCCTGTGACGCATCCCCTCCATGGCCGAGGCCACCTGTCCGATCTCATCGTGCCCCATCGACGGCACCGGTGTGGCAAAATCACCGCCGCCGATGCGCGCACTCACCCGTCGCAACTGCCGCAACGGCACCACCACCATGCGCTTGAGAAAATAGAGTATCGCCAACCCCATCACCAGCGTGGCGAGAATCCCGACGAACAATGTCATGACCAGAAGGACATCGGTCTCCCGATAAATCTCCGCCACGGGCGCGACCACGGCGACGATCAAATCCGCATCCACACTCTGGGCGAGCACCAACATCGATTCCCCAGCCAGCTTCAAGGTCAGCGGATCATTCTCGCCCCCTTGCGCGGACTTTTGATGACGCACCTCCTCAGGCAGGAGGGTTCCTGCCAGATCCGCACGATAGGCATAATGAATTTTTCCCGTACCATCGGCGATCAAAAACCCCCCGCCACGCCCGATGCGTTGTCTGTCCGCCAGATCCGCCAAAAATTTGGGCCGCATGCTCACCGCCAGATAACCCCGGGCAGCTCCAGCCTCTTGCAGGCGCAGACCGGCCTTGCGCTCGACCAAGAGCGCCTTGCCGGCCATCACCACCCATTCACCGTTATCCGGATGCACGAACATGCCGTGATACGGCGCGTTGGATTGACGGGAGAGAACCTTGAAAAAGGGGCTCTCCCCTTCCATCTCCGAACGATTTGGCAGATCGGAAGTGGTGACACGGGTATCCTCAAAACCGTCCGGCAGGATCAGCCGCACCTCGAAATAGTCGCCGATCGCCCGCTGAAACCCGGAAAACAGCCGGATCAGGGTGGGTTGCAACAGGGTATAACGTTCCTGCTCATCCTCGATGTCGAGATAATTTTCCAGAATTTCCGAACGGGTGAAGACCTCCAGATGGGAGTGCAACGCCTCAAACCGGTGGCCAATGGCGCTTTTCGCCTGATCGAGCGCGTTGTACATCTCCATGTAAGCGCTCTCCATTCGGGAGTCACGCAGCTCGGCAAAGGCCAGATATCCCAGGCTCGCAAGCGCCACCACCAGCAGCGGCAGAACCAGCAGGGCCAGACGCAGTTGCAGGTTGCTGCGCACGACATGCGGTTCGCCGGTGTCGGCGGAAAACTCGCGAACCTCGGAGAAGGAATTCATCTTTCAAATCAACCGTGATACGATGTCGTTGATGCGCCGCTGGACCCGGGGAGCCAGAGGCCGGATGGTTTCGGAGAGTTTCATCACCTCCTCGGGCGGAAAGATGATCGGGTTCTCCAGATACCCCCTGGAAGCCTTTTGCAAGGCCGCCCGGTTGGGCGAGGCGAAATGGAGCGCCTCGGCGTTGCGCGCGGCAATCGCCGAGTCATTGAGAAAATCGATGAAGGCCAACGCCTGCTCCCGCCGCGCCTTACCGCCACCGATCACCAGATCGTCCACCCACAAAACGCTCCCCTCGCGCGGATGCACATAGCGGATCGCCGGCTGGAACTCGCGCAGTTTCAACGCATCGCCGTTGAACACCATCGCCATCGCCACCTCTCCCTTGACCAGGGGGGCATCAGCACCCAACTCGGTATAGCGATAGCTCTTGACATGAGGCTTTTGCTGTTTCAACAACTCCTCGGCAGCCTGCAACACGGCACCATCCTCGCTGTTGACCGAATGTCCCAACGCCTTCAAGGCCATACCAACCAGCTCGCGATCCGACTCCATGGCCTGAATGCGCCCCTGCAACCCCTCGGCGGGCCGGAAGAAATCCATCCAGCCAACCGGCGGTTTCCCAACCAGATCCTCGCGATAAGCCAGGCCGATGTTCCCCCAGAAATAGGGAATCCCATAAAGCTTTCCGGACCCGTCCGCCTCGGGCAACCAACGCGGATCCAGATGATCAAAGTTTTTCAACACCCCCTTGTCAATCGGCGTCAACCACCCCTGTTTGGCGTAGAATGGCTGCTGCACCCGGCTGACCACAATCACATCGAACGCTTCGCTGCCCTTACGCACGATGTGCTGATCGCGCTCCTGATCACTTTCGAAAAAAATCTGCCGTACCGTCACCCCGTGCTGCTTCCCGAACGCCTCGACCACGCCGGGATCAATGTAATCGGGCCAGGTGAGGAGCGTCAACTCACGTTTCTTCGCCCCCTCGGCCAGCAGCTGATCCGGCGCCAAACCAGCGGTAGCCACAAGTGCTGCCGCCCATTTAAGAAGCCGTCGCCTCTCGATCCTGATCGTCCCCATGAAATCCCCCCTCGCAAACTTGACATGATGGGGGGAGACCACCCTCACCCCCACCCGTGGCACACCAAAAACAGCGTTCCACGGTAAAAAAACGCACGGTCACATACAACCCAGTCTGACGGCAAATAATTTACACGATTCCAATCCATTTAGCCACTTCTCACTTGCGTGTTTTGCATGTTACGGTTTAACCTGACAATGAATAAGCAATTATTCTCAAACATCACTATCAACCAAGAAGCATGAAACGCCTTTCATCCTCCCAGGAGCCCAACATCATGT
Source organism: Magnetococcus sp. YQC-9 (assembly GCA_039908105.1). Taxonomy (GTDB): domain Bacteria; phylum Pseudomonadota; class Magnetococcia; order Magnetococcales; family Magnetaquicoccaceae; genus Magnetaquiglobus. The sequence continues at coordinate 14,883 of JAMOBI010000049.1, forward strand.
ACAAAAAAAGCATCGATCTGCTCAACAAAGCCGTTGCGGACGAACTCTCCGCCGTTCATCAATACATGTACTTTCACTTCCATTGCGACGATCAGGGATTGGATCTGCTGGCCGGTCTGTTCCGCCGCACCGCCATCGAGGAGATGATGCACATCGAACGGCTGGCCGAGAGGATTCTGTTTTTGAAAGGGGACGTAGAGATGAAGCCGTCCAAAGGAGTGGATACCATCCAGGATGTCAAGCTGATGCTCGACAGGGCCCGACGGATGGAGGAGGAGAGCATTGAGGATTACAACGGGGCTTCGATGAGTTGCGGCGCGGACTCGGTGAGCCGCAAGCTGTTCGAGTCGCTGGTCATGGACGAGGAGCGCCATTTCCGGCAATACGACGACGAAAACGGCAACATCAAACGTTACGGGGATGACTACCTGGCCCAACAGTCGATGGAGCGCAGCCGCAACGTAGCCATGGCCGCAGCCGCCATCACCCCCGGCAAGGGCGCCGCCTGATCCGAAACGCCATCTACTGGGCCGACAGAGCTGATTTGACAGTTTGGCATGATTCGCTTTTACGGGTGAAAAAAAAGAGAGGGTCTGGGAAAATCCTCTCCCAGACCATCTCTTTTTTTTTCACCCGTAAACGACATATTCCAAGCAGGGTACGATTTCACCACCCTCCCTCACGGCCCAGCGTTTCTGGTTACCGCCACCGCAGCCAGACTGGTCCGCAACTCGACGATACGCTTGTTGGCATTCAACAACCGATCACACAACGCCTGAATTTCGGCGTGAATCCGCTCCAACGGCAGCGCATCGTTCACCCGCAACACCAGATCCAGATGGATCCCGTCTCTGGAATAGTTGGGCGACAACCGCTCAACACCGATCAAGGCACCATCCGTCACGATCTCGGCTTGTACCGTCTTGAGAATCTCCTGTCGCGTGGCAAAAATCGGCACGCTGCTGGCCATGTCGTCCTCGGTGTCGACATGCACCACCACTTCGGTGATGGCATCGACCCCCTTGAGCAGAATGTACCGTACCTTCTCGGCCACCTGGTGCCCCTCGGAGACGGTCAGATCCATCGGCACGACGATGTGCACATCAACGATGATATCCGGTCCCAATTGGCGCGGGGTGACGAAATGGGCGGATTGCACCTCGGGAATCGAAAAGATCAGGTCATGGATCTGCTGTCTGGTCTCCTGATCAACCGCTGTCGAAGCGTCGGTCAACTCCTGAATCGCCTTGTGACCGATCTCGAAGGCCACCTTGCTGACGAAAAAGGCCACGGCGATTGCCGCGAGCGGATCAAGGATCGGATACCCCATCAGCGCCCCACCGATGCCGAGGGTGGCGGCAACGCAGGAGATCGCATCGGCCCGGTGATGCCAGGCGTTGGCCATCATGATGTTGGATTTGATCCGCCGCCCCACGCGCACCGTATATTGAAAGAGAAGCTCCTTGATCACGACCGAACCCATGGCGATCCAAAAGGCCAGATGTCCGGGGGCCTCCAGCTTCTCCTCGCTCATGCGATGCACCGCGTCGATTACCACGCCACCGGCCACGACCAGCAGAATCACCGCCAACAACAGGGTGATCAACCCCTCGAACTTGCCGTGTCCGTAGGGATGCTCCTCGTCGGGTTTCTTGCGGGCGATCTTCATGCCGGCCAAAACCACCAGATCGAACAGCAGATCAGCGCCCGAGTGCGCCCCTTCGGCCACCAGGGCCGCAGAGCCGGACATGAAGCCGATCGCCAGTTTACCCAGCGTCAAGACCGTATCGCCAAACGTACCCACCAAAGTCACCTGACGGGCCTCGGCGTAATGCCCCTCCTTGTTGCTGACGACCGGACCGAAATGTTCGTGATGATGACTGGCTGCGTGTTCGCTCATGATCGATTCCCGATTTGTATGAATAATCTGTCACGGATATACCGTGGACCGTTGATGACTATAACAAATCCAGCTGAATTGAACCTGAATTTTTTCTTCAGCCGGTTTTTGCCCAGGAAAGAGCGATTTTGGGCCACCCCCATTGATAAAGCGCCAACCCCGAAAGGATCAGCAGGGTTCCGGCCACCAGTCCGCCCTGGACCGACTCGTGATTGAAGGCAACCCCCAGCCACAGGGCGATAGCCGGAGCGCTGAGGGTGACCAGAGCGGCATTGGCCGCGCTGATCCGGCTTAACAGGTAATAGAAGCAGACGAAACCCAATCCGTTACCCACAAACCCGAGATAGAGGATCGCCGATCCGGCACGTACGCTGAAATGTTCCGGCCATGATTCTCCGGAAAGCAGAAATGCAACCAAAAACAAAGGAAACGCCACCCACAAGGAGCCGGCAGTGACCCACAAAGGGGAGATACCGTGATTCCAACGTTTGATGCCGACATTGCCGGCAGCATAGATCAAAACCGACAAGAGGATGACCGCGATCCCGATCAGAGTCTGCTCTCCGACCGCCCCGCCCTGGACAAAGATGATCAACAAGCCCAAAAAACCCAACAGCGATCCGAACCACTGTTGACGGGTAAAGGGTTCCTTTAACCAGGAAGCCGCGATCACACCGGTCAGAATCGGCCCCAGACCAAACAGCACAGAGATCCATCCCGAGGGGAGGAAACGGGCACTCCAATAGATGCAAAGCATGCTGCCGAACAGATTGAGACCGGCGATCGTTGAGACGATGATCAGTTGCCGCCACGGAGCCTCCCGTCGTTTCAACCAGGGGATCAGCAGCATGAAAAGCACGACGCCAATGCCGATGCGCGCAGTGACCGCCAAGGAAAACCCCACGCCATCCTGGCTCCATTGAACCGCCATGGGCGTGCTGCCCCAAATGAAGGTCAGCGTCAAGAAAACCAGCCAAATCGGCATGTCGATCGATTCCGCAGCAACTTAAACCGCAACCATCACGGGATGCGTAGTTCCATTAATAGGGGTCCAGGGGGATTATCCCCCTGGTAGGATCCAAGGGCGAAGCCCTTGGGACTTTGTTTTTGACTTTAGCGCGCTCTTGAAACGACGCTCACATCTTGCACGCAGCCTTGCAAAAAACTACGCATCCCACAGCAGGTGCGGTTTAAATCAGGTTGAAGTCTGTCAGTATAGCGCAACGGGCACTCTGGATGCAAAGCCGGGATTCAACCCGCCAAACGCCCAGAATAGTGACGCATCCCAGCTGGGTGCCAAGCTGTTTGGCAATCACCGAACACCGATGCGACCATGGATGATCACAAACAAGGCATATTTATTGCGTGATTGCCGGCAACAAAAAAACAAAAACCAACAATCGAAACATCATCGCACCTCAATCCGTCCCTACAGGATCGACCCGACCATGAAATCCGCCTCCATGCGTTCCACGACCCGAACCTTTCATCGCTCCGCCCTTGGCGCGTTCACGGCTTTGGGCCTGTTCACGCTCCTTGCGACCGATGCCATGGCGACCGATACCCCTGCGAGCGAACAGACCCAAGCCGCGCGCCCCACCTCGCGCACGGCACTGCATCAGGCGATCGAATCCGATACGCCGGATGTCGCCATGCGCTTGATCGACGAAAAACAGGGGATCAACACGCCGGACAGCTTCGGTTTGATGCCACTGCACTTTGCGGTGATCAAGGGCAACGTGGCACTGCTGACGGCGTTGCTCAAACAGGGTGCCGATGTCAATGCCCAGGATCAGCGTGGCGACACGGCATTGCATATGCTCGCAGCCAACGGCGGCAACGAGGAGCTGGCGCGCCTGTTGTTGAAAGGCGGAGCCAAACCGGATTTGAAAAACCGTACCGGTCAGACGCCGCTGCACTGGATCGCGGCGGAAGGCAATCTCTCCCTGGCCAGGGTGTTACTGGCGGCACGCACGGAGATCAACAGCCAGGATGAGACCGGAGACACCCCGTTGCAGTGGGCCGCCGAGGCCGGACAAAACAAGATGGTTGCGCTGCTGGTGGAAAACGGCGCAGATCCGAATCTGGTCAACGGTCTGGGTCGCACCCCGCTCTTCTGGGCCGCCCGGTTGGGAGATATTCCAATGGCCGAATATCTCTTTGCCATGAAAGCGCGAGTGGATGTGCGCTCGGTGGCAGGCGACACCCCGTTGCACTGGGCAAGCGGTGAGGGACATGCCGCGATGGTGAAATTTCTGATCCGCTGGGTAAACGATGTCAATCCTTTGGCCGAATACCAGGAGACCCCGCTGCACTGGGCGGCGATGCGCGGCTGCACGGATGTGACAAGCATCCTTCTGGCTCATGGGGCCAATCTGGATGCCAAGGATAAAATCGGCAATACGCCATTAACGCTGGCCAAACAGAAAGGTCACGACGGTGTCGTCAAACTCCTGGCCGCACGCGAGGAGAATCTCAAGCTTGTCAAAAAGAGTACCACCCCGGTACGCGTAGCCGCCAGTGGACCCGCAGCCAACCGCTGACCATACCGGACCATTCCATTCTTGATCACACCCCTCGAACAATCGGTTCTGCCTTACGTTAACCTAAACCGCACCCAGCTTGGAATGTGTAGTTTTACTGGTAAAAAAAAGAGAGGGTCTGGGAGATGAATCTCCAGACCCTCTCTTTTTTTTACTAATAAAAACGACACATTCCAAACTGGTTGCGGTTTAAAGCGACACTTCCAATCTCTCAAATCAGTTTTGTTGACCTGCCAGGTTCAAACGCCCGGGCGATCGGCAACTCATCCCAATGCGTCGTAAAACGCGGGGATCGATTGCCGGAACGGCCTCTCCAATCAGGACGCACTCCTTCGCCAGCCAAACGGATCGACTCTGGACCAAAACGTTGCCGCAGCGTATCGAGGGTGGTCATCAATGCCGCACTACGCTGCCTGTCCACGGAATCGGAGAAAAGATCGATCTGTTGATGCCGGGCATCCTCGATCGCCAGAAGTAACACACCCGCCTTGTGGTACGCGAAACCGGGACGAAAGATCCTCTCAAGCCCCTGTGTCGCAGCACGCGCCAGAATCAACTCGTCCGACGTGAGCGCGGGCAGTGGCACGGTAATGCCGGCGGCGTATTGTGGTTCCTTCTCCTGAAATGGATTGGTGCGCATGAACAAATGCAACGCACCAGCTACAGACTGCTGCTGACGCAACCGTCCCGAGGCCAGACGCACGAAGGTCAGAATAGCCGCAGCCAGGCCGTCGCGGGTGTAAACCGGCATACCAAAGGAACGGGCCGCCTGGATGCGCTGTCTGGGCGGCACAACCTCCTCCAGCGAGAGACAGGGCATGCCGTTCAATTCGTATACAATGCGCTCCATAACCACGGAGAATCGCCTGCGCAACAGTCGCGTGTTCACCCGTTGCAGATCGAGTACCGTGCCAATCCCGAGATTGCGCAATCGGACCGCACTGCGCCCTCCCACGCCCCACACCTCACCCACGTCAATCGAGGCCAAAAGCGCCTCTTGTTGCCGCTCATCCAGGTTATTGAGATTGCAGACACCAGCATATTCGGAACGTTTCTTGGCCACGTGATTGGCCAGTTTGGCAAGCGTCTTGGTGGACGCAATCCCCACCCCGACCGGCACCCCCAGACAACGAGCCACCTCATTCTTCATCGTCCAGCCCAAAGCGGTGGCCTGTATGCAATCAGCTCCCAAATCAAGAAAACACTCATCAATCGAGTAAACCTCCTGGTGTGGCGTAAACTGTCCCAACAAACTCATCATGCGCTGCGACATATCGCCGTACAGAGCGTAATTGCTCGAAAGAGCAATAATACCGTGCTGCCAGGCCAGTTCACGCAGACGGAACCATGGCTCCCCCATCTTGATGCCCAACGCCTTGACCTCATTGGAACGGGCCACGACACAACCATCATTGTTGGAAAGCACCACAACCGGACGCTCCAGTAAACGCGGATCAAAGATCCGTTCACAGGAGACGTAGAAGTTGTTCCCATCGATCAAGGCTAGATTTTTTGTGCCGCCAGTCGATGCAGTGACCATCGTACCACTCCCCAGATCGTCCACTCCTGTTCCGGGTCGATACGGATCTCCGGATAGTCCGGATGGGCGGATCGCAGAAACACATGACCGGCCCGACGGATCAACTGTTTGACCACAAAGCCGCCATCCAGCATCGCCACCACCACATGACCACTGACCGGAGGAATCGAACGATCCACCACCAAAAAATCACCATGATGGATGCCCATGCCAGTCATCGAACACCCCTCGACCCGCCAAAAAAAAGTGGCTTCGCGATGATCGATCAGCAACCGTTCGAGATCGAGAGTGCTTCCTCCCTCATCGCGCGCCGGAGAGGGAAATCCAGCCTGAACCGGTGTAAAAAGCAGTTTCATGACCGCTGATACCTCCGAATCAGACCGGTGACCACGCCGAACACACACAGACTGTCTCCGGGGCGGATCACCGGATAGTCGGGATGAGCCGGGTGCAGACTCCAACCACCGTCGAACTCGCGGCTCAAGGTTTTCAAGGTGAATTCACCATCCACCTCGGCGACCACCAGATCACCGTGTCGCCCCTGCACCTCTCGCTCCACGACCACCAGATCGCCATCGTAAATGCCGGCATCGCGCATTGAATCCCCTTTGACCGGCACCAACACAGTGCGCGAAGGGGTTCTGACCAGCATGGAATCGATCCGCACCGACTGTCCCGAACCATCTCCCAAAGATTCGGGCAGACCCGCACGCACTGCCAGATCGGCCATCGGACGCTCAAAAAAACGCTCGGTCGGACACCAGGTTTCATCTGCGGTACGTTCGACATACCCGGCTTCCTCCAAACGCCGCAACAGTTTCAGCACCGCCGATTTGGCACGCAACCCGAGAATCTCACCCAAACGGATATAGGATGGCCAGGTGTGAAAACGCGCATGATAATCGCGCAGACGATTCAAATGATCTTCATCACGATTAATCGGTGAAGACATGGTGACCTCGCAAGGCTGAATGAATGCGACGATCCATTATAGAGAACAATCGTTCTCCATGTCCAGCACAATCCACGCATCTCCCATCCACAATGATACAGTCTAAAGTGCCAACTCCGCTGATTGGAAATTCCATACTCAGAATGTGTCCACAAAACAGAACGGCCTGGAAAGCATCTCTCCAGGCCGTTCAAAGTGACAAACTCAGCTGAACAAATCTGCTACCATTCGATCTTATCGATATTCTGGAAGTGAATGACATCTCCCGTAGAGTTAAAGGTGATCGTTCCGGACGCCTCGTTCAGATGATCAAGCACCCCATGCTGGGTGGCGTTGGTCACGCTGACTGTTTCATGATCCACTTGCGCAGTCCAGCCACCATCGTAATGCCCGGTCAGTGACAACGATTTATCGGTCAAGTCGATGATATCCGTCCATTTACCTTGACCACCATCAATGGTCGCACTTTGTGCGTTTCCAAAGATGAACAGATCGTTGCCAGCCTGCCCATACATCACATCATCACCACCATGACCCAAGAAGGTGTCATGGCCATTGCCACCCCACAGATGGTCATCACCCGACGTACCGGCCATCAGATCGTTCTTCGCCGTTCCATGCAAAGATACACCCTCATCATGATGCTCCGGTGCCTGAGTCGGCTCCGGTGCCTGAGTCGGCTCCGGTGCCTGAGTCGGCTCCGGTGCCTGAGTCGGCTCCGGTGCCTGAGTCGGCTCCGGTGCCTGAGTCGGCTCCGGTGCCTTCGTATGCGACGACGACGCCGGTTTCGTATGCGACGACGACGCCGGTTTCGTGCCGCCAGACGAGGCCGGTTTCGTGTGCGCCGACGAGGCCGGTTTCGTATGCGACGACGACGCCGGTTTTGTGCCGCCAGACGACGGAGGCTTCGTACCACCAGACGAGGCCGGTTCCGTACCGCCAGACGAGGCCGGTTTCGTGTGCGCCGACGAAGCCGGTTTCGTGTGCGCCGACGAGGCCGGTTCCGTACCGCCAGACGACGGAGGCTTCGTGCCGCCAGACGAGGCCGGTTTCGTGCCACCCGAGGAGGCCGGTTTCGTGCCACCCGAGGAGGCCGGTTTCGTGCCACCAGACGACGGAGGCTTCGTGCCGCCAGACGAGGCCGG
>JAMOBI010000050.1:0-23340 GCA_039908105.1 Magnetococcus sp. YQC-9
TTTGATGGTTGATATCAGCTCCATCTTGGCACATTTCGATGCCGTGGCACACTGCTGCCGTTTGGAGCGGGGCGGACCATACCATTAGACCCTCTCTTTTTTTTCACCAATAAAAACTACACATTCCAAGCGGGTTGCGATTTATCTCTTATGATTTCAACAAAATTTCCGCCGCCTCGGCAATGGTGCGGAACCGCTCCGCCTCCCCGCCACGATCCGGATGATGTTCAAGGGATAACGCCCGATAACGCCGCCGGATCGCCTCCCGGTCGGCATCCGCCCGCACGCCGAGCACGGCGCGGGCCCCGTCCTGACGCTCCCAGCGATTCAACCGGCGCCAGAAATCGGCCAGCATTCCGACCACCTGCGCGCGGGTGGTCTCCTCCAAGTGGGTGGTGTCCAGATAATAGGCGCGCAGCGGATCGGCTGGTTCGAGCGCCGCCGGATCGACCTCGACCCATGGCTTGAGACGAATCCCCAGACAGTGGATCTCCAGGTCGCCCTGTTTTGTTTGCCGCAGCGTGCCTTGCAACAGATAGAGTTGATGAAACAGAAAGAAATGGGTCTTGAATAACGACAGCTCATCGGAGAGCACGCAGCGATCAAAAGGCTCGACGCCGGTTTTCCGCAGTTGTTGTACCAGATCGTACTCTTTCAATCCCGCCGGATGGTTGGATAGGATTGCGAGCAGTCGTTCGCTGAGTGGGTTGACAAGCTGCGGTTCCATCATGGCGCCATCCGCGCCGAATCTTGACAGAACAGGAGCTTCTGGCTAAAAATGAATGGTTTGTTCCGCCCGAGGTGCCATCCGGCTTTCACAACCCCATGACCCGCTCGGGTCATCATGGAGAGAGATTTCATGAAGATCAACCTGTTCGTTTTGGACGACATGCAACCCGAGGCGATCCGTGCCTTGCTGACCCGCTCGGAAAATGACATCGAACGTTTGCTGCCGGTGGTCGCGCCGATCATCGAGCGGGTCAAGAACGAGGGCGACGCCGCGTTGGTCGACTTCAACGCCCGCTTCGACAAGGTCGAAATGTCCGTCGCGCAACTCAAGGCCACCCCGGAAGAGTTCGAGCAGGCGCGCCGCAACCTTCCCGAAGATGTCAAAGCGGTGATTCGTCGTTCTGCGGACAATATCCGTTCCTTCCACGAAGCGCAAATGCCCGAGGCGATGTGGTTCAAGGAGATCGAACCCGGCATCATGGCCGGTGAGAAGATCACCCCGATCCCGTCGATCGGTCTGTATGTCCCGCGCGGCAAGGGGGCCTTCCCGTCGGTCATGCTGATGCTCGGCCTGCCGGCCAAGATCGCCGGAGTGGAACACATCATGGTCTGCACCCCGCCTGCGCCCGGCGGTCTGGTCGATGATGCTACCCTGTTTGCGGCTGAGCTGTGCGGTATCAACGAAGTCTACAAAACCGGTGGTGCTCAGGCAATCGCGGCCATGGCCTACGGCACCGAAACCGTGCCCAAGGTGGTCAAGACCAGTGGTCCGGGCAGCAGTTACGTGTCGGCGGCCAAGCGACTGCTCTACAGCAAGATCGATGTCGGTGCCCCGGCGGGTCCGAGTGAAGCGATCATCCTGTGCGACGAGCAGGCCGATCCGTTCGTGGCGGCACTCGATCTGTTGATCGAGGCTGAACACGGAACCGACTCCACCGCCATGCTGGTGACCCATGACCGGGCGCTCGCCGAAAAGGTACGCGAGCTTCTGCCCGGCCTGATCGCCGATCTGCCGGAACAGCGTCGTGAGTTTTGCACCCATGTGCTGACCAACTACGGCGGGGTGGTGTTGACCTCAAGCCTTGAGGCCTCGATTGCCTTCACCAACGACTTTGCCCCGGAACATCTCGAAGTGATGACCCAGGATCCGCTTTTCGTGGCCAATCGCATCCAGCATGCCGGCGAGATCCTGCTCGGCTCGCACACGCCGATCACCATCGGCAACTTCTCGCTCGGGGTCAACGCCATCCTGCCGACTGGCGGGTTTGCCAAGACCTTTTCGTGCGTGACGGTATTCGATTTCCTGAAACGCTCCTCGATCGGCTGGGTGAGCCGTCAGGGCTACGACCGCATCAAGGATACCGCGCGGCGTTTTGCCCAGTACGAAGGGTTCACCTCGCACGCCAACGCCATCCTCAAGCGTCCGTATTGAGTTTAAACCGTACCCGATTTGCAAAGTATCGTTTACTGGTGAAAAAAAAGAGCGGGTCTGGGAGATTCCTCTCCCAGGGTTTTACTTTTGATTTTTGCGCGCTCTTCAAAAGAAGCGTTTTTTGCGAAAAATGCGCCGCACGCGGCCTTCGCGAGCTTCGTTTCCGCCTTTTGGAAACGAAGCTCGCATAATGCACACGGTTTGGCAGAAAATGAGACGCTTCCCAAGATGGTCGAGGTTTACCTTTGCCTGCGCAGCAGCTCTATCAGCACCGCAAACATGCGCCAGCCGGCCACCCGCCACATTTCGCGCACCATCCGCAAGCGCCCCTTGAAATCGGCTATCACCCCCAGCGCCCGCCAAACAGCGCCAGCCAGATGAGATAGGATCCGGCATCATCGTTTGCACCCGGCCATTCGGAGTCAATGAGTCGACGCACGGCGTGCAAGGTTGGATCGTCAAAGGAATACTCCGGACAGAGCGCCTGACAGCGGCGGCGGACGATCTCCATCCCGAACGCCTGCTGACTGTGATGGTGCCGTTCACTGACCCGTTCTCCGTGACGGCGCAGTTCGATCAGGGGTTTCGCCAGATTGGCCGCACGGGTTTGTCGTATCAATCGCCCCCACAATTCAAAATCTTGCGCCTGACGGATCGATTCGTCGTATCGGGTATCCAGCAGCAGCGCGCGTCGTACCATCATCGCTGAGTGAAAAAAGGGGTTGGTGAACAAAAGCTCCCAGGCGATGCGGGTGTGCGTGGTCGGAACCGGACGACAGGCCGGCTGACGCACACCAGCGGCATCGATGAACCAGGCGGCGCAGCCCAACATGCCCACCTCGGGATGAAGATCGAGAAAATTGAGCTGATGTTGCAACCGTTCCGGCAGAGCGCGATCATCGGCATCGTGTCGGGCGATCCACCCCCCGCGCGCCAAGGCGATGCCCTTGTTCAGCGAGCGGGTCAGGCCCAGATTCCCCTCGTTGGTGACCACCCGGATGCGGGGGTCGCGCGCGGCCCACGCAGCCAACATGCCGGGGGTGGCATCGGTAGAGGCATCATCCAGGATCAAAAACTCGAAATTGGTAAAACTCTGATCGAGGATGCTTTGCACCGCCTCGTTTAAAAAGCGGGCACCGTTGTAGACACTGGTCAGCACCGTCACCTGTGGCGGTGGCATCAGAGGCGGTTTCGGTTGGGGTGCGCTCATGCCCGAAACGACTGCCAGCCTGGGAGATCCCACTCCAGGATTTCGATACTCATGGCCAGCGCCCAGGTCAAAAGGCAGGTGCCGTGCAGATCCCCTTCATGGAGCCCGCGCGAGATGGTGGCACCGTAATAGCCGCTCTGCGCCTTGCCGGGCTGGTAGGAGAAACCGTTGTCGGTACATTGGTGCGCACGAATCCGATCGATCACCTCACCAAGCCGCGATTGAATTTCCAACCGGCGGTGATCGGTATGTCGCAGCGCACGATGCAGCACGAAGATCCAGTCGACCACATGACAGCCAGCCGGTGGTGGGCCTTGCAAAAGGCAGGTGTCGATCAGCTGTTGCGGGTAGTGGATCGGTTCGTCAAGCCACTCCAGGGCATTGAGCACTTTCATGGCGCCGTTGATCAACTGGCCGCGTGCCGGTGGGGTGGGCGGCAGGAAGTAGCCGCCGGTGGTCCGATCGGCCTTGCCAGCCAGGAAATGGCTCAAGGTCAGGCGCAGGGCAGGGGCGTCCACCCCGGAGAGTCCGGGGGCCTGGGTTTGGATGAAGAGTGCCAGCGCCGCGCTCTTGGCTCCCGCGCCCCAGGGTGCGCGCCAGTCGTACCTTTGCAAGCGGTTGAGCAGGGCGGATTCGTTGGTGGGGAAATCCCCGAAAGGGAACCGGGGCGTCCAGTTTGAGGAGGCGAGGGTGGCGATGGCCTGTTTGGTTTCGGCGAGTATGGCATCATGTTGGGGATCGACCGGTGTCAGGCCGTGCAGGTGATTGTGCAAGCGAGCGCGCAGCGTCAAACTTGGCTGTTGGATGCCGGCGAGCAGCGCTGGATCAACGAAGGCGCCGTCCGGATGCTGAAAGGCGCGGATGAATTCGAGCCAGGCCGATTGCTCGGAGTGCGGCAGGCTCTCCCAGAGGCCCAGGGCATCGAGGATCTTTTTGGCAAAGCAGGAAAAACCCAATGCAGCCCGTTCTCCGCTCAAGATGGCGCCGTCTCGACAGGGGAGATATCGACCCGGTTGGTTTTCGATCTGCAGTGAGGCCAAAAAAACGGGCAACCGTTGGCGTAAGGTTGTCAACCACTCGATCCGTATCGCGTCGTTGCCCATGGCCGCCCCTTTGGAAATTCTGGTTGACTGAACGGTTGAAAACTTGAACCTGTGTACAATGAACGTTATAGTCCCGGATGGAAATGGATTGATTCCATTTTTTGGCTTTGTTAAACCGCAACCATCACGGGATGCGTAGTTCCATTAATAGGGGTCCAGAGGGATTATCCCCCTGGTGGGATCCAAGGGCAAAGCCCTTGGGACTTTGTTTTTGACTTTAGCGCGCTCTTCAACGACGCTCACATCTTGCACGCAGCCTTGCAAAAAACTACGCATCCCAAAACAGGTGCGGTTTAACGCGGTTTTCGACCAGGTGAATGTTACCATGTCCACGCCCTTTGATGCCAGCCTGGATGCCGAACGCCAACAAGCCAATATTTTGATTGTCGATGACCAGAGACTCAATCTGATCGTCTTGAGAAGCCTCTTGAAACAACATGGTTACGTGAATGTGACCACCGTGGAGGATCCTCGCGAGGTCGAGGCGCTCTGGAGCCGGCAACGGTTCGATCTGATGCTTTTGGATCTGGAGATGCCCCATCTGCCCGGCATCGAGGTGATGAAGATAGTGGAGCGCATCGGCCAGGATCCCTATCTGCCGATTCTGGTGATCACCGCCAACACCGAGGAGAGTACCCGCCTGGAGGCTCTGGAGCATGGCGCACAGGATTTCTTGAACAAGCCGTTCAACCCCTCGGAGGTGCTGTCGCGCATCCGCAACATGCTCACCGTGCGCCTTTTGTACAAACGGATGGAGGATAAAATTCAGGAGCGGACTCGCCAGTTGCATGAAACCCGCCTGGAGGTGATCCGTTGCCTGGGTCGGGCCGCCGAATACCGGGACAACGAAACCGGTCGGCACGTGATCCGCATCGGTCAGATCTCGGCCCATTTGGCGCGCGTTCTGGGTCTTTCCGAGCGACACTGCGATCTGATCCTGCATGCGACGCCGATGCATGACGTGGGCAAGATCGGCATACCGGATCATATTCTGCTCAAACCTGGGCGTCTGGATGTCGATGAGTTTGAGATCATCAAGACCCACGCCATCATCGGCGGCAACATCCTTTCCGGCTATCGCGAGGAACCCCTGGTCACCGCACGCAGCATCGCGTTGACCCACCACGAGAAGTGGGATGGCAGCGGCTATCCGAACCATCTTTCGGGTGAGACGATCCCGATCGAAAGTCGTATTTGTGCCGTTGCCGATGTTTTTGATGCCCTGACCTCGTGGCGTCCTTACAAGCATCCCTGGAGTGTGGAGGAGGCCATGGACTACATCACCAACGAACGGGGGCGCCATTTTGATCCACGGATCGTTGATGTCATGCTCGACAACATGGATGCCATCCGCACGATCAAAAACTCGCTTTGCGACTGAACGATCATGGAACCCCAAGAAAACGCCTCGTTGCTCACCGCCCTTGCCCCGAATTTCATCCCACTGGCAGACCGGATGATCATTCCGTCGGAGACCCGTGCCATCCTTTGGGACATGGACGGGGTGCTGATCGACTCCCTCGGCCTGGATTATACCCTCTGCAACCAGTTGATCGCCGACTATTTCGGCTCTGGCCACTCAATCGACAATCCGTTCATCCAGTCGATCTTCGCGCTCCATCCACCGGCCTTCTGGGAGAAGATCTTCGCGGTGTTGGCCGAACGTCATGGCATTCAGGCCGATGAGAAACAACGGGCTGAGATTCTGGCGCGTTATGAGGCGGCGCGCGTCACCACACCGTTTGAGATTCTGCCCGGCATTGCCGAAATCCTCGCTGAGGCGAAGCGACGCGGGATTCGCATGGCCGTGGTCTCCAACAATACCACCGGGGATGTGCGGGCGATTCTGCATCGTTCCGGGATCCTGGATGCGTTTGATCAGGTGATCGGCAACGATCTGGAGGGGTTCCGCAAGAAACCGGCCCCGGATGGTTATCTGTATGCCGCCCGTCAGTTGGAGGTCAATCCCCGCGAGGCGGTGGTGGTGGAGGATTCGCTGTTGGGGTTGCAGGCCGGCTATGGTGCCGGCTGTCATACCATTGCCGTGTCCACCGGGGGGACCGCGTTTGCCGTTCTGGCGGCAAGCGGTCTGGCCCGACAGGTCCACTCGGCATTCACCCCGTTGGAGTTGTCGATTCTGGGCGGGGATATCCGCCACAAACGGATCGGTACGCCGAACGATTTCGTCAGTCACATGGTCGAGCACATCGCCTGGCGGCTCGGGGTGGCGATCCGGTTGGCATGGAACAACGATCTCTGGTTTGATCTCGGGCGCTGGTTGGGTGTCGAGTTGGCTGCCCTGCCGCGCTGTGGCACGCAGGCTGCCGCCATGGGGATGATCGATGACGGCAGTGCCGAGATTCTGCTCGACTGGACCACGGAGTATCCGGGTGCGGAGTTTCTTGCCGATGGCGGGGTGGATCCGGGCTGGTTTTTGAGTGTGCGGTGCGAGCAGGCGGCATCGGGCCGTCCGATGTGGGAGTTGATGAATGGTCTGGCGCAGGGGATCGGCGCGCGCATCCGGGTGCGGCTCTGTTCAGCCGAGGATCCGCATCACGCCTGGGAGGGGATCTATCGCACCTTGGGGATCGCCTTGCGGCGGGTGATCGAGTTGCCCGCACCTGTGGAGGAGGGGGGGGTGCCGTCGATTTCGGCGGTGAAACCGGTGGAGAGCCGTTTCACGCTGGAAGAGAAGAGTGCGACCTTCTGCCGGGCGGTGCGCATCACGGCTGAGAGCGCTTTGATGTTGAGCGTTGATTTCGCCAAGGCGGGCGAGCACGCTTTCGTGTTCGATGTTGCCGAGTCGATCCGCGTGGATGGTCTGCCGGCGCTCTTGACCTTGCTGGCGGATCGGGCCGGATTTTCGTTGCGGGTTGAGTGTCGGGCGTTGGCGTTGAGTTCCAGCCATGTGGTGTTGGAGGATACGGCGTTGGTGCTCGGGCGGGTGTTGTTTGAAATCATGAAGATCCGCATGGAGGAGAGCGGGGTCAATGGCGCGGGCAGCAGCGTGCAGACGCCGGAGGATCTGGATGCGCCGGTGCGGGTCGGGATCAGTGTTGAGGGGCGGAAGTTTTTGTCGTTGGTGCCGTTGGGCGAGGAGCACGCGCGGTTGCGGGAGTTGTTTCTGATCGGTCGGGAGTTGGCGGGCGGTATTCGCTCCGAGGATCTGGACGATTTCCTGGATGGTTTGGCAGGCGGCCTGAATGGGTCGCTGATGATCCATTTTGCCGTCATTCCGGAGCCCGAGGTGGGGTGGCCGATGATTTTCGTGGCGTTGGGTCGTGCGCTCGCCGAGGCTTTTGCCGTCAATCCGCAACGCAAGGGGATGCCGCCAGGTGTCAAAGCGACGCTGCTTTAAACCGCCTCAGCTTGGAATGAGTCGTGTTTACTGGTGAAAAAAAAGAGAGGGTCTGGGATCCAGATTTTGGACTCCGGGGCAAAGGGAACTTGGGTGCGGTTTACCAGTAAAAGCTACACAATCTCAAGCTGGGTGCGGTTTGGTGCATAACTTTTTTCAAAATCACGCCTCAATGGTGCTCGCGCTCCAAATCCTCTACTGACAATCTATTGAAACGAAACGAAAACAATCTTTTCCTTGGCTCTTGATCATTAAATATTGCAATGATATCTACAATTATGTAGAATTCATTTCATAAAAATGTTGCCAGGAGCTTCTGCATGCCCTTGAGTTCGGTTCCCTATCTCGCCCTGCTCTTCAGTTTGCCGGCACGCAATGCCACGGAGCGCATGCGCGCCTGGCGTGCCTTGAAAAACATGGGAGGGGCCATCCTGCGCGACGGGGTTTATCTGCTGCCCTCCGGAAGCGGACGCGAACTCCCCTTGATCGAGGTGGCCCTCGGGATCCAGGAGACGCAAGGCCTGGCCGAAGTCGTCGGAATCGTCACCCGTTCCGAGGAGCAGAATCTCGCCTTTCGTGCCCTCTTCGATCGCCAGGCCGATTATCAAGCCCTGCGTGACGAAATCGCCCGCATCGACCCCGAAATCCTGGACGTGGCGTTGCTCAAACGCGCCGCACGTCACGTTCGACGCCGTTTTCATGAAATCATCGCCATCGACTTCTTTCCCGGCGACGCGCAGACTGAACTGCAAAAAGTCGTGACCACGCTTGAGGCCCAGGTCGCACGGCGCTTCGATTCCGGCGAACCGGTCGCCACGTTGAAGGAGTTGCCGCGTCGCGACCCGGCGGAGTACCAGGAACGTCTGTGGGTCACACGCGCCAATTTATGGGTGGATCGTCTGGCCTCAGCCTGGCTGATCCGCCGCTTCATCGATCGCAAAGCCCGTTTTCATTGGTTGCGAGCCGGCGAACCCCCTCCTGATGAGGGGGTGGGTTTCGACTTTGACGGCGCGCCCTTCACCCACATCGCCGATCGCATCACCTTTGAAACCCTCATGGCCGCTTTCGCACTGGAGAACAATCCCGCGTTGCAGGCCCTGGGACGCATGATTCATGCCCTGGATGTGGGCGGCATCAGTCCCGAGGCCGCCGGATTCGAGGCGCTGCTCAAGGGGATCCGCCTGCGCTGCGTGGATGATGATGCCCTGCTGGAAGCCGTCATTGCCGTATTGGATGATTTTTATCGCTCGTTTTCTCACGAAAAGGATACCTCTGATGAGTGACCAACCGGCGTTGCAACGCCCGCCGCACCCCTCCTTCTGGGAGGCGTTTCTCTATTGGTTGAAACTCGGCTTCATCAGCTTCGGCGGACCTGCCGGGCAGATCTCGGTCATGCATCAAGAGTTGGTCGAAAAACGGCGCTGGATCTCCGAAAACCGCTTTCTGCACGCCTTGAACTACTGCATGCTCCTGCCAGGACCGGAGGCGCAGCAGTTGACCATCTACATCGGCTGGCTGTTGCACCGCACCTGGGGCGGGATCGTCGCCGGCACGCTCTTTGTGCTGCCATCCCTGCTGATTTTGATCGCCCTCACCTACATCTATCTGGTCTTTGGCGAAATCAAATGGGTGCAAGGGATCTTTACCGGCATCAAGCCCGCCGTGGTGGCGGTGGTGCTCTTCGCTGCCTGGCGCATCGGCTCGCGTGCGTTGAAAAACCGCCTGCTGATGGGACTGGCGCTCGCCTCCTTTCTGGCGATCTTCGTCTTTCATCTCCCGTTTCCCGTCATCGTGCTGGGTGCCGCGATCGTCGGGGCCATCGGTGGACAGATCACACCAGAGCTTTTCAAAGGTGGCGGCGGTCACGGCAGTGGCGGAAAATCTTACGGCCCGGCCTTGATCGACGATGACACCCCGCCACCCGAGCATGCCCGCTTCAAACCGGCCCGACTCGTCTGGATGATCGTCCTGTTTCTCGCGGTTTGGGCCGGAATCATGCTGATGTTGGTCAACCCGACCTTGAACGACATGGGGATCTTCTTCACCAAGGCGGCACTGGTCACCTTCGGCGGGGCTTATGCGGTGCTGCCGTATGTCTATCAAGGCGGGGTCGAGACCTTCGGCTGGCTCTCCGGCGCACAGATGGTCGATGGCCTGGCCCTCGGCGAGACCACACCCGGTCCATTGATCATGGTGGTGGCCTTCGTGGGCTTTGTTGGCGGCTGGAGCAAAGCCCTGTTCGGACCCGATGCCCTCTTCTGGGCCGGGGCAGCGGGTGCGACCGTGGCCACGATCTTCACCTTCCTGCCCTCCTACCTCTTCATCCTGGCTGGCGGTCCCCTGATTGAGGCCACGCACGGGGATCTGAAATTCACCGCCCCCTTGACCGCCATCACCGCTGCCGTGGTCGGCGTGGTGGTCAATCTGGCGATCTTTTTTGCCTGGCACGTACTCTGGCCGCAGGCCACGGAGGTTGCGCCCTTCTCGGGGGGCTTCGCGGGTTTGCAGGCGGTGATCATCCTGGCAGCCTTTATCGCCCTGTTCCGCTTCAAGCAGGACATCATGCGGGTGATCGGCGTCTGCATGGTGCTGGGATTGATTCAAGTCTTCGTCCTTTAAAACCGCACCAGCTCGGAATGGGTAGTTTTTACTGGTAAAAAAAAGAGATGGTCTGGGAGATTCATCTCCCAGGGTTTTGCTTTTGACTTTAAACCGCACCCATTTTGGGATGCGGTTAAACAAATTTCCAACCTCGACAACAGGTGAACCATGGCCAGTATTGAGATTCACACCCAACGCAGTCTTGCCCGCACCGGCAAGGAGTACCGCGAAGTTCACGAATGGATCGACGAGCCGGGCAAAAAGCCGGAACGGCACGATCTGAGCCGTCTGTTGGAGTTTGCCGACTTGTGGCGCGAGCGTCTGGGCGACGAAGCGGCGCATGAGTATCTGCACCACCTGCAAGACGATATCGAATATCGCTTCAACATGGTATCTGCCGAAATGCAACGCATGACTCGGGAGCATCTGAGCTGGTTTGGCTGCATTGCGGAGAAACGGTCATGAAATGGATCACCCGCTCGCATGTGCATGTGGATCGGGTCGCCTGTCCGTGGCTGATCGCCCGCTTCATTGATTCAGAGCCGCAATTTTTCTTCGTCCCCAAAAGTCAGGTTCTGGAGATCGCCAAGCGCGAGGGGGCGATCTCCTATGACGCGCCGGGTGCCGATTATGACCACGACGGTGAGTTGTGCACCTTCGATGTACTGATACGCGCTTATGGCCTGACCGACAAACCGTTGTTGCGTCTGGCCAAAGTGGTCAACGGCGCGGATACGCACCGCTTCGACAAGGATCCTTTGGCGTGCGGCCTGGAGGCGATCGCCTCCGGTTTCGGCTTGCGTTATCCGGATGATCGGGTCAACATCGAGCGCCAGTTCGAGCTGTACGATGCGCTGTATGCCTGGTGCGCGCTGGATGTGGCCAGGGGCGGGAGTTGAAAAGGGGTGTTGCGTGACAAAAGGGGCGCCAGGAGGTTTCGAGCCGTTCGATGAATCGTTCCGATTCGCACCGTTTGTGGTCGTTTCTGGCGCTCAGACGTGAAACCGTGGGATTGTTGTTGCTGGTGGTGCTCGTCGGCCTGGGCGAACGACTGGCCGAGCGTTTTTTGCCGATCTACCTCATGGCTTTGGGTGGCGGCACCTGGGTGATCGGCACCCTGGGTGCGATGCAGAATCTGCTCAATGCGCTCTACGCCCTGCCGGGCGGTTACCTGGCCGAGCATCTGGGTATCCGCAAGAGCCTGGTGATCATCAATCTGATCGCGATGTGCGGTTATCTGCTGGTGATCCTGGTACCGCGCTGGGAGGCGGTGCTGGTCGGTGCGGTGCTCTTTCTGGCCTGGAGTTCGCTCTCCCTGCCGGCCAGCATGGGGTTGATCGCCAAGGTGCTCCCCTCCAACAAGCGCACCATGGGGGTCACCATGCACTCACTGGTCAAACGGCTCCCCATGGCGTTGGGTCCGGTGATCGGCGGGGTGTGCGTGGACCGTTTCGGCGAGGTCGACGGCATCCGTCTGGCCTTCATCATCGCGCTCGTGCTGGCAGCCCTGGGGCTCTTCGCCCAGCAACGATTGATCCCGGATGACAAACCCGCAGGCGGGGCGCCCCCGATCTCCCCGGCCCAGATTCTGGCGCTGCTCACCCCCGGCATGCGTCAGTTGCTCATCTCCGACATCCTGGTGCGCTTTTGCGAGCAGATCCCGTACGCCTTTGTCGTGATCTGGTGCATGAAGAGCATCGCCCAGCCGGTGTCGGCCACCGAATTCGGCTATCTGACCTCAATCGAAATGGTCACCGCCGTGCTCGTCTATCTGCCCGTGGCCTGGCTGGCCGACCGCAGCGGCAAAAAACCGTTCGTGGTGATCACGTTCTTGTTTTTCAGCGCTTTCCCGTTGGTTCTGCTGCACGCCGACACCTTCCCATGGCTGATCGCAGCCTTCGTGATCCGTGGATTGAAAGAGTTCGGGGAGCCAGCCCGCAAGGCGCTGATCCTCGATCTGGCGCCACCGGACCATCGCGCCGCTGCCTTCGGGGCATATTATTTGGTTCGTGATCTGGTGGTATCGTTCGCGGCGTTTGGCGGGGCCTTTTTGTGGCAGATCAGCCCGGAGGTCAATTTGTGGTCTGCCACGCTCTTCGGACTGGTCGGCACGGTGTGGTTCGCCTTCAGGTGCCAAGAGGAACCGACTGCTCAGAAAAGATGATCGACCATCGTTATGCCGCCGGACGCACCGGGAACTTCTCATCCCACTCCTCGGCCAGCTGCCGGGCAACCGCGACCTGCTCGATGCTCATCTCGCGGGCAATGGTGTTGCGAATCCCGGTCGCCTCGTCGTTGCCGTAACGCGCAGCCAACTCCAGCCAGGCATAGGCGATCGTGTAGTCCTGCGGCACGCCGTCCGCCTTGGCATACATGGTCCCCAGATTCAAACGGGCACCGGTATGCCCCTGCTCGGCGGCCTTCAAGTACCAGATCAGAGCCTGCTTGTCATCCTTCAAAACCCCCAGTCCATGCTCGTACATAAAACCGAGATTCGACTGGGCATGGCTGTTTCCCTGAGTGGCCGACTTGCGGTACCAGTCGACCGCAAGCGTGTCGTCGTGGGGGACGCCACGACCAACCGCGTACATGACGCCTAAATTGAACTGCGCGCCAGGATGGCCCTGATCCGCAGCCCGATGGAACCAGTAGACGGTCTGGATCAGATCCTTCGGCACCCCGGCACCGGTCGAATATTTAAGCCCCAGATTGAACTGCGCCCCGGCATGCCCCTGACGTGCGGCACGCTGATACCAGAAAGCGGCCAGTTTTGCATCCGGTCCCAACTCGGTCCAGTTGTCATAAGCGATGCCCATGTTGTACTGGGCAATCGGATCCCCCTGCCGGGCGGCCTTGAAAAACCAGGAGATCGCCCGCCGGTCGTCTTTGGGTACGCCACGACCATGGGCATACATGAAACCGAGGTTCAACTGCGCCCGGGCGTTGCCGAGATTGGCGGCCTTCTGATACCAGTGGCGCGCCTGGAGATGATCCCGCGCCACGCCGCGCCCGTTTTCGAACATGACACCGAGGTTGAACTGTGACTTGGCGTGCTCCTGCAAGGCCGCCCTGGTCCAGAGGGTGATGGCCTGCTGACTGTCCTGGGGCAGATCTCCCCGTCCGGCCTCAAACAGAATGCCGAGATTAAAGAGCGCACGAACATGTCCCTGATCCGCCGCCTTGCGAAACCACGCCACCGCCTGTCGGTCATCCTTGGGCCCGCCTCGTCCCTGCTCGCACATCACCCCGAGGTTGTAACACGCCTTGGCATCGCCACTCTCCGCTGCGCGCGTCAACCAGAAGACCGCCTGATAATCATCCCGCACGCCGGTGCGACCCTGCTCGAACAACAAAGCCAGATTGTATTGGGCGTCGGTCTGCCCCTGCTCGGCAGCCAGACGATACCAGTTGGCCGCCTGTTCGTCGTCGCGCGGCAATCCGCCGCGACCATGCTCGTACATCACCCCGAGGTTGAATTGCGCCCGGGCATCCCCCTGATCCGCCGCGCTGCTCCACCAGAAGACCGCGTGTTCGTCGTTGGCGGTAAGAACTCCGCGCCCGGCCTCATACATCACGCCAAGGTTATACTGCGCCTTGGCATACCCATGCCCTGCGGCCCGGGTCCACCAGAAGACCGCCTGTTCCTCGTCACGCTCGATACCGCGTCCGGCGATGTACATGGTGCCAAGATTGTATTGCGCCTCGGCGTTCATCTGCTCGGCAGCCAAACGGTAGAACGCCACCGCTTGCTCATCGTTGTGCGCCAAGCCACCCCGCCCGTGAGCATGCATCACCCCCAGATTGAACTGCGCATCGGCAAATCCCTGCTCAGCGGCCAATTGATACCAGTTCACCGCCTCGGCCTCATCCTTGGGAACTCCCCTGCCCTGCTCGCAGAGAAGCCCCAGGTTGAATCGCGCGCGAGGATAACCCTGCTCGGCAGCCTTGCGCCACCAAACGGCTGCCTGTTCATCATCCTTCACCAGACCGCCACGTCCGGCCTCGAACATCACCCCGAAGTTGAACTGCGCCTTGGCATCCCCCAGTTCAGCCCCCCGGCTCCACCAGTGGACCGCCTCGCCATCGTCGTGCGGTACCCCACGGCCATCCTCGTAGAGAATGCCAAGATTGACACACGCGCGCGCATCGCCCCGTTCCGCCGCCTGCCGCCACCAATAGGCCGCCTGTACGTCGTCCTTGGGAACTCCGCGTCCCTTTTCATACAGGATTCCGAGATTGAATTGTGCGCCGACATTGCCCTGAGTGGCCGACTGTCGATACCAGAAAGCGGCCTGGGCATCGTCCCTGGGTACGCCGACCCCCTCTTCGTAGAGCAGGCCGAGATTCAGCTGCGCCCCTTCGTGTCCCTGATTGGCCGCCTGACGATAGCAGAAGGCGGCATGTTCGGCATCCCGTGGCACACCCTGTCCGTTCTCGCAAAGAATCCCCAGATTGAACAACGCGTCAGCATGCCCCTGTTTGGCCGCCTTGCCCCACCAATGGGCGGCTTTTTGGTCATCCTTGGGCATATCACCGCCATCGTGCGAGGTGAAGCCGAGAAAGAATTGCGCATCGGCATCCCCCTGCTCGGCCAATTCGACCATCTTGCGGAACTCATCCACGGTGCACCTGTTTGCAAACGATTGGCAACTCGAACAAAAACAGACCACGATATCGTTAATCGTGCCATCACCATCATACAGCCAATGGTTCCGATAAACCAGGGTCCAAGCTTCTCAATCACGCTTGCGGGCCATTTCCATTCGTGTGGTTTGCATACAGAGGATAAAACGATTTAACATCGATAGGATATCATGACACTCGACCAAACGGAGTCTTCCCGGATTGACCATCTCACCCCATCTGCATCTGGATTTGATTGTTGAAGCGGATCTATTGGATCTCGCGACCCGAACCGCCGAGCCGCAGGCTGCATTGGAGCGGTTGAGGGATCTGGCGCAGACATTAAACGCTGAGCGCCCGGAACTCATCGATGTTCTGAGGGAACGTCTGTCCGATCCCATCTGGCGACGCCGTTTGATGCTCGCCTGGGGGAATTCGCCCTATCTGACACATGTGCTCGCCAAATGGCCGGAGTTTCTCGAAGACGCGTACGACCACGAGGATCCGACACGCTGGCATCAAGGGTTGACCCGGGCGGTGCTGGCCTGCGAGTCGCGCAACGAGGCGGCACATCTGTTGCGCCATCACAAACATCGCACCTTTTTTGGCATCGGCCTGCGCGATCTGACTTCCGAGGCGACCCTGGCCGAAACCACCGGCGGCCTTTCCGCCCTGGCCGATGCCGCGCTCGAAGCCGGTTATCGCTGGCTGCACCGTTCGTTGAGTGCCACCCACGGTCCACCGATGACGCTTACCGAAGAAGAAGGCAGACACCCGGCCCGTTTCGTGGTTCTGGGGATGGGCAAACTCGGAGCACGAGAGCTCAATTTCTCCTCGGATATCGATCTGATCTATCTTTATGACGACGATCGTGGTGGGTGCGAGGGTGGGCGTCCGATCTCGATCAAGGAGTTTTTCAACCGCCTGGGTCGCGAGTTGATCCGCCTTTTGGGCGAGTCAACCGCCGATGGCATGGTGTTTCGCATCGATCTGCGCTTGCGGCCCGAGGGCGAAAGCGGCGACCTGACACTCTCGCGCCGTTCGGCGGAGATCTATTACGAGTCGTGGGGACGCACCTGGGAACGGGCGGCGATGATCAAGGCGCGACCCGTGGCCGGCGATCACGCATTGGGTGAGCAGTTTCTGACCAATCTGGTGCCGTTCGTCTACCGGCGCTATCTCGATTTCGCCGCGCTGGAAGCGATCCGTGACATGAAACGTCAGATCGACCAGAAGATCAGCGCCCGTCAGGACTACCACCGCAACGTCAAACTGGGCTACGGCGGGATCCGCGAAATCGAGTTCTTCGTCCAGTGCCAGCAGTTGATTCACGGCGGCAAGAATCAGCGCCTGCGGGTACGCCCCACCGAGGAGGTACTGATCCGGCTGGTCGAGGCCAATCTGCTCCCCGAGACGGTCGCGACCACCCTTTCGACCCACTACCGATTCCTGCGCACCGTCGAACACCGGTTGCAGATCGAGCGCGAACGGCAGACCCACTCCCTGCCTGAGGAGGAGAGCGCCTATCTGGGGGTTGCCAAACGGATGGGCTTTGTCGATGCCGAAAGCTTTCGCACCCGCTTCTCCGTTGTGGTCGAGGCGGTACACGGAATTTACCGTCAGCTCTTCCTGGAGGGGGAGAAAGTGGACAGGGTCGACCTCGATCCTCGCGTCAACGCCCTGCTCGACTACCACCCGGACGAAGAGAGCGCCTTGCGGATCATTGCCGAGGCCGGTTTCGACAACCCGGCACAAGCACGCGAACGACTGGTCGTTCTGCGCGACGGACCGAATCTCTCCCGGCTGCGTGAGGCGACCCGCCAGTGGTATGGCCGCATGGCCGCCCCGCTGCTCAACGAAATCCTCGCTGCCCCGGATCCGGATCTGGCGTTGCAACACGCCGAAGGGTTCTTGAGCGGATTGGGCCACCGGGTGAACTATCTGGCCATGCTCAAAGAAAATCCGTCGATCTTGAAGCTCTTGATACGCCTGTTCGGCACCTCGGGGCTGCTGTCACGCTTTTTGATTCTGCATCCGGAACTGCTCGATAATCTGGTCACGACGGATTTCTTGAGCCATTTTCGCGGCAAGGGGGAGATGAGTCAGGATCTGAATCACGCGCTGGCCAAAACCGACGATCCCGAGGGGATGATGCTCGCGTTGCGCGAATTCAAGAATGCCGAAACCTTGCGGCTCGGCATTCGCGATCTCTCCGGTCTGGCCGAACCCGAGGAGGTGATGGCCGGCCTGTCGCAACTGGCGGATGTGCTGTTGCAACGCATTGTGATCGATGCCTGGCATGAATTGAGCGAACGGCACGGAGAGCCGATGTTCATTGATGAGAGCGGGCAGAAGAGGAACGCCCCTTTTGCCATCGTGGCCATGGGCAAGCTCGGGGGCAAGGAGTTGGGATTCGCCTCGGATCTCGATCTGATTTTCATCCATGGCTCGCGGGGCGAAGCTCAGATGACGACGGATCCCAACCGTTCGCTCTCCAATGCCCTGTTCTTCACCCGACTCGGCCAAAGGATCATCACCGCCATCACCAGCATGACCCGGGCCGGCAAGCTCTATGAACTGGACATGCGTCTGCGACCTTCCGGCAAATCGGGTCCGGTGGTCACCTCACTGGAGGCCTTCATCCACTATCAGACACAGGAGGCCTGGATCTGGGAGCATCAGGCGTTGACGCGCGCCCGACCAGTCGCCGGCGATCCGGAGTTTTTGCAGGTGATCCAACAAGCGATTGCCGGAATCTTCAAGCGCGGACACGATGCCGAAAAGGCGCGACAAGAGGTCGCCGACATGCGCCGCCGCATCGCTCACGAGAAGAGTCCGCCCGAGGGGTGGATCGACATCAAGCAAAGCCTCGGTGCTATCGTCGATGTGGAGTTTTTGGTACAATATCTGATCCTGGCGCACGCCGTCGACCATCCCGGCGTGCTCTCCTCGAATCTGCCGAACGCCCTGCGGGGGCTCAAAAAGGCCGGCGTACTCGCGCCGGAGGAGGCCAGCACCTTGGAAGAGGCGTATGGACTCTATCGATTCACCGAGAGCCGTTTGCGACTGCTGCACGATCGGGCGGAAAACCGCATTGGCCCGGACGAAAAAATCCGCACCCGTTTGGAGCGGCTCTGTCATGCGCTGGACCAACCGATCCTGCCGGCCTTGCAGGAGCGGTTCAGGAAGGTGTTGCCGATCTGTCGGAGGTATCTGGAGCCATGAGCCTGGATGATCTTTTCATTCCTGCGGATCCGGAACTCATGGCGCGTGAGCGGCTCAAGGCCAAGGAGCTGAAACGAACGACTTGGTGGAAGAGTCAAACCGGACGGGGGGTGTGCCATTATTGTGGTACGCGCTGCCACCCGTCGGAGCTGACCATGGATCACGTTGTGCCGGTGATTCGCGGGGGACGGAGTGCCAAAAACAACCTGGTACCGGCCTGCGCAGCATGCAACCGGGAAAAGCGACACCTCTCCACAACCGAATGGCAGAGCCGTCTGGAGGAGAAACGACTGGCGCTCGTGTTAAAAGAGTAGCCGAAATGCGAATAAATCACTCGGCCGCATCATAGGCACAGGATGCGGCCATGGGGACGCGCGGAGAACCTGGGGATGGACGGGATTCATCGAGCGAACTCTTTTCATGCAGAACGAAACACTCAAACAGGCCGGCGCGAGGATTGGAACTCCACCAACGCTCGCCCGTGGTCACCACCTGATACTGAATGATGGTCGAGCTGACGCGCAGATCCAGCAGTTCGACCCAACAGTGCGCCAGCGCCGACAATTCACGCGCAAGAGAGGCCATGGCTACCGGATCGGCCTCCGCTTCCAACAACACGGCCAATTCCAACGGCACACCGAGGGTGCCGGAACCCTTCTCGATCTGCTCCCCCATGGCATAAATGGCCAGCACCTCTGGCAGTCTCGCCTGGATCCGGGAAACGAGAAGCTCCTGATACCAATTCGCATTCAGTGGAGTCACTGCGTTGTCTGTGTCGTCCACTCCTTGCTGAACGGGTTTGAACTGTCTTGTCGTTCGATCCTTGCCGCCTGGATCCTCCGTCGACTGTGAATTGGCATGCGTGGCCGCTTCCGCAATATCCGCTTCGCCGGACAATGCCTGCCAGGCATTCCACACCTTGTCCATCTCCTGCATCAAATGCTCGCCAGTCGGATCCTCGCGCAACTGTTCGGCAACGGTCTGGAGTGGATCTTCGGCGATCGCCTCACCAGCCGAGGCGATTTCATCCACCATAAGGATCAGCCGTGCCTGCCGACCATAAAAATTCTTCAACGGCGATGGGAGTCGAATGTTACCCTCGGGGGTGATGTCGGCCTCAATTTCGATCTTTTGCATACCTGCTTCACTCCAGTGACAATGGCCTGTTTCAATAAAAAAACCCCCAAAGCAACACCCATGCCAGACACAAATATCGTTAACTCAATAATTTAAACCGCACCCATCCACCAAATTGATGACCGCTTAGTCGTTTATCGTCGTGCAATAAGAGAAATTGAACCCTTTTTTTGGGCAAACGATATTTCCACTCCAGATACCGCGACCTTTTGACACTCGGATGAATGGGAGGCCAGGCGGTAATGAGCAGAGTAAACGTGCAGGAGCAGGGAAAGTAGAGATATTTAATTTTCTTGTCTTTAAACCGCACCTGCTTTGGGATGCGGTTTTTACACACGACCGCTCAAAAACTCGGAGCAACGGATGGTTCGTGGTGGGACGCAAGAGTTCCAAAAAAAAAACTGAAGGCGGAATGGCAGGCGCTCAAGTTGGCGTTACGGAAACGCCTGAATCGCCCCATCGGGGAAACATGTCAGTGGCTTCAGAGAGTCTGCAAGATGCCTGTTTTTTGTTTATCACTCATATTTATGACATATCTTATTTCTCAGGACGCACGCCTTGCGCCTGGCAGGTCAACTGAACTGATTTGAGAGCTTGGAAGTTTCGCTTGATTGGTAAAAAAAAGAGAGGGTCTGGGGGATTCCTCTCCCAGGATTCGCGGGCATGACGGTTAGGAGATCAAATCAACTCTATTGCCTCGCTATTCAATCTCACAATGTTTGTCAACAGGTTGGCCATCCAATCCGGCTCATTACGTCACGATTCTCACTGGCTGAGGCTGGACGAGAACCGGAACGGCTTCTGAAGGCTGCCGAGAGCGGTAGTGACGATAATACTCAAGCATCAGAACAGCCAAAGCCGCACCAGTTGCGTCGGCCAGAAGATCCACCAGATCTCCGTAGCGCCCTGGTACGAACAGTTGGTGCCACTCGTCGGTGACGCCGTACCCCACGCAATAGAGCCATGCCCACAACCACGGACGACGCCAGGTGGTCAATTGCCGTATCGCAATCCAGGCGATGAAGGCCATGAAGCCATAGGCAAGCATGTGTTCCACCTTGTCTTGGTTGTCAAAGAGCACCTCAGGCAACTCCTGACCGGTGACCGAGGAGATCAGATAGATCACGACCGAGTAGCCGATCAACAGACCGATATACAGGAATTTTTTGCTCTTGGTGAGAGTATCGTCCGATTGAGTGCTCACTTCGTATTGCATTTTTGCCGACCATATCCTAGTGTTAGACGTGACTGACAGCCTGTTTTCACCCATCAAGAGGAAATGCTGCAGGGATAATAGCAGAATGAAACCACAAATTCACCTGATTATCGCACTCCAGGGACCAGAAATTTCAGAATCCGAAGCGGCCTTTTTGAATCGGGTGCGTCCTGCCGGGGTCATCCTGTTCGGACGCAACGTGTGTGAGGGATTGAAACAGACCTCCGCGCTGATCAAAGCCATCGGCAAAACCTCTGGCGCGCCAACCATCTGGATTGATCAGGAGGGAGGACGTGTACAACGTCTGCGTGATCCGCTGACACGTTATCCAAGTCCTTATCAGTTTGCTCTGCTGGCGCGCACCGATCCGATCCGCGCCGAACGGTTGCTATTTACCGCCGGCAGGTTATGCGGTGAAGAGTTGCGCGCCTTGGGAATCGGGGTCAACTGCGCTCCCGTGCTCGACATCCGTGAGGAAGGAGCGGATCCGGTCATCGGGGATCGCGCATTCGGATCACACTTTTCCGAGGTGATCATGAATGCCACATCGTGGCTTCACGGATTCCGTCAAACGGGTGTCATGGCTATCGGTAAGCATTTTCCAGGCCATGGTGCAGCCCGCGCAGACTCCCATCTTACCTTGCCGGTACTAGATAAGAATATCAAAGCATTAGAAAAGTGGGAGTTAAACCCGTTTCGCGCCATGTTGGATTTTCTGCCGGGAATCATGACCGCGCACATCTCGATGCCCCAAATTGATGACGGTCTTCCGGCCACCTGGTCCCCCAGATTGCTGGATAAACTGTTGCGTCAGAAGTGGTGCTATCAAGGGGTCATCGTCTCCGACGCCCTGGAGATGGGAGCTCTGCAAGGCCCCATGGACGAGCGCGCCAGTCTGGCGATCAAAGCTGGTTGCGATCTGGTGCTGTGCTGCACGGGTCGCATGGAGGACAATGAAGCGGTCATCGAAGGGATCGCCCGGGCCACGAAGTCGATGGATCCTGCAAAGGTCGATGCACTGCGCAGACGGGTACGGCACATACTCTCTCCTTACCGGATTGAGCCTGAATCGATCCAGCGGCTGCTCAAAGATCCCGGATACCGGAAAAGACGGATGCAGGTGGAGGCTGTCGCTGAGGAGGTGTTCGCTCTCGACCCCACCGAGTCCGTCAAACCTCCACCCGACCCTGACTCGTCATCCGAGTCCATCCAATTCTCAACCTGACTCTTCAACCGTGTTGTCGTTCAGACCCACGACCAGCCCCATTTCTTTTCAAGCGAGAGGCGACAATGTCCTACGGAAGCCAACACATTCCCACTGAAATCCGTCAGAAACGGGCCGAACGGGTCGTGGAGATCAGCTGGGATACCGGCGAGAAGTTCTGCTACACCATGGAGTTTTTGCGCGTGCGTTGCCCGTGTGCCAAATGCGCAGGCCACACCCCGGATCAGGCACAACTGATCGATGGCAAACAGGATGTCACCATCGCCTCAATCACCCCGGTCGGACATTATGCGATCAAGATCGCCTTCAACGACGGCCACGACAGCGGTCTATTCTCCTGGGAGACCCTATTCGAGTTGGGGGTACATCAAGAGGAGATCTGGCAGGAGTACCTGAACGCCTTGCAGGCTGCCGGGAAACGCCGCAAGTCCAGTGTGATTCCGATCATGCCGACCTCGTGATCGCGGAGGTCAAGAAAAAAAATGCCCCTGAGCCACAAAAAAAGCCTTGCTCCAGGCACGCTCAATCGGTTAAAAGGTGTGCTGCCACGCAATGAACGTCCCCATCGTCTAGTGGCCTAGGACGCCGGCCTCTCACGCCGGTAACACGGGTTCGACTCCCGTTGGGGACGCCATTTGCGTTTTTCTTGGGTAACAATCCGGGTAACTTTGCGTGGACGGGTAACTGGGTTACCCGCCCGTTTTGTTACCCATCTCGCCACGGATTGCCAAAATGCCCCTCACCGACATTGCGTGCCGAAACGTCAAGCCAACAGACAAACAGGTAAAATTGCCCGATAAAAAAGGGCTGTTCCTTTTGGTGGCACCGTCAGGAGGGAAATGGTGGCGTTTCCGTTACATGATCGCCGGAAGAGAAAAAATGCTCTCCCTGGGGGTCTATCCCGACGTATCCTTAAAATTGGCCCGCGAACGCAGAGACGAGGCACGCCGACTGCTGGCAGAGGGCATTGATCCTGGCGAGAAACGAAAAAAGGAAAAATCGGTAGCACCTGTCAACGATCCTGACAGCTCTTTCGAGATGATCTCCCGTCAGTGGATCAAAAAAATGTCCCCTACTTGGTCAGAAACGCATACGGGATTGGTTACCAGCCGCCTGGAACGCGATGTTTTCCCGGCCATCGGCAATATGACGATCACCGACATCAAAACCCCGCACGTCCTGGAACTGCTCGACAAAATGATGGAGCGCGGTGTTACCGTCTCAATGCATCGGGTCAAGCAAATCGTCGGCATGATATTCCGATTTGCCATTGCCTCTGGACGGGCTGAATACGATCCCACGACAGCACTGACCCGCGCATTGACCCCGGTGAAGGAGAAGCACCACCCGACTATCACAGACCCTGCACTACTATCCCCAGGTTTCTGCGCTTCCCGCGAGGATTTTTTTCAAGCTGCCAATTTTGTTAAAGATTCCGTGCTTGCACTCCGGGCGGTGATCAGGGCAGTGATGATGGATCG
>JAMOBI010000051.1:0-17798 GCA_039908105.1 Magnetococcus sp. YQC-9
TGATCGACCTCCTGTTTGGTGATGGTTTGACGCTTGAGATACGTTAATCATGCACCATCAGGGGGTCGATGTCACAGTCAATTGAAATCGAAAACAAGTCTCCTATCTAAGTGCCATTGCAAGCATCACCCTCAAGGCGTTCAATTTGGCTGCGGAGATGTTCCATGCCGGCCAAGAGAACATTACTGGCAGTCTGGTCGCTGATTTTCATCAGGATGAAGGCCGCATCCTGATGAATCATGGATTTTTCACCGAGGGCGAGGTCAGCGCCACGGTTCCGAACCGAAGCACATTTGAGGTGGATTCGGTGGAACCGGAGTGGAACGAAGAAACCGGCACATACCAGTATTTCAGTTTTGATGACGGTTATTGGGTCGACGTCCCTGAAGAAGACATGAAGACCTATAATCTCGACGTGGAGAGGTTGGTGCGTCATATCCACGATCTGGCAGAACTGGAAAAAGAACCACGGATGGTTCTCACCAATCTCATATGGAATTTAGGGATATTAAGGATCCGCAATAGAAAGGTAAGCATATATCTCGCGAGAAGGTTTACCCACATGGATGCGTTCGATAAAATCTACGATGTTCTGAAACGACTGGGTGGCCACTCTCCTGGTCTGGTGTTGGCATGGCGGCTACCCCAGGGGAGGCACATTTCACTTCCTCACGGTCATCGCATGCTCAGTCTGCAAGAGGCCATCATTGCTGAGGGTACTGGCTATCGTCTTGACCTGGGGATGCTGCGGAGTATTCTCACCGGAGAGCATGAACCCGTGGATGATTTGTCGCCACTCTGGCACTCGATTGATTACGAAATCGTGCGTGCCAATGGATGCGAATTCATCTTTACTGGCACGAAACAAAAACAGTTGATCAGCATTCTTGTGCGGGCATGGAAACGCGGCGAGGCCAGATGCCTGACATCAGAGGTGCTTGGAAATGTTGAAGCATCTGTCAAATCAAACACTTTATCCAAATTCTTCAGTGGCCGAACTGACTGGAAAGATCTGATTGGTTACGGTGACGGTTTTTGCTGGATAAAGGCGTGATGTTTTGATTTTACTCAAGGCCCCGTTTATCTGCGGGGCTGTTTCTCCCAGTCTTCCAGGTTTTTACCTCCTGTACCAGCTTTCCCTTTACACCCTCCCTGGCTCCCACCTTACATCTCCTACCTTTGCCCTACCTTTGCCCTACCTTTGCCCTACCTTTGCCTCCACCCTATCGTTTGCCTGCGCAGTCTTCAGCCTCATTTTTCCCTTCAAATTATTTAAAAACGAATCATAAAACAATAATAAGTATTATTTATTATTGTTAATATTTTCAATATGTTACCTCTATTCTTGGCTGAATATTCCTTGAAATGACAAATTCTCAAGAAAATCCACACAAAAACCAATTCCAATCGATTATTTTTATTATTTTATAAAAACTTCAACTGAAACGAATTTATACTTTCCAGGGTTATTTGTTTTCCATTTCTCTATCAATATGTTGGTATATTTTTAAATTAATTAATTTTATGCAGATAAATTACAGCAGAAATTTGGCTGCTCATTCCTACCTTGGCTCCTACCTTTGCCCTACCTTTGCCCTACCTTCCCCACCCTTAGAATCCTCCCCATGCACAACGCATCCAGGAGGACAAGATGGATATCTGTCACATCACCCCGTTTCAGCTTGCAAAGCGGTGGGGCTTGAATCCCAAGACCCTCCAGAACTGGCGTAGCAAGGGCGTTGGTCCTCCATACCTCAAGATCGGCAGTCGGGTCGTCTACCGTCAGGAGGATATCGAGTGCTTCGAGGTCAAGCGCAGACGCAACCTTAACCATTGTTGATCACACCTTCCATCCGCACGTCTAGGATTCATGGTCCAAAAAGCCCGATTCCTGGCGGGCCTGACGTGCGGTTATTTCCAGGGTTTGCAACAGGAGCAAGGCAATGATTCAAATCCATTCCAATAAGCAGGTCCGTGTCACCCCGGAGATGGCCGGTGACTGGCTCCAGCACAACATCTTTGCCCGGCAGCGGGCCATGCGGCCACGCCATCGGGATACCCTGGTCCAGGAGATCCAGGCCGGACGCTTCATTCAGGGCACCCAGATCCATTTCGTCCGTTTCCGCAGCGAACAGCTGCTGGTCAACGGGCAGCATACCCTGGCCGCCATCGAAAAGGCCGGCATTCCGGTCATGTTGAGCGTGCTGATTTCCAATGCCGAAACCATGGACGAGGTGGCCGAACTCTACTCCCGCCACGACAACCATCTCTCCCGGTCGATCCTGGATGCCATCAAGGCGAGGGATCTGCACAGTCAAATCGGCATGTCGCTGAAGCAGGCGATGCAGGTGGCCACCGCGCTGCGTTTCATCCAGGGCGGGTTCCGCCGCTCCGATAGCAGCGCGTGTCGGGAGGATGTCTTGGCCGATATCCGGGATTGGGAAGAGGAAGGCAACGCCTTCTTCGAGGCCATTCATCGGACCGGCAACGATTCCGTTCTACTGGTGAAGTCCGCCGTTTTGTCGGTCGGGCTGATCACCTTCCGCCATCAGGAGGTGAAGGCCCGGGAGTTCTGGCGGCAGGTATCCATGGACGACGGCCTGCGCATGAACGACCCCCGCAAACTCCTTCACGAATTCATCGAACTGACCCGGGTCAAGCAGGGGCCGTTCATTCGCGGCAGCAACGTGGTCACCTCCGCTTATGTGGCCAGGGCCACGGCGGCGGCCTGGAACGCCTTCTTCTCCGGCACCGCTCTGACCCGCATCAACGTTCCCGATCCGGATCGGGAGATTCTCATCAAGGGCACCCCCTACAAAAGCATGAAGCACGCGTGAGGAGATGAAAAATGAGCGTGGACACGATTCCCATCGAATTCATCATCATCAATAAACGGCTGCGGCAGGTCCGCCCCGAGGCGGTGGCCGTTCTGGTTCAGAGCATCCGGGAGTTGGGACTGCTCAATCCAATTTTGATCACCCCGGAATTGACCGACGACGGCCAAGAGATTGGTCTGTACCGCCTGGTTGCCGGGCACCATCGTCTGGAGGCCTGCAGACAACTCGGCATGACCGAAATTTCTGCCAATATTGTCACCATCCAAACCGTGGATCAACGTCTGGCCGAGATCGACGAAAATCTTTGTCGTGCCGAACTGAACCACCTGGAGCGGGCTGAACACTTGGCGGAACGCAAGTCCCTGTACGAGATGAAGCACCCGCAGACCAAGCAAGGAACGGCTGGGGCCAGCAAACGCTGGGAGGAAAATGCAAACGAAATAAATTCGTTTGCATCGGACACCGCCCAGAAGACCGGCGCCACGGAGCGCAACATCCAGAAAGCGGTGCGGCGCGCAAACAACATCAGTCAAGAGATCCGCGACGCCATCCGCGACGTCGCCTCCATTGCCGACAACAGCCTGGAACTGGACGCTCTCGCCAGTCTGGAAGAGCCGGATCAGAAGGCGGCAGTCCGTGCGGTGCTGGACGGGAAAGCCCGTAGCATCCGGGAGGTCATCCGGCAACAGGAGGAAGCTTCGCGCCCGGTGCCAGAGCAGACGCGCCCGCAGCAAAAACAAGAGGAATGTGAAGAGCAGGATACAACATCGGAAGGCACCCAGGATTGGAAACGCAAGGCCAAAGATGCTGTCAGCCATGTACTCGCCCAGAAGGAACGAATCCGCACCCTGAATCAGGAGCGCGCCACCCTCAAGGATCGCATCAAGGCGTTGGAATTCTCACTGGCTCAGGCCGCCGCCGCACCACGCCCGGATCTTTTGACCGACCTGGAGAAGTTGCTGGGGAGTTTCGAGCGCAACCTGCATGAAATCCCGGACAGCTTTCCAACCGACCTCCTCGACGTATTCGAGAACCGTTTCATGGATTTGCTGCTGTTGATCAAAAGCATCAACCGGCAGCGGTACCAATAGACCAACCATCACATCAGTCAAGCAAGGAGATACGCAATGAACCAACCACTCACCCTCGATCAACTGCGGCAAATGCCGGTGGGAACCATTGCCGCCCTGCCGGTCCGGGAGTTGGCCCGGCTGCAACAGGAGGCCAAGGAAGCCGCAGATCGCGTCAAGTCCATCAACGATTTTCTCAACGGTGTGTTGATCCATCGCTTCGGGGAGCGGGCCACCACCCTGCGCCAGCAGACCGGCAAGGAGCATGGCCTGATCCGCTTCTCAGAGGAGGATGTGGAGATCGCCGCCGACCAGCGGGTGGATCCCAAATGGAACCAGCAGATGTTGAGCGAGATCGTGGCCCAGATCGTCGCTGCGGGAGACTCCCCGCAGGAGTACGTCACCATCACCTACGATGTGCCGGAGAGTCGCTACAAAAGCTGGCCATCCTCCATCCGGCAGGTATTTGAGGCGGCTCGCACGGTCCGCTTCTCCCGTCCTTCGTTCACCCTCGGCTTGCGCAAGCAGGAGGTGGCGTGATGGGCGCCCTGCCGATCATCCGCGCCGAGGAGCGCATGGCCGAGCGGCGCGGCATCAAGGCCTGCATCTTTGGCAAATCCGGCATCGGCAAGACCACGCTGCTCTGGAGCCTGGATCCGGAAACCACCCTGTTCTTCGATCTGGAGGCCGGGGATCTGGCCGTCGAGGGGTGGCCGGGCGATACGATCCGCCCCCGCACCTGGGACGAATGCCGGGATTTCGCGGTCTTCATCGGCGGCCCTAATCCGGCCCTGCGCAACGACCAGTATTTCAGTCAAGCCCATTACAACGCCGTTTGCCAGCAGTTCTGCGACCCAGCGGTGCTGAACCGCTATCAAACGATCTTCGTCGATTCGCTGACTGTGGCCGGTCGGCTCTGCTTCCACTGGTGCAAGGGGCAACCACAGGCGTTCTCGGAGAAGACCGGCAAACCCGACCTGCGGGGAGCCTACGGCCTGCACGGCCAGGAGATGATCGCATGGCTGACTCACCTCCAGCATACCCGTGGCAAGAACATTCTGTTCGTCGGGATTCTGGATGAGAAGTTCGACGACTTCAACCGGCGCTTCTTCTCGCCCCAGATCGAAGGCAACAAAACCGGATTGGAACTCCCCGGCATCGTCGATCAGGTGATCACCATGGCGGAATTGTCCGCCGAGGATGGGCAACTCTTCCGTGCCTTTGTTTGCCACACCTTAAATCCCTGGGGCTATCCCGCCAAAGATCGCTCCGGACGTTTGACTATGGTGGAGGAACCCCATCTGGGACGCCTCATGACCAAGATTTCCGGCCCGGTGCGCCCGATCGAGGAACGCCTTGAATACGGTCAACCGGTGCCTGCCGAAACCGCTACCGCTTCTTCCAACTGACAAGATCAAGGAGACGATCATCATGAACATGAACGCTGCCTGGCAGGATTACAACGATGCCGATGCCCAGAACAATTTCGACCTGATCCCCAAAGGGACCATCGCCCCGGTACGCATGATGATCAAGCCCGGCGGAATCGACGACCACAGCCGGGGCTGGACCGGCGGCTATGCCACCCGCGCCAGGGAGAGCGATGCAGTCTATCTGAACTGCGAGTTCGTCGTCACCGCCGGTGAGTTTTCCCGCCGTAAGATTTGGAGCCTGATCGGACTTCACAGCCCCAAGGGCCCGGAGTGGGCCAACATGGGCCGGGCCTTCATCCGCGCCATCCTCAATTCCGCCCGAGGCCTTTCGGACAAGGACGCCTCGCCCCGCGCCATCGAGGCCCGACGGATCCGTGGATTCATGGATCTGGACAGCATCGAATTCCTGGCCAAGATCGACGTGGAGAAGGATGCCAACGGCGATCCCAAGAACGTGATCAAGTTCGCCATCACCCCGGACATGAAGGAGTACCAGGGCTTTCAGCCTGTGGCCTCACCGATGGCGGCGACCATGCCCCAGCAGACTGCCACGGGCTTTCAGCCGGGAGCGACCGCCTTCCAGGCGCCCGTGTCCGCCCAACAATCCACCACGGGCTTCCAGGCTGCCACCTCGTTCCAACCGCCTGCGTCTGCCCAACAGGCGGCCCCCGTGGCCAACGGCTGGCGCCCTCAGGCCCAACAGGCTGCTCCCGTCCAGGGGCAGAACGGTGCTGCCACGTTGGCCCGCCCGAGCTGGGCACAGTAAGACAGGAGACCGGGGATGCTTCTCAGACCCAGACAGAAACAGTTCGTGGAGCGATCGGTGACGGCCCTCCACGAACACGGCAACACCCTGGCGGTGGCGAGCACCGGATTTGGAAAAACTATAGCACTGTCCGCCGTGGTGGGTCGGATGCTGGCAAACAACGGTGGCAGAGCCTGCGTCCTGGCCCATCGGGACGAATTGACCCGGCAGAATCTGACCAAGTTCAGCCGGGTCAACCCAGGCCTGACCACCTCGGTGGTGGATGCGGAATCCAAATCCTGGCGAGGCCGGACCACCTTCGCCATGGTGCCCACCCTGGCGCGACAGAGCAATCTGGACGCCATGCCGCCTCTGGATCTTCTAGTGATTGATGAGGCGCATCATGCGGCGGCACCCGGCTACCGCCGCATCATCGATACGGCCAGGGAGCGCAATCCGGAATGCCGGATTTACGGAGTGACTGCGACGCCGAATCGGGGTGACCGCAAGGCGCTGCGTCCGATCTTCTCCAACGTGGCGGATCAGGTGCGCCTGGGCGAGTTGGTGCGCTCCGGCCATCTGGTGCCGCCGCGCACCTTCGTCGTCGATGTGGGCACCGGCGAGGCGTTGAGTCAGGTCAAACGCACGGCGGATGATTTCGACATGGCCGAGGTGGACAAGATCATGAACAAGGCGCCGGTCACCGACGCGGTGATCCGGCACTGGCAGGCACAAGCCAGGGAGCGCCAGACCGTGGTCTTCTGCTCCACCGTGGACCATGCCCGCAATGTGACCGAGGCCTTCAATGCCGCCGGAAACGATGCGGTTCTGGTGCATGGTGATCTGCCGGACAACGAACGCCGTGCTGTCTTGCGCCGGTTCGAAACGGGTGAGGCCCGACTGGTGGTCAACGTGGCGGTACTGACCGAGGGGTGGGATCACCCGCCCACCTCCTGCGTGGTGCTGCTGCGGCCCAGCTCCTACAAGTCCACCCTCATCCAGATGGTGGGCCGGGGCTTACGCACCGTCGATCCCAACGAACACCCCGGCGTCATCAAGACCGATTGCATCGTGCTCGACTTCGGCATTTCGACTTTGTTGCACGGCTCGCTGGAGCAGGATGTGGATCTGGATGGCAGCGACGGCACCGGCGAGGCACCCACCAAGGATTGCCCGGAGTGCGAGGCTACCGTGCCGCTGGCCGTTCGGGAGTGCCCGTTGTGCGGGTACGTCTGGGAGCGGCAGGAGCGAGACAGCGGGTCGGAGCCAATCAACGATTTCGTCATGACCGAGGTGGATGTGCTGGCTCGTTCCAGTTTTCTCTGGGTCGATCTCTTTGGTGACGATGCGGCCCTGGTGGCCAATGGGTTCACCGCCTGGGGCGGCATCTTCTTTCTGGATGGCCGGTGGCACGCGGTGGGCGGCGGGAACGGTCTTGCGGCCCGTCTCCTTTCCATCGGCGAGCGCATCATCTGTCTGGCCGCAGCCGACGACTGGCTCAACGAAAACGAAACCGCCGACTCGGCCCACAAAAGCAAACGGTGGATTCACGAGGCCGCCACCGAACGGCAGTTGCAATACCTGCCGGCGGAATATCGTCTGGATCACAACCTGACCCGCTATCACGCCTCGACCCTGCTGACCTTTCGGTTCAACCGGCGGGCCATCCAGGATCTGATTTTTCGGGTGGGCCAGCCGCCCCTGGCCGAGGTGGCGTGATGACCACGACCATCTGGACCCGCGAACGCACCACCTGGCACGAACCGGAACAGGGGTGGATGGAGCTGCCCGTTGCCTTGAAAGGGTTCCAGGTGTGGCTGGAAGAGCTGTCACCACGGGATAAAAGCGTTTTCGGCAGAATCCTGAAGCAGGCGCGCAATCACGTCCTGGTCCGACTTGCGGGTCGGGTGCGGGCTTTATCAAGAACCAAGGTACTGGGAGTGACAAGCATGACAGACGCGACAGATCTTGAAAAGGCGGCCATGGCCGCCGCCCTGCGCCCCCTGGGCGAATATGTGGCCAGCATCGGCATGCAACGGCCTCTGGCCGAATACACCCGCGAGGAGGTGTTGACCCTGATCGAGGTGGCAGTCACCGCCTTCCAGGATTACTTCCGCAAGAACAATGACGAAATCCCGTTTTAAAGAGGTGATGTCATGTTGGATTTCAATCACCAGGCCACCTTCGGCGAATTGATCATCGGGCGGATCGACGCCGCCCTGGTCGCCGAAGAAGCCGCCAACCCGCCCAGGGAGTATCTGGGCGGCTCCCGGCTGGGTGTCGCCTGCGAACGGGCATTGCAGTTTGAATACGCTGGCGCGCCCAGGGATGACGATTGCGGCTTTTCAGGCAAGACCCTGCGGATTTTTGCCGCCGGGCATCTGTTCGAGGAGATGGCCATTCGCTGGCTGCTGGCTGCCGGGTTCAATCTGGTCACCCGGAAGCAGGATGGCGGACAGTTCGGCTTTTCCGTGGCCAAGGGAAGAATCCGGGGGCATGTGGATGGCATTCTGGCCGGAGGGCCTCTGGATGTGCCCATGAACTATCCGGCTTTGTGGGAGTGCAAATCCCTCAACAACAAATCCTGGAACGATACGGTCAAGCGCGGCGTGGCCCTCTCCAAACCGGTCTATGCCGCCCAGATCGCGACCTATCAGGCATACATGGATACCTCCATACCGGGCATTGCCACGAATCCGGCGCTGTTCACCGCCATCAACAAGGATACCGCTGAGTTGCATTTCGAGTTGGTACCTTTTGATGCAACGCTGGCCCAGCGCATGAGCGACCGGGCGGTGCGCGTGCTTCAGGCCACGGAGGCGCACGATCTACTGCCACGCATCACCCGCGATCCCAGCCACTACGAGTGCCGCTTCTGCGACTGGCAAAGCCGCTGCTGGAGGCTGACGTGCTGACGTCCGCTCCAATCTCCATCCGGGCCTGCGCTAAATTGCTTGGAGTCAGCGATACGGCGATACGGAAAGCCATCAAATCTGGTCGGCTTACTCTTGAACCGACCGGCGGCATTGTTTTGGAGAAGGCACAAGCGGTATGGGGTGCAGACCATTGGGGTGCGAACCATGGGGGTGCGAACCTGGGTACTGACCAGTATGCGGACCAGGGTGCGAACCATGAGGGTGCGAACCAGGGTACGAACCAGGGTGGTGCGAACCATTGGGGTGCGAACCAGGGTGCGAACCTGGGTGCGAACCAGAAAGGTGCGAACCTGGGTGACCAGGAAGGTGCGAACCTGGGTGCGAACCAGGAGGGTGCGAACCTGGGTGCGAACCAGAAAGGTGCGAACCTGGGTACTGACCAGAGTGCGAATCATGAGGGTGCGAACCAGGGAGGTGCGAACCTGGGTGCGAACCTGGGGGGTGCGAACCGTTGGTTCGATTTCAATGACGCCACAGCCCAATCCACATTTAACCGGAGTGGAAAATACGACGCCGACCGGATCAGATCCAAGCTACTGGAGCGTGTCGAGAGCGCCCTGTCCCATCTGCTTCCCGCCGGGAAGGTCCGCTATGGAAAGTTTTATGTCGGGGATGTGGACGGCAATCCCGGCGACAGCATGGTCCTGGAATTGACCGGACCCAAGGCCGGGATGTGGTTCGATCACGCCACCGGCCAGGGTGGTGACATCATTGACCTGTGGGCGGCCATGCGAGGATGGGATACGAAACGCGATTTTTCAACCATTTTGCAGGAGATTGCAGGTTGGCTGGGCGAGACGCCGGCCATCACCAAAAGCAGAGCCGACTTGAAGGGTCCGCCCATGGACGAATTGGGCCCTGCCACCGACCAATGGAGCTATCACGACCAGAACGGGAATCTGCTGGTGCGCGTGTTTCGCTACGATCCGCCGTCCGGGAAGGAGTTTCGGCCCTGGGATGTGCGTGCCCGTCGCTGGCAGGCGCCGACCCCGCGTCCGCTTTACGACCTGCCCGGCATCCTCGCCAGTCGACTGGTGGTCCTGGTAGAAGGGGAAAAGTGCGCCGAGGCATTGCAGCAGCAAGGCATCGTCGCCTCCACCGCCATGCACGGCGCCAACGCACCGGTGGACAAAACCGACTGGTCGCCGCTTTCCGGCAAGGAGGTGTTGATCTGGCCGGACAAGGATGCGCCGGGCTGGGATCACGCAGTCGCCATGGCTTCAGCTTGCCAGTCTGCGGGATGTCGCTCGGTGGCGATCCTCATCCCACCCGATGACAGACCGGAAAAATGGGACGCCGCCGACGCCGTGGCCGAAGGGATGGACATTCCGGCCTTTCTGGCCACCGCCGAACGCCGGATACTGCATGGTCAAACCTCTCGCGACGCCTCCTGGCCGGAGCCGATGCCCATCACCACTCTTCAGGAGGAGCCTCGACACTATCCCTTGGAGGCTCTGCCAGAGGTTCTGCGCCATGCCGCCGAGGAGGTGGCTCGTTTCGTCA
Organism: Magnetococcus sp. YQC-9; assembly: GCA_039908105.1. Classification (GTDB taxonomy): domain Bacteria; phylum Pseudomonadota; class Magnetococcia; order Magnetococcales; family Magnetaquicoccaceae; genus Magnetaquiglobus. Next base: position 10,525 of record JAMOBI010000051.1, read on the forward strand.
AGGTGCCGGTCGCCTCTCCGGCGGTGATCGGCCTGTCGGTGGCGGCCCTGGCCATTGGCAAGAAGGCGCGCATCCAGGAGCGGCCCGGACTGTATCACCATCCAGCGCTGTTTCATAGCCTGATCGCCGCCAGCGGCGAACGCAAAAGCCCGCCGTTCAAGATCATGACCCGACCTCTGGAGGTGTGGATCGAAGGTGCTCTGGACGCCTATCACCAGAAGGTCGCCGAGGCCGCCACCAACAACCAGGTGCTGGATACCGTGCTGCAGGCCCTGAAGAAACAGGCCACCCGGCCCAACATGTCGGAAGAGGAACAGCAGGCGTTCATCCGGCAGATGGCCAAGGAGGAGTGCAAACGGATCACCGTGCCACCACATCCGCGCATGTTCACCTCGGACGCGACCGAGGAACGGCTGTTCCAGCGGATGCACATCCGAGGCGGCGAATACGCGGTGTTCTCCGGCGAGGGACGACCGGTTTTCGATGCCATCATGGGCAAATACTCCGGCAAGGAGCGCACCGGAGACGCCATCTATCTGGCCGGCATCTCCGGCGACACCATCACCCGCGACCGGGTGGGCAACGAGAACGGGCCCGAGGATCGCATGATCGTCAATCCGTGCCTCAATGTCTGCATCATGGTTCAGCCGGACAAATATCTGGAGGCGGCACGCCATCCCTCGCTGCGGGCCTCCGGCGCGCTGGCTCGCATCTGGCCGGTCTGGTTGCCATCCCTGGTCGGCACCCGATTGGAGGAGATGAACGAATTCGGCCTCAACGAATTTCTCATCCAGCCTTACGAGGAGATCATTCTGGGGCTTCTGAACACCAAAATGCCGGAAAAGGAGGGCAAGCCCACCTGCCATCTGGTGAAACTCTCGCCAGAGGCCAAAGAGTCCCGGCGGCAGTGGCATAACGTCGTGGAGACGCAGATGGCCGAAGGACGCGATCTTGAGGATGTCCGGGACATCGCCAGCAAGGCGGTATCGGCCACGGTCAAGGCCGCCATGGTATTGCACCTCATGGATCATCCGCATCTGCTTGCGGAAGAGGAGTCGGAGTTGGATCTGGCGACCTGGGAGCGGGCCAAAATGCTTGGAGAATATCATCTTGCCGAGGCGGTTCGGGTGCAACGGATGGCCGAGGGGGATGCGCTGGAAGCCGCCGCTTTGCGGGTGATGCATTGGGCATTGAAGTCCGGAAACATGGCGTTTTCAATCCGGACGCTGGGTCGTTCTCTGCCGCGTCCCAGGATGGCACCGAAAGAGGCAGAAGAGGTTTTGGATTTCATGATTGACCTCAATTGGGCGCGCAAGATGCCCATGGAACAAGGGCAGCGCACCACTCGGTTTCAGATCAACCCTAACTGCGCCAACTGCGCCAATGCGCCAGGGGTAGGTGTGAAAAGTGAAAAATCGATTTTTGGGAAAAAGTAGTGGCGCACTGGCGCAGCTGGCGCACATTGGCGCAGTTGGCGCACCTGGGATCGGAGGGTGGAATGGTAAATCAATCTGTAAAGAAGAAGGAGAAGAAGAGATCAATAGATAGATTCCTTCTAAAGAGGCTTATATTCCTATAGTTGATTAAAAAACATGAAGAATTCAATAGCGGTCGGACGGGTGACGGCGTCGTTCTTGGCGGGACACCGCCGTCACCCTGACCACATCAACCAACAGGAGATTGAAAATGGCTGAAACCAATTTGCACCAAAATGGTGAGGAAGGGAACGGTTCGATCCTCGCCCTGGACCTCGGCACGAAAACCGGCTGGGCCCTGCGGCAGGCGGACGGCACCATCACCAGCGGCACGGTGGAGTTCCGCCCTGGCCGGTTCGAAGGCGGCGGGATGACCTTTGTGCGATTCAAAAAATGGCTGGATGAGGTTCTCAGGTTTGCCAATCCGCTTGGCGCGGTGTTCTTCGAGGAGGTGAGGTTCCACAACGGGATCGATGCCTCGCACACTTATGGCGGCTTCCTCGGGCACCTCAGTGCATGGGGTGAGCACAACGAGGTTCCGTATCGCGGCGTGCCGGTCGGCACCATCAAACGGCATGCCACGGGCAGAGGCAATGCCTCCAAGGAGGAGGTGATCGAGGCGATGCGTCGCAAGGGATACGCACCGGTGGACGACAATGCCGCCGACGCGCTCGCCCTGCTGCATTGGGCCCTGGAGGAGATGGAGGTGGTGAAATGATCGGTACAACAGAAGAAATATGGGATGTAAAAGAGATTAATATTTGTACAAGCAGAAGCCGTGAAAATTGGATGAAAATATCTATTTTCCCAGGATGGTTCAACATTTACCTTGAACCGCTTGATGGTTGTGGAAAAGGCCACATGGAGACAATTGATCTGGAGGCAGCATTTCGCCTGCGCGATTTTTTGATTTATGCATTGGGATCGCGACAGATGGGTAATGCAGTTTTGCAGCGAAATGAGGTGCTGAAATGATCGGCGCACCACGTTCCCCGCGTTCCTGTCTTGCCCGGGTGATCCCGGTGAAGATGGACGTCGAGCAGGAAAAACGCACAGGTTGGAACAACCACGGCATCCTGGTCGTGGCTGAAAACGATCCAAGGCTGGGCTGGCCGGAACGGGAGATGATCCGGCATCTGGCGAGCAAGCTCTTCGGCAAGCAGGCGGTCAAGGAGGTGGCGCATGGCTGAAAAATGGACACCCAAGATGGTCGCCGAACGCATGGCCGAAGCGGCCAATACCCTGCGGCGGCTGAAGGTCTCCGGCCTCAAGCCGCAAGGGTACGGCAATTCATGGCCGGATATCGTCCACGAGTTCAGCGAGGCCTACGGCTACAACGAACTGGTGGTCCGGCTCGGGCCGCCTGCCGCCGACGCCATCACCCGCATGGACGAGGCCATGGCATGGCTCTATTGGCTCGAACCGGATCAGGTGAGGCTGGTGTGGCTCCATGCCGAGGGGGTGCCTCGAAAAATCATTCAGGCCAAGCTGGGCGTACAAAAAACGCGTGCCTGGCAGTTGTGGGTAAGCGCTCTGACCATCGTTTCCACGTCTCTGAATTGTGCCAGATCGAAAAGTTGTCCGGACAAAGTTGTCCGGACAACAGAAAAGTGGACGCAGTGAACCGAATTTGACAAGATCCTCATCATGCTGGTGGAACGTGTGCTCAACGGCACGATCTATCCGCTCACCACCTTCGACCCGCCCGAGGCAACTCGCGGCGGGTTTTGCTTTTTTGGAGGCACATCGATGATTTCAGAACTGCCCATCGCCCGGATCAGCATCGGCCCGCGTCACCGCCGCGATCTGGGAGATGTCGCCGTTCTGGCAGACAGCATTCGTGATCTCGGTCTGCTGCAGCCCATCGGCATCGATGCGGATAATCGCCTGATCTTTGGCCATCGGCGTCTGGAGGCCTGCCGTTCTCTGGGATGGACTTGCATCCCGGTGCGCGTCATCGATGCCCCGGCCTTGCTGGCCGAGCATGACGAAAACGAAATCCGCAAGGACTTTACCCATTCGGAGCGCGTCGCCATCGGCAAAGAGGTCGAGGCGTTCCTGGGGAAACGGCAAGGGCAACGGACGGACATCGTTGCGCCGGAACTTGTGGAAAATTTTCCACAAGTTGATCCAGGGATAAAGACCCGCGACGTCGCTGCCAAGGCCGCTGGCTTTGGTAACGGGAAGACGTATCAGCAGGCCAAGCAGGTCGTCGAAAAAGGCTCACCAGAATTGGTCCAGGCCATGGACACAGGCGATGTCTCCATCTCCGCAGCCGCCACCCTGGCCACCCTGCCGCCGCAGGAACAAAAGAGCGTCCTCGCCAATGGGCGGGAAGCCACCCTGGAGCGGGTACGTCAGGCCAGAGAGGCAAAAAGCGCCGAGGTCGTCTCGTTGGCAAACAGGATCAAACGCGAACGCAAGGATGTCTCTCGTGCCGCCCGCGAGTCGGAAACGGCGCTGGCCGCTGAATCGGTTCCGGCCATCTCCGATCGCTACCGCATCATTCACGGCGGCTGCGAACAGGCTCTCTCCCTGGATGCCGGATCGGTGGATTGGATCGTCACGGACCCTCCCTACCCGAAAGAGCATCTGCCGCTGTTCGACACTTTGGGCGAAATCGCCGCCCATGTGTTGCGCCCGGGCGGGGCGCTGTTGGTCATGGTGGGACAGTTCCACCTGCCGGAGATCATCCGGAAGCTCGAAGCGCATCTGTCATACCACTGGACCATGGCCTACCTGACTCCCGGAGGTCAGTCGCCGCAGATCTTTCCGCGTCGGGTGAACACCTTCTGGAAGCCGGTCATCTGTTTTGCCAAGGGAGAGTACGCTGGACCGTGGATCGGTGACGTGGTCCGCAGCGAAACAAACGACAACGACAAACAGCATCACCCTTGGGGCCAGTCGGAAAGCGGCATGGCCGATCTGATGCGCCGGTTCGTCAAGCCGGGTGATACGGTCCTGGATCCGTTCCTCGGAGGAGGGACCACGGGTGTGACCGCGCTTCGGCTTGGCTGTCGGTTCATCGGCTATGATGTGGATCAGCAGGCGATCACGACCACCTTGCATCGTTTCGGCAGGCTGGATGATGCCGCCTGAGTATCTGAATAACGGCGCACGGGCCAGGATCGATGGCGGTGGTGACGCATGGGCCGATGAGCATCGCCACGGGTTGGGGATGTCTTTCCTCATGTCGGATCTGGACGCCATCTTCGGCACGGTGGTGTTTGGTCAGAATACGGGTGACCGCCTTTTCATCGAATATGTGCCGGACGCCTATGCCAACCGATTCAAGGCGGTGCGCGAATTCGGCCTCGTCGCCATGTTCGACCGCAAGAGGTCTGTCAATGCCGCCTTCGATCATCGCAACAAGTTATCCACGGCGGTCTATCTCTGGATCTGCCGCAAGCTGGGAGCGGACCAGTCCAGGCGTCCCAAATTCTTCTATGTGATCGGCGGTCAAACGCCACCGTGGCATATGATCGAAATCGACATCACCAACGGCGAACCTACAGGAACCGAGGCCATCATCTCCTGTCGGGAAGATTGGGGGCCTGTCTGGGAACATCTCGGCCTGGTTCCGCTTCGACGCGAAATCGCCATGTGGATTGGCCGACAACACCCCGCATGATCAATCCACCGCCCGCCCAGGGTCAACCTGCGGCGGGTTTCTCATTTTTAAGGAGACTCAAAGCACATGGGACTCGATCCGAACCAACTCCGCGACCTGATCATCCGACCCACCCTCCAACGCCTCGGCTACTGGACGGAGGCTGCCGAGGAACTGGTGCTCGGGACCGCGATTCAGGAGTCCGGTCTGCGTTTCGTTCGCCAACTCGGCTCCGGACCGGCGCGCGGCCTCTGGCAAATGGAACCTGCCACTCACGATGACCTCTGGCTGAACTACCTGCACTCCCGCACCAAGCTCGCCCTGAACGTGCTGGGACTATACTCCAAACCGGACGCAGGCCGACTCGTTTGGGATCTGGCCTACGCTTGCAGCATGTGCCGCGTCCATTACCTCCGCTGTCCCGGCGTACTCCCCGCTGCCGGAGATCACGAGGGTCAGGCGGCGTATTGGAAGCGGTGGTACAACACCGCGCTCGGTGCCGGCACAATCGAGGAGTACCTCACCAACTGGCGGCGTGTCATGGGGGATGCGTGACATGAGCATCATTCCATTGCTGCGGGCCATCCCGAAATTCTGCTCCCGCTGCTGCCTCGCCTGGGGAGCGATCCTCTTCCACATCCTGGTGGTGATCCTCACCACAGCCACCGCCGTTTGCGCCATTGCTGTCTTGTGACCATCGGATGCCATCGACCAGCCACCCACCCAACGCAAAAGGAGACAGACCATGAACTTCCTCACCCAGCGCCTTTTCGAGCCCTCCACCTGGGCCTCGCTCGCGGCTTGTGCCGCCATCGTCACCGGCCATGATCCGGCGGCGACCGCCAATACCACCATGCAGGTGATCGGTGGCCTGGCCTCGCTGCTCGGCGTCTTCATGGCGGAAAACAACAACAACCGGCCATCCTTTTGAGAACGACCATGGACACCCTGCAAGACATCCTGCTGCGGCTGGGTGAAATCAACGGCACCCTGGAGGCCATGGCCAAACGCCAGGAAGAGATGACCGAGTGGCTGCACGGACTGGACTCCCGGTTGCGCGCCGTGGAGATCAAGGCGGCGCTCTGGGGCATCGCCGGTGGCGGCTGCGGCATGGCGGCGTTTCAATTCCTTTCCCGTTGAACCGGCATGTTGCAGCTCCAGGTTAATTCGCAGGCCGTCAAAAAGATCTGCGACGACCTTGAAAAGCAACTCCGGTTCGCAGCCGCCCTGGCTTTGACCAACACTGCCAAGGACGCCCAGGAGGAGGTCCGAAGACAGTTGCCGCAGCGGTTCACCATTCGCACCGGCTGGGTGGCCAAGGGCATCCATGTCCGGGCTGCGGACAAGAACACCCTGCAAACATCTGTGAGGGTGTTTGACCCGTTCATGATGCTGCAGGAGTCGGGCGGCGACAAGCTCTCTCCATTCGGAGACTCCCTGGGCGTCCCGGTCGGCGCCCGACCCACACCGACCTCAGTGACGCGTCCGGGCAGTTTTCCCGGCGCGCTGCTGCAAAAGAAGGGATTCTTCATCGCCCCGATCGCCAAGGGATCACCGGTCAAGGTGGTCTGGAAGCGAACCGGGACAGGCCGCAGACAACGCATGACCTTGATGTACATTTTTGCCCGGCAGGTGCATCTCAAGCCCAGGTTCGGGTTTCGGGATACGGTCCGACGGGTGGCGGTGGAAGGGTTTCCCAGGCGGTTCGCGGAGGCGCTGCGTCGGGCGTTGGCTTCGGCGCGGTGATTGGGTGTTGGCATCGCCGCCCCGGTTGCCCAGGGCGGCGGTGATCAAGTTATGCAACGAAGTATGTGGTCGTCGATCCGGGCGAGCCTTGCTTATTCGGTCCGACCATCCGGACGTGGTTGGTGGCGATCTCGATGCCTTTCTTCTTCGCGGTGGAGATGAAGCTCCGGATGCTGTGAGATTGCCAGTTCGTTGTCTCGGCGATCTGGGCGAGCGTCGCGCCTTCGGGTCTGCGCATCAGTTCAAGCACCCGGGCCTGCTTGGAGTCGGTGCGCGGTTGGCGCGGTGCGCCCGGTTGGCGACGGGCCTTGGCCGGTTTGGCCGTGCTCTCCTGGCCATGCTGGAAAGCGCGACCCAACATTCCGTTGAACACGTTGGCGAAGGTTTCGCTCTCGACTCCGAAGCTCTGCGCCACGCCAATGATGATCTGCAGATTCGAAGGG
>JAMOBI010000052.1:0-29458 GCA_039908105.1 Magnetococcus sp. YQC-9
CCGTGTTCGCACCATACCACTGGCTGCCATCCCGGGTGTGTACATCCACCCAGATCCAGGCCAGGCCGTTGTTCTCCCCATCCGTCACCCGACCCTTGATCGTTTTGCCGGAAGAAAGGAGAAAATTGACCGGCACCCCACCCCGCTCATCCCCCGCCAACTGCTCCAAAGCCACGGGTTGATAGCTGCCGTTGGCATATGATTTGACCGGATCAATGCTGTACCGACCCACCACCCCATGGGATGTCACCTTTACCAGCACTGAATCAGGCGCCAGATAACGATCGCTCCAGACCGACACCTCGTACCACACCTCGCCATCCTCTGGCGTGGGCAGTCGAATCGCGTAATCCCCATTGCTGCCCGAGGCCACACCACCGTCCATGCCACGCTCATATGACCAGGCGTGCACCCATACATTGCCAACCCCCGCATCCGCTTCGTTGACCACTGTTCCGGCTATGCTCACACCGCGACTCACCTCGACCAGCAGTCCGGTCGGTCCATTCGGCTCCTCATCCAGGTGGATGAACGGCCAGGGCACACTGGACGCCAAATCGCTGCCAAAACCGGTTGCCTGGGCTTCATCCGCCGTCACGCGACACACCTGGTCTTCAGCCGTACACTTGACCACCCCTGCGACAAAATCACCGTTCATCCAGACGTGGGTGTCCGGATCTTCATACCCGCCCGGTATCACCTGCACCGTAAAAGTTCGCTTGGACTGGGCAACGATATCGCTCCGCGGGATATTCAGGGTGAAATAGCCATCCGCATCGGTGGGCACATCCCCAAAATCGGAATGGATCCAGCCATTCGGCACACCGCGTCGCTCTGCATCCACCACCCGGCCACGCGCCTGGACAGCCTGTTCCACCAGAATCTGAATCGACAAGGGGGCATCCATCCTCAAACTGGTCATGAAATGAGGATCGTTTTGTGTCATCACCACGCCTGGAATGGGCTCCTGAGCGGACTGCTGGCCACTCGCCACCACCACTGGACGGGTGGTTGCATCCTCCCGCACCCAACCCGTGACCCAATTGGCATCCGGTTGGGTGATCCACTTGCCTCCCGTAAACGGTACGAACGCCTCACCACAACCCGGTGCTTCGCTATCACCGTCGCACACCGCCGGCCAGGCCTCGACCTGATACGCCACCCCCGGAGCCACGGTTACGGTGAAATTGCCCACCTCATCGACCGTGGCATGAAAATTCCGGCTCCAATCCCGATCGTGCACATAAACCGTCGCACCGATCGCCGGCTTGCCCTCGCCATTGGCCACACGACCGGACAACGTCATGCCCGCGAGCAGATTGACCGGAATCTCGGTCGAAGCGCCGATGGTATACAGTTTGGCACTACCCCAATCGGTGGTGACGCCACCGTTGCCATCGGCAAAGCCACCGATCAATAGCCCACCACCGACGTTCACCGACTGCTGCGTCTCCCAGTTCCAATAGGATGTCAGAAACTCAAGGCGATATTTGCCGGGCAGAGCCGAAAATTCGTAATGTCCGGTCACATCGGTATAGGTCTCTCCCCAACTGCCCGAAGAACCGGTCTCGCCATCCCACTCCGGTTGCAGTCGCACCAGCACATCCCCAACCGGTGTTCCATCCGTACCCGCGACCACTCCCTGAACCATCAATCCACTCATCAATTGCGCGTTGATGGTCCACTCCTGATCCAGAGTGAAACGGTACAGCTTGGCATCGGCGAGATTGGTACTCACCGCACCATTCTCGCTCCCCTTGGCATAGCCGCTCAACCCATTGACCTTGACCTGCGCTCCACCCTGCCAATCCCAATAGCGGGTATTAAAGTAAACCAAATAGCTCGCCTCCGGCATCACAAAGGCCTCGTAGCGCCCATCGCCGTCCGTGATCGTTTCAACCCAGGTGGTCTGGGAGTTCGTTTCCGAGAAATCGGGTTGAAATTCGACCTTGACGCCCGCGATCCCGGTGCCTGCCGCATCGGTCACCAGCCCGGTAATCCGCACGCCGTTCGGCAGAATCGCGTTCACCTGATCATCGACAGTAAACTCGAAGAGCCGGCTGGCCGCCAGTTGTTGGGTGACCTGACCCTCGTCGCTGGCATAGCCGCCCTGTCCCATGACCCCCGGCACCTGCACCAGAGCACCGCTACCAGCATCCCGATAGACTGCCCGGAAATTGACCCGGTAGGAACCCGGATAGATCTCTGCCTCATAATGACCGGCTCCATCGGTCTTGGCTGTCGCCAGCTCCACATGGGAGCCGTTCTGGCCCGACTCCGGCAACAGCTCAACCAATACATTGGCGAGTGCCTGCCCAAAAGAGTTGCTGACATCCCCGCGAATGGTCACCTTCTGGGTGCCGTTGCCGCCTCCTGAATCGGATTTGCGGCTCATGGCCACGGACAGGGGCAACGCGGTCGACCCGCTGCCACCCACCGAATAAAGCGTGGCTGCGGATTCACCGCCCAACGTCAGCTCGGCACCACTCCCATGCGCCAGACCGCCGTTGTAACCATCGGCAAAAAAGCCCACCTTGTAGCTCCCGGCCTCCACCGCCAGGGTATAATGTCCCTGAGCATCGGTAGTCGTCGTTACGACGACTTCCGGCGCATCGCTTTTCACGGCCCTCACCGTGACGCCGGCAAGCGGCGTCGTCCCGCCGGCAACGGTCACAATACCCGAGATCGGATGGATCGCCACGCCCATGGCATCGACGATCGTCACATCCAGCGTGGTGTTGCCCCACAGGTTCCAGGCTGAAAGGGAGGCTTTGTCGGAGGTGACATTGCCGAAAGCATCCACATAGGCCCGATAAAGCATGCCGGAACCCTTGGCCTCGAACTGGACGAGATAATCCTGATTGGCAAGCAACTGCAGTGTGAATGCACCCATCGAATCGGTGATGATGCGATGGTATTCAGTGGAACTGGTGGAACGGACCGTCACCACGACGGGTTCTGTGAGGTGTCCAGTCGTCCCATCGGAGAGGGTTCCGGAGAGGGTGAGGGTGGTGATCTTGAAGTCGGAAGTCAATGTGATCTCGCCGAACAGGGCATTGGCGTAGATGTACTGCGCCGCTCCCGCCGTGGTGGAGAGCGGTTTGTTCGGATCGATGGCGGTCAGATAACCGACCATGACACCATCGCCACTCACGGCACGAAAAGCAAACACATAAGCCCCGGTCGGCAAATCAAAGCCAAAGTTCCCGGATCCATCGGTATGAAACAATAGCGGAGTAGCACCGTTGGCTGGAAAGGCCAGGATATCGGCGTTTGCCAAGCCACTCTTGCCATCGGTCAACCGACCACTGACATGATTAAAATTGGGCACATCGTCGAGAGAGACGATGAGAACCAGATTCGTCAGCGCATCGGTTACCGTAAATTGGACGCCTTGTGGCGCATTGAACGGCAACACGATATTGATCAGGCCACCGGGTACCGAGGCATCATACCACCCCCCGATGAAATCCCCGGTCTTGATCGGCCATACCTCGACGCAATGTGCGCCGTTGGCAAGCGTAAACGTGGTCGAGCCGCTGCTACCGAGTTCACGAGTCAATCCGGTATTCGACGCGCACTGCCCATCCCGTACCGCTGACACACGCACGCTTGCCTGCCCCATGATCTCGCCAGAGGAATTCTTGACAAAGAGGTTTACCGGATGACCGGCCTGCTCGCTGGACAACGGCAATGAGACCGGTGGGGTAACCGTGCTCAAATCCACATCCGGGATCACCTGACTCTCATACCCCTTGGCACCGTAGGTCATCCGAACCCGAAGGGTCGAATCAGCCGGATCGTCGTCGGCAAAATCGTAGAGGGTGATCAAAGCCTGATTGCCATTCGGCGTCTCGTTGACCCAGCCAATGGTTTCGTGATCATGGGTAGCCGCATTGCCGTGATCGACGCGCAGCTGAACGAAAGCGTTTTCCAGAACCGTTCCCAGTGGACCATCGATACGCCATTGGCGTGCTGCCAGAGGACGAGCGCTCATTGAGACCAGCCCGCTCCCCTTCTCCAATCCCAGCAATCGGCTGAACGACTGACCATCGGCTTCGTGCCATCGCTCATAGACGATCCCGAAGCCACGCGCCAGATAAAGCTCTCCATGCGCGCTCACCGGTTCCGGGCGACCCGGTTCATACCGAACTTCACGCACTTTCAAGCGGATTGCGGCAGTCAACCGGCTCAACAGCGCCGGGTCGGTGATGGCGTCGCGCCAGACCGGAAATGCTGAGTCATCGACCAATCCTTCCGGCAGATCGGCGGCCAACAGGTCCAGAGGACCGGCCACCTCGATCGTCTGTTGCACAATGCTCCAGCGACCGCTGACCGGTTGGTTACTGGAGTCGAGTTCGTATTCGAGTCGCAACGAAGTGGCCGAATCACCACTCTGAATCCGTGCCGGCAGCACCACGCCCGGATCCTGGCGATTATCTTCCGCAATCTGGTCAGGGGTGATTCCGGCAGCGCCCGAGTCAAGCGAAGGCTCATTTTTGAAGCCATAAAAGGCGCGATGTTTCTCTCCTGTTTCAAGATCGAACGAACGCTCGCCGTGGAACGTCAGACCTGTCTCGTTGAGCGTATAATAGATCCCCTGATCCCCAATGGTGGTCATCACTTGGGCACGATTCATAAAATTTGCTGCCACTCCGGACCTGCTCCAGCGAACACTCCGCTGTTCCCGACTCCCCGACTCCGCTCCCCGCCACTGATCCCGGGTCACCAGAGTCACATCCGGGATAAAAAGCCAGTTATTCAACAAATCGTCATCCGTGCCTGGAGTGGCTGGAGAGACACATGTTACGGTCGCTGTTGCGGCATCCTTGGCATCGGTGACAGTCAAGAACGCCTGACCTTCGGATTCGCAACGGGCCGTGGTCACACCACCCAGAGTCTCCAGGGTCACGATACCGCTCTCCGGTGAAACGGTCAGAGCAGCTGTTCCGGTCACCTGAGCCAGCCCCACCGCCCGAGTCTGTCCCACGGAAAGATTGAGCGGCGCAATGGCAAGTCGACCATTTGGATCCACCACAACCCCATCACGGGTCCAATTCAGGGTATGGAAGCCCGAACAGGCCTTGCCATCCTGCATGCGACTCCAATAGGTCATCCCAGCGCCGTTATCGGCGTTCAACATGACCAGGCGCGTCACGGCCAAATTGGGTTGCGGGGTTAACGACTGCTCGAAATAGGTATGGATCGCCCGATCGCTGTCGCCGGACAACGACGCCCCCCCGGCGAACGACACTTGAAAAGCGTTGCCATCCCGACCGATGAACGCCTGAACCGTGCGGGCAGGTGCGGCCTGGCACGATGGATCGGAAAGCGTGGTGTCGAGTTGCTCGACTCCCATCCGGACATTCCAGAAACCGCTCACTTCAAACAGCGAATCCTGCGCGCGGGTGGCCACCAGGCTACCCGTGGCCGTGCAACTTCCACCCAGGCCGTTCGACCAGTTGGTCGTAAACGTGCCGTTTCCGCCATTCTGGCTTGCCATGGTCAAGCTGACATCGCTCACGCTGCCATCGGGCCGGTTGATCCGATAGCCATACTGCTCTCCGGTGATAGTGCCCGTCGCCTGGGCACCGGCGAATTCGCTCACCGTGAAGGTATCATCGGTCTGCGTGATCGTGGCCACAAAGGATTCGATCGGAACCGCCAGACAGCCGGCGGCCAAGGGACCGTTCGGGGCATCCGGTGTAAAAACCACCGACCAGCGTCCCGTAGCATCGTAGCTGGCAGCCTTGGCCGTACCCAACGGCATGACCATTCCCAAGAGCGTGAACACGATCAGCCCGAAACCCGTGAGTTTCTTTCCGATGCGCATGATGATTCCCCATTTGTTTGCGTGTTGCGATCGCATGCCGCAGCGGTGTTCAATGCGTACGGGCATGTTTTCTGGAAGTGGATCCCCGACTGGGGGCCATTATCACAATGATGAACGACTCTTGAGAAAAAAGTCAAAAGAAAAATCAACTATTTACACTTGGTTACACATCCTGTGACATTTCCTGGACAATAAACGCGAAGGCCCGGCAAAAATTGCCGCACCTGCTTTGGGATGCGTAGTTTTTTTACAAGGCTGCATGCAAAATGTGAGAGTCGTTTCCAAAAACCGGAAACGACTCTCACGAAGGCCGCGCGCGGCGCATTTTTCGCAAAAAACGCGAAAAATGCTTCTTGAAAAGAGCGCGCTTTAAAGTCAAAAGCAAAGTTCCAAGGGCTTCGCCCTTGGATCCCACCAGGGGGATAATCCCCCTGGACCCCTATTAATGGAACGACGCATCCCGTGATGGTTGCGGTTTAAGATGTGCCCTGGTCCAGAGGTGTTGCACTGGGTGATCGCAGACTCCAAAACCCCATGCGCACTCATCATGGATCCGCAACAATTGCCTGCTGAAATCAATCGTTGCCATACCAAGCAACAACTCTGCCAGTCAACGCGGGCAAATCACCTTCTTTGTGCCGGTCAACAGCCTGATACCACGATTGCACGACTAAAGAATAGACAAACAAGCAGTAAAAAATATCTTAAATCATCCATACAAGGCAGGCATCCCCTTCCGCAAGCGAACGATGGAACGCACCACTCACCCCATCTCCAACGCTCGCAGCTGACTCCAGAAGCGATGATACTTCTGCAACCGCTCCCAATCGTTGGCATTAAGCGGCGGGGGCAGACGACGCACATCCATGTTATCTTCCAGATCGGCAATCTTGATCTGCCGCGCCAGAGGATGGGGGGCAATCCGGGCGATATAGGCCTCATAGGGCTCTTTCGGGTGGTGCGTGAGCCGCTCCAGGGCCTCCAGCACGACATCCGGAAAGCCCATCTCTCGGAGCGAATCAAACGACACCCCGCAATCTTCGACCACATCGTGCAGCACCGCGACAATGCGCTCCTCGTTGGACTCAAACCGCATCATCATGCGCAGGGGATGGAGGATATAGGGCTGCCTGGACTTGTCCAACTGGCCCAAGTGGGCCTCGGCAGCCAAGGCGATCGCGCGATCCAGGGTCGCCATGGTCACACGATCGCCAGCATGCGATCCAACGCCACCTTGGCAGGCTTGGCCACCTCGGGCGGGACCGAAATCACGTTGACCACCTCGCCGGCACAAAGATTCTCCAAAGTCCAACAGAGATGCTGGGCATCGATGCGGAACATGGTCGAACACATGCAAATGGTGGGGCAGAGGAAATGGATCTCCTTGTCCGGCATCTCGTGTTGCAAACGGTTGACCAGATTCAACTCCGTGCCGACCGCCCAGATCGAACCCGGTGGGGATTCCCGCACACTCTTCTGGATCAATTCGGTGGAGCCGCGCAGATCGGCCATGCGGCACACATCAAAGGAGCACTCCGGATGGACGATCACCCGGATCCCCGGATGGCGCGCACGAAACAGCTCCACATGGGCAGGCTGAAACATCTGATGCACCGAGCAGTAGCCATCCCAGAGAATCACCCTGGCACGCTGCACGGCCTCCGGGGTCAATCCACCCAAAGGTTGAGACGGATCCCAAAGTACCATCTCATCCAGGGCCACTCCCAGGGAGTGGGCACTGATCCGTCCCAAATGCTGATCCGGAAAGAACAACACCTTCTCACGCTGGGCAAAGGCCCACTCAAGAATCTTGGCCGCATTCGACGAGGTGCAAACCACACCGTTGTGATCGCCACAAAAAGCCTTGAGATCGGCCATGGAGTTGACGTAAGTGATGGGGGTCACCAACGGATCGACCGGCATGATTTCGCCCAGCTCACGCCAGGCGCGCTCAACCCGTGGCAGATCGGCCATGTCGGCCATTGAACAACCGGCAGCCATATCCGGGAGGATGACGGTCTGATGCGCTGCGGAGAGGATATCGGCCACCTCGGCCATGAAATGCACGCCGCAAAAGACGATGGTCTTGGCATCGGTGCGTTGCGAGGCCAGACGGGAGAGTTTCAGCGAATCGCCGGTCAAATCAGCGAACTTGTAGACCTCCTCGCGCTGATAGTGATGGCCGAGAATCACGCACGACGAACCCAACGCCTGTTTGGCGGCGGCGATGCGCCGGTCCAAATCGGCGTCCGAGAGTTCATAATAGGGTTCCAAAGGCAACATGGAATGATTATCCTTGAAGATTCAACGTGTACGATGGGGTCCCAGCCTGTTGACAAGCCCCCTCAACCCCACCCGAGGAGTCGGTGGGGACCACCTCGGCAACCAAGGTCGCGGCATGACGAAACCAGACGACGATCACCAGTTTAACAACACTTGGGAGTCTCGGAAAGAGGCATTGCGCGCCAAGGCCTTGGAGATGGGGTTTGTCATGGCCGGATTTGCCCCGCTTAAGCCCCCTCCCCATGCCGACGCCTTGCAGCCGTGGCTCTCTGCCGGAAGACACGCGGAGATGAGTTGGATGATGCGCGCACCGGAAAAACGGGCCGATCCGGCCAGGCTGGTGGGTGATGCAGGGGTACTGATGGTACTGGGATGGTTTTTCCTGGTTGAAGAGCGCGCGAATGATCGGGATTCCTCACGTGGTTTGATCGCCTGCTACGCACGCCGCAGCGATTATCACACCCTCTTGAAGGAAAAAGCCGAGCAACTGGCCAACTGGCTGGAAGAGGAGATCGGGCAGCCGATCCCGCACCGCAGTTTCGTTGACACGGCGCCGCTGTTGGAAAAACCGCTCGCCACCGCTGCCGGACTCGGCTGGCAGGGCAAGAACACGCTCCTGGTGACCAAGGGGTTCGGCTGCCAGTTGATGCTCGCAGAGTTGTATCTGCCGTTGCCGATGGCGCCGGATACGACGGCACCGGAAGCCCACTGCGGAAGCTGCGATCTGTGCCAGAAGGCCTGTCCGACCGGGGCCCTTGATGACGATTACCGGATCGATGCCGGACGCTGTTTGGCCTATCTGACGGTCGAAAAGCGCAACGCCCTCCCGGAAGAGTTCCGCCCGGCGCTCGGCAACCGGATTTTCGGCTGCGATGCCTGCATCACCGCCTGCCCCTGGAACCGTTTTGCTCCGGCTCCGAGCGATGCGCGTTCGGTTCCGGAAGAGAGGTTCTCCCGAGCCCTGACCGAGTGGGCCGGATTCGATGAACCGACCTTTCGCAACTGTTTTGCCGGCACACCGGTGGAACGGCTGGGGCTCTCCCGTTTCTTGAGAAACGTTGCCACTGCGCTGGGCAATTGGCAACATCCGGATGCGCTCGCACCCTTGCGGGAGCTGATGCAACACCCCTCCCCGCTGGTGCGGGAGCATGCGGCCCGGGCACTGGAAAGTCATCCCAACAAAACAGATTAAACCGCACCTGTTTTGGGATGCGTAGTCTTCCTCAAGCCTGCGTGCAAAATGTGAGCGTCGTTTTCAAAAGGCGAAAACGACGCTCACGAAGGCGGCGCGCGGCGCATTTTTCGCAAAAGGCGCGAAAAATGCTTCTTGTAAAGAGCGCGCTAAAGTCAAAGTCAAAACCCTGGGAGATGAATCTCCCAGACCCTCTCTTTTTTTTTACCAGTGAAGATCACTCATTCCAAGCCTGGCCGATTTGCGAAACCGGTTCACTATTTGCCCGCCGGAAAAATACGCGCAAAATCAGCCTCTGGCATCGGCCTGCCAATGAAATACCCCTGAATCGACTCACAACCACGATCTTTCAGATAGTTCATCTGCGCCTCGGTCTCCACCCCCTCGGCCACCACATGCATCTTCAACCCCTTGGCCATGGAGAGAATCGCCTCGACAATCGCGCCGTCCCCCTCACTGGCCGGCAGGTCGCGCACGAAAGATTGATCGATCTTCAATGTGCTCAACGGGAACCGCTTCAGATAGCCCAACGAGGAGTACCCGGTGCCGAAATCGTCCATGGCGAGCGAAACACCCAACTCCCGCAACCGGTTCATGATTGCGATCGCCTTTTCCACATTGCCCATCACCATGCTCTCGGTGATCTCAATCTCCAACCGCTCGGGCGGTAGACCGGTTTTCTCCAGGATATCACGCACCTGCTCCAACAGATCGGTCTGCTGGAACTCCCGCGAGGAAAGATTCACCGCCATCTTGAACGGACACCCCCCCTTGCCGAGCGTCCAGGCTGCGGTATGCGTGGTGGCTGTCTCCAGAATCCGCTTGCCGATCGGCAAAATCAATCCGGTCTCCTCGGCCAACGGGATGAATTGCCCAGGGTTGATCAGTTTGCCATCCGGCTTGATCCAACGGATCAACGCCTCCGCTCCGCACAGGCAGCTGTTGTAAAGATCCCACTTCGGCTGATAGAACGGCACCAACTCGTGGCGATCCAACGCCTTGTAAAGATCATCCTCCATGGCGATCCGATCGAACGCCTTGGTGTGCACGTCGGTCGAGGCAAACCGGAAGGTGTTGCGGCCCGCCTCCTTGGCCTGATACATCGCCATGTCGGCATGCTTGATCAAGGTCTCCAGGTTGGAGGAGTCAACCGGAAACATCGAAATCCCCACGCTCGCCCCGACATAAACATTCTGCCCTAACAGATGAACCGGTTCACGAACAGAGGCGATCAGTTTCTGCGCCAGGGCTGCCACATGATCGTCACTGGTCAGATTGGTCAGAATGATCATGAACTCATCACCCCCCATGCGGGCCACGGTATCGCTCTCACGCACGCAAACCCTCAAACGGTGGGAAATCTCCTTGAGCAATGCATCTCCGGCCTCGTGTCCCAACGTGTCGTTGACCCACTTGAAGCGGTCCAGATCGATGAACATCACCGCCAGCTTGTTCTTCTGCCGTCTGGCATTGACGATATCCTGCGCCAGCCGCTCGTGGAAGAACATGCGGTTCGGCAGTCCGGTCAAGGCGTCATAAAAGGCCAAACGCTCAAGCTTGTTCTCCACCGCCTTCTGGTCGGTGATGTCCATGAAGATGGCCATGTAGTGATTCAGCTCACCTTCCGCATTGCGAATCGCGCTGATCGACACCCATTTCGGGAAGATCTCGCCATTCTTGCGCCGATCCCAGATCTCCCCCTCCCACTTATCCTCGGCGAGCAACCGATTCCACATCACCCGGTAAAATTCGGCGTCATGCCGCCCGGATTTGGTCACATTCGGCGATTTACCAAGCACCTCGGCGCGCTCATAACCGGTGATCCGCTCGTAAGCGGGATTGACATCGGTGATCAACCCTTTCGGATTGGTGATCAGGATCGCCTCGCCGGCACTCTCAAACACCCGGCGTGCCAGAATCAGCGTCTCCTCGGCCAGTTTGCGATCCGTGATGTCGTTGATCACCCCGACGAACATCCGCAAGCCACTGACCTGCATTTCACTGACGAAGAGTTCCGCAGGAAAGCGTGTTGCATCCTTGCGTTGACAGACCACTTCACGCCCGATCCCGATGACCTTGCGTTCTCCGGTCGCCAAATAGTGATCCACATAACCGTCATGCTCATCACGCTGTGGTGACGGCATCAACATCCGGACGTTCTGACCGATCACCTCTTGTGCACCAAAACCGAATACCTTCTCCGATGCAGGATTGAATGCATGAACAATCTTGTTGGCATCGATCACGATGATCGCATTGACCGCAGTCTCCACCACCGCCCGCACCAGCGCTTCGCCTCGTTGCCGCTCCAGCTCGCTCTCGCGCAGTTCGCGCGTCATCTCCGCAGCCTTTGAGAGCGCCCTGGCCCGTCCCGTAACCAGTTGCCACACCACCAGGGCAAACAAACCACTGGTCACGATCCCGAGCCAAATGATCGACTTCGCCCCCTGCTCGGAGTGCAACCCCTCAAATGCCATTCTCGACCGGATCGTGATCAACCAGGAGCGCCCGAACAACTCGAAACGCTCCTCGAAACCAAACAGCGCCCCCTGTTCGGTTTCGATTTCCCCTTTTGCAAAATGAAGATCCGAGTCGTAAAGCAACAGGGATCGATCGAAGGCAACACCATCGAAGATGTGCAGATCCAACCCCTCGGCATAGCGCCCCAGAATCCCCTCCATCAGGTCATGGACGCGAAACGGGGCATAGGCCCAACCCAGAAGGTTGGCACGCCGCTCCTCAGGCGAGGAGAATGGCAAACCGGTTCGATAAACCGGCACATACAACAAAAATCCGGCCTGCTCCTGCTGGCCGTCCTCCTGAACCAGTTTCACCTTGCCGGACATGGCGGAGCGATCCGTCAACCAGGCCTCGTCCATGGCCGCATCGAGGTATAAACAGGACGTTCGCCATCCGGACGGATGGTAAAGGCGGGAAAGCCCTCCTGACGGATCGACTCGATCAGGGAAGCCTTATCGGCAGGGGGAACCAACAACGAAAAACCAACCCCCT
Source organism: Magnetococcus sp. YQC-9 (assembly GCA_039908105.1). GTDB lineage: Bacteria > Pseudomonadota > Magnetococcia > Magnetococcales > Magnetaquicoccaceae > Magnetaquiglobus. The sequence continues at coordinate 12,321 of JAMOBI010000052.1, forward strand.
GGATACCTGGATATTTCTCATCCAGATTCAGGATCGTCACATAATCGCGAAACTCGTTCCGCGTGACCTTCTCCGAGGCGATGAACAGACCTCGTACGCCGCGCAGCACCTGTTCGTAAGCGTTCATACGCTGCTGGATGCGCGCCACCACCTCCTTGCCGCGCTGGTTGAATTCGCGTTGCAGATCGTCATGACCATCCTGCCACGAAACCTGGTACGAAACGAAGGTGATCACCAGGCCCGTGACAAAAACCAGCCATGGAAGAAAACGATGGAGAAGCGCTTGCATGCGTATGCCAGCTCCAATTCAGGCCGAAGCCGGAGCGAATGGAACGCGCCGGATCTCTCCGGCGCGTTCCATTCTCATCCCAATCAGAAGGTCTCGAACTCGTCGTCCGAAGCCCCACCACCGCCCATATCCAACTTCACGCCCCCTCCTCCTGACCTGGCAGGAGCCGGCAACGCCTTGACCGGCCCTTTTTTGGTGAAGGTCACCCCTTTTTTGACCACCGGTGCGGCAGCGGCCACGCTGCGTTTGACTGCGGGAGCCCGTCCGCCGCCACTCTTCACGGCCTGTGTCGTGCCGCTGCCCAATTTGAAGAACGAAATCGACTGGCTCATGATGTCGGCCTGGGCACTCAACTCCTCGGCCGTGGCGGCCATCTCCTCGGAGGAGCCGGCATTCTGCTGGATCACCTGATCGAGTTGCTGGATCGCCTGGTTGATCTGCCCCACACCCGAATTCTGCTCCTGGCTGGCCGCCGCGATCTCCTGGATCAACTCGGCGGTCTTCTGGATATCCGGCACCAACGTATTGATGATGCCACCCGCCCTCTCGGCCACACCCACGCTGGTGGCGGAGAGATGGCTGATCTCGCCGGCTGCGGTCTGGCTGCGCTCGGCCAGCTTGCGCACCTCGGCGGCCACCACCGCAAACCCCTTGCCGTGTTCGCCGGCACGCGCCGCCTCGATGGCGGCATTCAGGGCCAACAGATTGGTCTGACGGGCGATCTCCTCGATGATGCCGATCTTGGAGGCGATCTCCTTCATGGCCGTCACCGCCTGCACAACCGCCTGACCGCCCTCCTCGGCATCCCTGGCGGCCTTCTGGGCAATCGTCTGGGTGGTGCTCGAATTATCGGTGTTCTGTTGGATGTTCGAGGACATCTCCTCCATGGCCGAGGAGGTCTCCTCGATCGAGGCGGCCTGCTCGGTAGCCCCCTGCGAGAGAGTCTGCGCCGCGTTCGAGATCTCGTTGCTGCCCGACGAAACCTGCGAGGAGGCAATCGACACCTCGCCGATCACCTCTCTGAGCTTGGCCACCATCTCCTTCAAGGCATTGGCCAGCTGACCCAATTCGTCCTTTTGATCCAGATCAATGGTCGCGGTCAGATCACCTTGGGCAATGCTCCGGGCAAAAACCACCCCCTTGAGCAGGGCGTTGACGATCAACTTGGTGATAAAGATGGTCACCAGTATCCCCAACACCACGGCGAGCGCGCTGCCGCTCAAAACCATCGTGTTGGCCGATTGGATCTCGTGATGCATCTTCTCTTCCTGATCCTTGGCCGCGATGTTCACCACCTCATCCACCTTGCGGCGATTCTGGATCATCTCGGCCTCAAGACCACCCTGCCTGGTCTGACTCTGGATCACCGCCTCCAATGACTTCTGATAAGCATCCAGGGCGACGATGATCTTCTTGACCTGATCAATATTGAGCTGCGCCGTGAAAGTCGGCAGCATCTCCTCGGCCATCTTCCGGGCCTTGGCGCTCTGCTCGCGAGCCCGCTTCAGCTGTTTCTCATCCTTGCCACGCGTAATCAGGATCTCTTTCTCGCCGATCCGGCCATCCAGATAGGTGTTCAGAATATCCTGAGCCATATCGAGCTTATGCACCCGATCCGCCAGCTTGTCGCGCGTATCTTTGCCCTTGGACGCCTCCACCCCCTTGGCAACATCGTCGAGTTGTTCGTTCAGTTTGGATAACTGATTTTCGACCAGAGCATGGATCTCCTTGGCCACCTCGTCGGAGGCGGCTCGGATCTGATTGAGCGACACGGTGACCTGCTTTTCGGTATCGATGTATCCCGCAAACGCCTTGGCATAAGCCTCCGACATGGCGATCACGTCGTCCATCTGCCGCTTGTTGCCCGGATCGTGAAATTTGTTGTCGCGCGTGTCGCTTGCCTGTCTCTTGATCTCATCGACCGCTTTCAATCCCTTTTCACGCTGCGCCAGATCCCTGGTGCCGAGGAAGTTGCGCTCCGCGCGCAGCGCCTCGGTGGCCTGCTGGCTTAAAAACTCCATGTCATTGACGTTGCCGACCCGCTTTTCGACCCCGCCCATGCTCTTCCAGCCGATGAAAGCCACCAGCATGGTCAACAGGAGAACCACCCCAAAACCCCCGCCCAACTTGATGCCAAGTTTCAGATCCTTCATCGTGCGTCACCCTTTATGCTGGTCCGTGTTGCGTAATTTAGATGATTTGCAATATTTTCTAGTTGTCCAGAATTCATCCTCTCGATTCTATAGCAATGACGCAACCTATGGAAAAAGTCAAACAAGAATGATTCATCGCTCAAACCAACAGACAATCGATCCCGTAATACCAATCAAAACGCAAACAAACTTGCAAAATATCAACTCCTCCCCAACATCCGACCCAAGGCTGTACCCGGATCGCGCTCTTTCATGAAAGACTCACCAATCAACACCGCAAAGATATCCGCATCGTGTAACCGATTCAGATCCGCGGCATCCCGAATCCCGCTCTCCGAGACCACCAGACGACCTGCCTCCACCCGTTTGGCCAGACGGAAAGTGGTCCCCAAATCGGTGACAAAGTGCTTCAGATCACGATTGTTGATCCCCATCAGCGGACTCTTCAACTCATGGGCCGCCTCCAGTTCCGCCTCATCGTGCACCTCGATCAACACATCCAGCCCCAACTCGCCAGCAGCGGACTCCAGCTCTCTGGCCTGGGAAACCTCCAACACCGCCATGATCAGCAAAATCGCGTCCGCGCCCAAAAAGCGCGCCTCGGCGACCTGATAGGGGTCATAGACAAAATCCTTGCGCAACACCGGCAGATCGATCTGCGCACGGATCTGTTCCACAAAAGCGCCGTCGCCCATAAAGAAATCCCGGTCGGTGAGACACGAGATGCAACAAGCGCCGTTGGCGGCATACCCTGCGGCAATGGCTGCCGGATCGAACACCGCACCCTCCGGAAAGATCCGTCCCTTGGAGGGCGAGCCGCGTTTCACCTCGGCGATCACCGCCGTTTGACGCTGGCCGGCCCGTTTGATCAACGCATTGGCGAACCCGCGCGCAGACGATGCCCCGCGACATTCGGCCAGCAGAGAAGCCTCGGAGATGCGACGCCGCGCCTCGGCCACCTCCGCGCGTTTTCGGTCCATGATGCGGTCGAGGATGGTGGCGGACATGCGTGTCTGGTCCTGGCGAAATTGTGAGGATGATCAGGAATTGGAGAGTGTGACCAACCGATCCAGCCGGTCGCGGGCGCGCCCGGAATCCACGGCATCGCCAGCCAGAGCCATACCAGAGGCGATATCCGGAACCAGCCCCGCGACCCGCAGCGCAGCTCCAGCGTTCAACAGCACGATGTCGCGCCTCGGACCTCTCTCGCCGGAAAGAACGCCCCTCGTAATCGCAGCATTCTGCACCGCATCGCCGCCCACCAGCGCCTCGGGAGCAGCCATTGCGATCCCGAAGCTCTCCGGATGCAGCACATGATGCTCAAGCCGGCCATCAGGAGTCCACTCGGCCACATGCGTCGGGCCGGTGGTGGTGATCTCGTCCAGACCATCAAAGCCATGCACCACCATGGCATGCCGCGATCCGAGGCGCCCCAGGGCACGAGCCACCGGCTCGACCCATCTGGCATCAAACACCCCGAGGAGTTGATTGGGTGCACCAGCCGGATTGGTCAGCGGCCCCAACAAATTGAACAACGTGCGAAAGCCCAATTCCTGACGCGGCCCCATTGCATGCCGCATCGCCCCATGATGGCGCGGAGCGAACAAAAAACCGATGCCCGCCTCGGCAAGACAACGCTCCACATCAAACGGCTCCAGATCGATCTTCACCCCCAACGCCATCAGCAGGTCCGCCGAACCGCTCTTGGAGGAGATGGCCCGATTGCCATGCTTGGCCACCGTCACGCCGCACGCGGCCACCACAAAAGCCACGGTGGTCGAGATGTTGAACGTCCCCAGACCATCCCCACCGGTGCCACAGGTATCGATCACCGTACCGGTCGCGGCCACGCGCGTCGCCTTGGCGCGCATGGTCAAAGCCGATCCGGCGATCTCCTCGACCGTCTCGCCCTTCATGCGCAGCGCGGTCAAATAGGCGCCGATCTGCGCCGGCGTCATCTCGCCGGACATGATGCGCTCCATCATCCAGCGCGCCTCGTCCTGACTCAGATCGTGCCCGGTCACCAGACGGGCGAGAAGCTCCCGAATCTCCATCGTTCTTTAATCTTTCAGCCTTTCAGAAAATTGGCCAGCATCGCGTGGCCGTGCTCGGTCAGAATCGACTCCGGGTGAAACTGTACCCCCTCGACCCGCAGCTCGCGATGGCGCAATCCCATCACCAGACCGTCGTCGGTCCAGGCGGTCACTCGCAGAGATTCCGGGACTGTCTCACGCGCCACCACCAGCGAGTGATAGCGCGTGGCACGAAACGGCACCGGCAACCCATGAAACACCCCGCGGCCATCGTGCTGGATCATCGAGGTCTTGCCGTGCATCAACTGCGGGGCACGTACCACCAAGCCGCCGAATGCCTGGCCGATCGCCTGATGGCCCAGACAGACCCCCAGCAACGGAATCCGCCCCGACAGCCGGCGAATCACCTCCAAAGTAATCCCGGCCTGATCCGGATTGCCCGGGCCGGGCGAGATCACCAACCGATCCGGAGCGAGCGCTTCGATCTCCTCCACGCTCATGGCATCGTTGCGCACCACCCGCACCTCCGCGCCCAATTCGCCGAAATATTGGGCCAGATTATAGGTGAAGGAGTCGTAATTATCGATCAGAAGCAACATGGCGGCTCACTCCAACCCACGCTGGACCAGATCCACGGCCCGCAACACCGCACGCGCCTTCTCGCGGGTCTCCTCGTACTCACGCTCCGGCGTGGAGTCGGCCACGATCCCAGCCCCGGCCTGCACATAGAGCCTTCCACCCTTGATGACCGCCGTGCGCAAGGTGATCGCCAGATCCATGTTGCCGGAAAAAGAGATGTATCCCACCGCGCCGGCATAGGGCCCGCGCCGCGACACCTCCAGCTCGTCGATGATCTCCATGGCCCGGATCTTCGGCGCCCCGCTCACCGTACCAGCCGGAAAGGTGGCCGCCAATAAATCAAAAGCATCCAACCCCGGTTTCAGACGCGCCTCGACATTGGATACGATGTGCATCACATGCGAATAGCGCTCCACCACAAACCTGTCGGTCACCTTCACCGTGCCGTTCACCGCCACCCGCCCCAGATCGTTGCGCCCCAGATCCACCAGCATGATATGCTCGGCGATCTCCTTCGGATCGGCCAGCAACTCCTGCTCCAATGCCAGATCCTGCGCCGCATCCACCCCACGCCGCCGGGTACCGGCAATCGGTCGCACCGTGGCGATCTCCCCCTCCTGGCGCACCAGAATCTCGGGACTCGAACCCACAATGGAGAAATCGCCCATACGGATGAAATAGAGATAAGGCGATGGATTGGTCGCCCGCAACGCCCGATAAAGCGCGATCGGTGGGTGATCAAAGGGGATCGACAAACGGTGCGAGAGCACCACCTGAAAAATATCGCCGACTAGAATGTACTCCTTGGCCTTGCGCACCGCAGCCTCGAAGCTCTCCCGATCGGCCTCGTGCACGAAATCGGCCTCGCTCACCGGACGTCCCGGCGGCGTATACGGCGGACGCCAACCCGCCTTCAACCGCTCCACCACCGCATCAATCCGCGTGGCCGCCTGATGATACAGCGCATCCGCATCCCCGCCCGGCTCAACGAGTACGTTGACCACCACCTTGAGTTTGCCGAATAAATTATCGAAAATCAGCGTCAGATCGGTCAGCATGAACAGGGCGTCCGGACACCCCAACACATTCGGGTTGGCATCCGGGATGCGCTCGAAGCAGCGCACCATGTCATAAGAGAAGAAGCCCACCGCGCCGCCATGAAAACGGGGGAGCCCCTCGACCGCCACCGGGCGGAAGCGACCCATGAATTTTCTTAAAATCTCGACCGGGTTGCCCTCTTCCACCACCTTGGAGCCATCGCGACGGTTGGAGAGTTCCACGCGATTGCCGTTGACCGTGAAGATGGCCATCGGATCCAGGCCGATCATGCTGTAGCGGCCCCACTTCTCGCCGCCCTGCACCGATTCGAGCAGAAAGGCGTGGCTCTGCTCGCCGGCCACCTTCATGAAGGCCGAGACCGGGGTATCGAGGTCGGCCATGATCTCCCGATAGACTGGAATCAGATTGCCCTGCCCGACCAGGGTGCGAAACGCCTGCAAGGAAGGATGCATCATGCGCTCCCAGCCTCATTGAAAATTTTTTGCCGATCAAAAAAGTGCGGATTCAAAAAAGCTGGTAAACCGCACCCAGCTTGGAATGAGTAGCTTTTACTGTTAAAAAAAAAGAGCGGGTCTGGGAGATTCCTCTCCCAGGGTTTTGCTTTTGACTTTAGCGCGCTCTTTCCAAGAAGCATTTTTCGCGCACGTCGTTTCCGCCTTTTGGAAACAACGCTCACATCTTGCATGCAGCCTCACGAAAAACTACACATCACAAAATGGATTCATTTGGTTCTGGCGATGCTTTTCTAAAAGAGGTTTTGCAAAAAACGCAAAACCTCTTTTAGAAAACCAAGGCTGCGCGCGACGCATTTTTCGCAAAAAACGCGAAAAATGCTTCTTGAGAAGAGCGCGCTAAAGTCAAAAGCAAAACCCTGGGAGAGGAATCTCCCAGACCCTCTCTTTTTTTTCACCAGATAAAACGACACATTCCAAGCCGGGTGCGGTTTGGCAAAATCGAAAAACCAACCACCCTCTTACATCAATTGATCAAATGGGCACCCGGATCCACCAACAACGCCGGATCAATCCCCAACCCGCGCAACGCGGCCTGCCAACGCTCCACCGGCGGGGCATCGAACAACACCGCCCGGTTCGGGGCACTCACCAGCCAGGCATTGGACTTGAGTTCCGCCTCCAACTGCCCGCCCGCCCAGCCGGAATACCCCAACGCCAACAAAAAACGACCGCCGCTCTCGCCAGCCAACTGCCGCAAGATATCCGGATTGGTGCCCAGATACAGCCCCTGCTCCACCTCGATGTAACCCGGACAGGCGACGTTGCGCTCATACAAAATGAAGCCGCGATCCAACGCCACCGGACCACCCTGGAACACCATGGGCTGCGCATCGTCGCGCTGCCAGCTCAACCCCAACTGCTGCATGATCTCGCGCATCGAAACCGGATGCGGTTGATTGATCACCAGCCCCAAAGCCCCGTCGCTGGTGTGGGAACAGACGAACAGCACCGCCCGCTCGAAATGGGCGTCGCGGAGACCAGGCATGGCGATCAGGAACTTTCCGGCCAGACTCCCCTCCTGTTTCATCGTGGCGCATCCTAAAAAATCAAGTCATCGTCAAGACAACAAGACCCTCAACCGCTCGTGAATGCCATCGAATCCGCCATTGCTCATCACCACCAGCCGATCACCCGGACGAACCTTGCCCTGCAGATAGCTCACGGTCTCGGCAGCCCCGTTGACCACCACGACGCGCGCTTCGTGCCCAGGCAAAGGACGATCGCGATTGATCGACTCGGCCACCGCATCGACATCCAACAGCTCCCCGGTCTGCAAACCCCGCGCTGCCGGACGGGCCAGAATCACCCGGTCGGCATGCTCCAACGCCGGAGCCAGCCGCTCCTGATGCACCCGACGCCGCATGGTGTTCGAGCGCGGCTCCAAGATCACCCAGACCCGCGCCTCGGCCACACTGGCCCGCAGCCCCTGCAACGTGGCAGCGATCGCCGTCGGATGATGGGCGAAATCATCATAAACCGTCACGCCCTGAATTTCAAAGCGCTGCTGCAACCGTCTGGCCACCCCCCGAAATCCGGCCAGACCATCGCGCAACCGCAACGGGTCCATGCCGTGCGACAACGCCGCTGCCGCCACCGCCAGACCGTTCATCACATTGTGCCGACCGGTCAGATTCCAGGAGACGGTGAAAAACGGGCGTCCCTCGCGCAACAGCGTCCACACCCGACCATCCTCCTGATCGAGCCGTGCGGAAAACGGATAATTCTCCTGCAAACCATAACGCACCACCCGCGTACAGGCCCCGGACAACAACGCCTCGATCTCCGGATCATCGCCATTGGCCAGCACCAATCCCGAGGCCGGCACAGTACGCAACAACAACCGGAACTGCACCCGGATCGACTCCAAGTCAGGGTAGATATCCGCATGATCGTATTCGAGATTGTGCAGAATCAGGGTGCGTGGCCGGTAGTGCAGGAATTTCGGGCGTTTATCCCAAAATGCGGTATCGTACTCATCCCCCTCGATCACCATCCACGGTCCCTGAGGCGCACGCGCACCGAAACCGAAATCAAGCGGAATGCCCCCGATCAAAAACCCCGGTCCCCAGCCCGCCTCTTCCCACACCCGCGCCATGAGACTCGTCGTGGTGGTCTTGCCGTGTGTGCCGGTCACCACCAGTGGATGCCGCCCCTGCAACACATGCACCTGCAGCCACTCCGGACCGGAGACATAAGGCAGACCGGCATCCAGCAGCGCTTCCAGCTCCGGGTTGCCGCGCGAAATCGCATTGCCGACCACCACCAGATCCGGAGGCGGCAGAAGATTGTTCGGGCTGAATCCCTCAACCACCGGAATCGCCAGCTCGGCCAGAAAATCGCTCATCGGCGGATAGACCCCGGCATCCGATCCGGTGACCCGCCAGCCGGCCTCCCTGGCCAGTGCGGCAATGCCGGCCATGGCCGTACCACAAATCCCGATGATGTGCAGGTGTTTGACCATCATGACGATTCTCTCTACTCCCAGACCAGATCCGCAGGATCCTCCGCCTGCGTCCAGCGCAGCAGGGCGCGAAAATGCTCCCAGTCAAAACCGGAGCCCGGATCCCATTTGCGTTCCGGAGCGATATCCCGATGGCCCACGATCCGCTCTGGCGTGATGCCGGGCAGTCGGGTCATCAAGGTTCGCGCCAACGCCGCCAGCGTGCTGTACTGCTCGGGTGTGAACCGTCCATGTTCCACCCCCTCCAGCTCCACACCGATCGAAAAATCGTTGCACGCCTCGCGTCCCAGCCAGCTGCTCTTGCCCGCATGCCAGGCACGCATCAACACCGGTACGTACTGGGTCAGGCGACCCAGCCGGTCGATCAGAAAATGGGCGGAAACCTGCAAGCCAGCGATCTCGCGAAAAAACGGGTGCGCCTCGGCATCCAGACGACCCAGGAACAGATCATCCACGAACGGTCCGCCGAACGCACCCGGCGGCAGACTGATGGCATGCACCACCAACAGATCCACCCGCACCCCTTCCGGACGCGCATCGGCGTGCGGGGATGGCAAATATCGCACCGCAGACACGCTCAGCGCACGCTCTCGACCGCCACCACTTCCGGCACCCGCTGTTTCATGATCCGCTCGATGCCGCCCTTCAAGGTCATGATCGCTCCCGGGCAGGTACCGCACGCCCCGCGCAACCGCACATTGACGATGTTGTCCGCCGTGATCCCCACCAGCTCCACATCCCCACCATCCCGCTGCAACATGGGACGGATCTCTTCCAACACCTTCTGCACCTGTTCAAGCATTTCCAAACATCTCCGATCGGTTGGTGGTATTTTACGTTAACCTAGTAGCTCAACCAAGCTGATTTGACTGGTTGCGTTGGGCTGGCACGCCAGTCACTAAACCTTACAGCCTTTAGTCACGCGGCTTTGTTCTTGGGCCATGTTCGCGGGATTGTTTTGCAAAAGACGCAAAACAGTCCCGCATCCAAGGCGGCGCGCGGCGCATTTTTCGCAAAAGGCGCGAAAAATGCTTCTTGTAAAGAGCGCGCTAAAGTCAAAAGCAAAACCCTGGAAGAGGAATCTCCCAGACCCGCTCTTTTTTTGTACCAGTAAAAACTACACATTCCAAGCTGGGTGCGGTTTGGGTACGGTGCAATCCGTCACATCCTCACAAACGCGACCCCTTGGACTGCTCCTTGAGCGGAGCAACCGGCTGCACGGCATTGACACCCGGCATCAAGGCATCGAGTTGCAAACGCCCGGTGGCATACAACAACTTGAATCCGGCCAACACCGAAGCAAAACGCCCCTTGGCCAGTTCGGTCTGGGCGGAAAAGGCCTCGTTGCGCGAATCCAACAGATCCAACGCCGTGCGCGTTCCCACGCGATACTCCCGCTCCACACCATCCAACGCATCGTTGGCCGCCTTCAGACCGCTCTCCAACGCCAGATTGGCCGCGCGGGCACTTTTCAAATCCAACGCCGCCGACTCGACCTCACGCTCGACCTGCAACCGCATCCGCTCCAGTTCGGCAGCCTGCGCCTCCTTGCGCGCCGAAGCCTCGGCGGTCTGCGACACCACCATGCCACCGGCATATAGCGGCATCGTCACCCCCAGATCCACACTGTATTTTTTAAGCGGATCGACGGTCCCGGCAATCTCCTCGTCCCAGCTGCGACTCGCCCGCGCCGACAGGGCGACCGACGGCATATGACCGGCCCGTTTCAGCTCGACCTCCTCCTCGGCCACCTTCAGACGCAACGTGGCAGCCACGAGATCGGGGCGCTCAATCGAACGCAACCGCAACTCAACATTCGATAACTCTTCAAGTTTTTCGCGGAATCCCGGCAGATGCAAACCCTCGGGAACCGCCACGCCGGTCACTTCGACAAAGCGGGTACGCGCCAAAGCCAGGGTATTCTCGGAGCGCACCAGATTGGCCTCCGCACTCGCCAGACGCGACTCCGCCCAGCTGACATCGGTCTTGGTGATCTCGCCCACCCGGAATCGGGAGCGGGTCGCCTCCAGATGTTGCTTCAACACTTCACGATTGTTCTTGGCCAGACGCACCACCTCGCCAGCCTGCAACACCTCGACGATCACCGAGGCCGCATCCAGGAACACCCCCTGCACGGCTGCCTGCGAATCGCTTTCAAACGAGGCGATGTAGGGCTTGGTTTGACGCAGTGCCACCAGCGCCTTCTGGTTGAACAGCACCTGCGACAACGAAAGCCCCAGCACATCCGGATTGGTGGTTGTCGCCGTGTTACTCCATTCAACACGACTGTATCCCTTGGAAAGACTCATATCGATGGTCGGCATGAGCGCGGCCTGACTCTGCGGCAGACGCTCCAGGGCGGCCTTGAGCTGCGCAGCAGCGGCGATGGTACGCGGATTCTTGCGCAGGGCAGCTTCGATCGAAGTCACGAATGGATCCCCTTCACCCGTCCCGGCCCAAACCACGCCAGACAACCCGATCACGAGTGAACCGATCCCGATAACACGTTTCATCACGCCAAACACGCCTGCAATCCCCTTTTCTTGAGAGCGATCCAGTCTCCCGGACCCATCCGCGAGACTTCTCATTTCGATGATCAAGCAAACCTGGGGCCAACGATACCGCTAACAGCCTGTTGATGAACCGCTTGTCACGACAAGACGATCCAGCGTCAAACATCCAGACGATCCTGGGCAAAGTGCGCCTTTTCCTGAATGAAACGAAATCTTTCCGCCGGCCTCTTGCCCATCAGACGATCCAGGGTATCGTCCGTGGCATCGGCATCATCCACCACCACCTTCAACAGGTGACGACTGTGTGGGGCCATGGTGGTCTCGCGCAACTGCGCCGGATCCATCTCCCCCAACCCCTTGAATCGCGAGATCTCCACCTTGGCGTTGGACTTCTTGCGCAAAAAACCCGCCACCACGGCCTCCTTGGCCTTGTCATCGAGCGCATAGCGCGTTTCCGCCCCACTCGATACCCGATAGAGCGGCGGTTGGGCCAGAAAGAGCCGACCATCCCGCACCAACGGTCCCATATGACGATAAAAAAAGGTCAACAGCAGGCTGGCGATGTGCGCGCCATCGACATCGGCGTCGGTCATGATGATCACCCGGCCATAGCGCACCTTGTCCGGTTCAAAGGCCCGCCCGCTGCCGGCACCGATCGCGGTGATCAGGTTCTTGATCTCGACGTTGGCCTCGAACTTCTCCAGATTGGCCTGCTCGACATTGAGGATCTTGCCGCGCAGCGGCAACACCGCCTGGGTATGACGGTCGCGTGCCTGCTTGGCCGAGCCGCCTGCCGAATCCCCCTCAACGATGAACAGTTCGGTGGAGGAGGTGTCCGAGGAGATGCAGTCGGTGAGCTTGCCCGGCAGCGTCAACCGGGTGGTGACGCTCTTGCGGGTCACCCGGGCGAGACTCTTCTTGCGATTCAACCGCTCGCGGGCCCGCTCGACCACCAGCTCCACCAGGCTGGCCGCCCGTTCCGGCGCGCCATGCAGCCAATGGTCGAGGCTGTCCTTGATCACCGCCTCGACACGCCGTGCCACACCATGATTGGTCAACCGATCCTTGGTCTGACCGGCGAACTCCGGATTGGGGATGAACAACGACAACACCCCATTCAGGCCATCGAGCACATCTTCGGGCGCGAACTCCACCCCCTTGGGGATCAAATTGCGCGCTTCGGCGAACTCGCGCACGCTCTTGAACAGCGCTGCGCGCAAACCGGTCTCGTGCACCCCCCCCTCGCGGGTCGGAATGGTGTTGCAATAAGAGAGGGTGACGCCACGCTCCTCAGCGGTCCAGATGAGCGCCCACTCCATGCGGCCCCGCCCATCCTCGGCGATACGCTCCACACCTCCGGCAAACGGATCGGCAATCACCCGCCGCTCCTCGGGGACCAACTCGCGCACGAAATCGCGCACCCCGTCCGGATACAAGAAGAGATGCTCGGCATCCCGGGGCTCGTCGCGCAACACCACGGTCAGGCCACGATTCAGATAGGCCTTGGCGCGACACATCTCCACCAGCCGCTCGGAATCGAAGCGGGTCATGGGAAAAATGGCATCATCCGGCAAAAAAGTGACCAGCGTGCCGCGCCGGCGGGTGGGATCGAGCTGCTCCAAGGGGGATGCCACCTGGCCACGCTCGTAACGCTGCCGCCAACGATGACCATCCCGTTCCACCAACACCTCGGTCCAGGCGGAGAGCGCATTCACCACCGACACCCCGACACCGTTCAAGCCACCGGCGGTTTCATAAGCCTTGTCGTGGAATTTGCCACCCGCGTGCAGAGTGGTCATGATCACTTCCAGGGCGGAACGATCCGGGTAGCGCGGCAGGGGGTCGACCGGGATGCCACGGCCATTGTCCCACACCGACACCGCACCATCCTTGCGCAGCGTCACCTGAATGCGATTGGCATGACCGGAGGAGGCCTCGTCGGTGGCATTGTCCAACAACTCCACCACCAGATGATGCAAAGCCTGCTCGTCGGTACCGCCGATGTACATCCCCGGACGACGACGAACACCTTCGAGCCCTTCGAGGACTTCGATCTGGGATGCGTTGTAGCTCATGCTGAATTGGACCCGCTCACCTTGGGAAGAGTTCATCCCGAAAGGAGGGAGAGAAAAGCATCCGTAAGGAGGAAACTACTTGTGACGATAGGAGATCCGACCCTTGGTGAGATCATAGGGGGTCAACTGCACCGTCACCTTGTCACCCGGCAGGATGCGGATATAGTGCTTTCTCATGCGCCCGGAGATGTGGCACAACAGCTTGTGCTGGTTCTCCAACTCCACGCGGAACATGGCATTGGGAAGGTTCTCCATGACCGTCCCCTCCATTTCGATGACATCTTCCTTACTCAATATCCACACTCCCAAAACAAGACAAGAACGAACCGCAAAGGAAATACATTAATAGCGCGCCCTCCTTCTGTCAAGCGCCAAACCTCGAAGAGATCACTTCATCAACCGACCCGCGCCCGGCAAAAACTCCCGCGTGAAGACGTTGGCCGGAAACTCCCGTTCCTCCTGACGTCCAATCCGCCAGAAGGAGCGATAGCCCTGATTCAACCCGCTGACCGTTTCCATGGTCATCGGCACCACACGTTCGCCGTCCAACGTCTGTGCTTCAGAAAAGCGGATGGTCTTGAGCGTTGCCCCGCCAGCATCGAATTGAACCATTTCCACCGGCAACAATCTCTTTTTGTCCACCTTCAACTCAACACGCGCGTGCGGCATGCCGGCATGCAGCGGCTTAAGCGATAGCTTCCAGACCTCTTCGTCCTCCCCAGCCAGACCCGCCTGATACTCCTCGGCAAAATTTCCCAACAAAAAATCGGCATTGTTGAACACCCCACCCACCACCGATTGCATCAACGTGGTCTTGCGGGTCTCCAGCTCGCCAGGCATGTGCAACCACACCTCATCGCCCACCTTCAACACCGCCCGACCGCGCAACTCCTCCGGCGACACCACCACCATCAATGCCCGCCGACCCGTTGCCTTGGCGCTGTACAGGGTCACCAGTCTCTGCCGCCCATTGGGCAACTCGAAAGTCACCCGATTGAAACTCTCATACGAGCCGCCATGCATCTTACGGTCCATGGCCGAAAGAATCTCTGCAGCATCCATGGCCCAAAGCGATGTCGACAAAACAAAGAGACCCAATCCCACCAATCCGCTCAACCACCCCCGCAACATCCGACCCGTCCGCCGGGGTGCCGATCCGCGGAAAAAAAATCGCATCGCAACCATGGTGTCACCGTCCAACTGATGTTAATGTATGCCACAGATTATCATTCACCCTGCAAGGAGCGCGCATGCCCCATGCTGAACATCGCCGTGCAAACCCAACCCGCCTCAAATCATCCCATCCTTGGCTGGTTTTTCATTCTGCTCCTGCTGGCTTTGGTCGCCTGGGGAGTGCACTATTTCATCCTCATACCGATGCAGCGCAAAAAGCATATCCTCGAATCCATCCCCTACTGCCCATCGCTGCTTTTGCCTCAGATCCCAGCCGAACACGACAATACCATCCGCGTCCCCAGCCACAGGCTGATCCATCTGAACTACCGAGTCAACCTCCATCAACTTACCTGCACCTGCCTGCGTTTCCGACGCATCCGAAAATTCTATCCCGCCAACGACATCCGCCGCCTTTGTCGCCATCTGCGCCAGGAGTTACAAAGCAGTGGCTATCTCCAGAATCTCGATGAACTGACCCGCGGGGCCATCTCTTTCCGACTGCGGGATGGCTGCTATGTGCGCGAAAACCTGACCAACTCTGAGATGATCGTCGGTTTTCATCCGCGTTCTTCAATCGTACGGGTCTACACCTATCGCAAAAGCCCGGAAGATCCGTCCGGTGGCCCCTATACCGGCGCGGTGGATAAATTCACCTACAACCACCGACAAGAGGTGTGGGTTTACGGGGAGCCCCCACCCAACGCCGATGAGATCCTCACCGTGGTCGAGGCCATCATGACCTCTTGCCGCTCCCGTTACCCAAAGCCCGAGAAGCTCCCGCATATCAATGAGGGCCTGCCATTTCCGGTCCCGGAGACCGAAGTGGCACAAGCCGCACGCGCTCGGCGTGAAAGCATCCTCGCCGCCCGACGCTCAACCACCCCTTTGCAGCAGTGATGACGGCGCGATCGGTCGATCCGCCGCAACCACACCATTTCAACGCCATGCTGGACTGACGCTTCGACAACAACCTTCAGGAGTAACGCGCCGCCACCTTGGCGCGCCCCGCGCTCCACCCGCGCAGCACCCGTTTCGGAGCAACCGAACGTTCACGTGTCTCCTCCCCGTTCGAGTCCAACCACGCCTGCCAATCCGCTCGCGAGGCCACATAAAAAGTTCCCACCCGAGCCAAAGACTCCGGTATCCGTGATCCCGATGATCCAGACATCTTGAATTCACTCCTTTGCGTTAGAGGCTTTTTGCAAACACCCGGCAGTCGCTGCAATCCAAACCAAGGCCCATGCAATCAGCCAAACCATGACCGGTCCCCATTCATCGCGCCTGTCGCAAAACCTCTCTCGCAATACTCATGCCGCTATTCACTTCATGACAACCCCTTCGCTTCACGACCCTCTCCCAGGCGATTCAATCCATGGGCTGAACAGGTTGAAGAAAAAAATCCAGCCGTATGCTCGATTTTTTGATTGCCGAAAGTCAGGTTTGGATTATAATGGATCGTCATCAACAACCCGTTTCACGCTTCCATAAGGAGGAAGGTATGGCCGTTTCGAAACAACCCGCTGCTGCCAAACCCACCGCTGCCAAACCGCCGGCTGCCAAAACCGCCGCCAAACCAGCTGCCAAGCCTGCTGCCGCCAAACCGGCCATGCCGCCGAGAGGAGCTTCCAAGGGACGCTGAATCACCCAGGATTCGCGACACCAGTTTTGTCCAGGCCAAAAGCCTCCGGTTCCCGCCGGAGGCTTTTTTTGCCACCTCACCCCCCTTGCCGCGCGACTTTTGTCAGGCGACATAAGAAACCAACCCCTGACGACACGAAGAATTGACCCCCTCCTCCGAAGAAGGAGGAGAGATGATATCAACGAAAGATTCGGGTAACCATTCAGCCCCCCTCTATCACGGGGTCCGGGGGCGATTATCGCCCCCGGTGGGGTTCGGGGCGAAGCCCCGAGGTTTGGCCGTTGACTTAAGCGCGCTTTTAAACCGCACCCAGCTTTACCGCACCTACTTTGGGATACGTAGTTTTTTACAAGGCTGCGTGCAAGATGTGAGCGTCGTTTCCAAAAAGCGGAAACGACGCTCACGAAGGCCGCGCGCGGCGCATTTTTCAAGAAAAGGCGCGAAAAATGCTTCTTTGTGAAGAGCACGCTAAAAGTCAAAATCAAAACCCTGGGAGAGGAATCTCCCAGACACTCTCTTTTTTTACCAGTGAGCCAATTGCAAAACGCTTCCCAAGTTTGACGGTAAAAACAGGATGAGTGATCGTTTTCGGATCAATTCTGCCAATCAAATGGGGAATTGTCGTTATTTTTTGCTTTCCTGTGGT
>JAMOBI010000053.1:0-21335 GCA_039908105.1 Magnetococcus sp. YQC-9
GAGACAATCATCGGATCCTTGCGCCGCTTGCCGGCAGTCGGATTGGCCTCAACCATCTCTTCTTGCGGCGTTTCATCCAACGCAACCTTTGCTTTGGATGCCTCCTTTTCCAACGCACGAATCATCTCTTCGGTTTGTCGAACCGATAGCTCTTGTTGTATAGCGGTGGCAGCCAACTGATCGAGCATTTCGGGCTTACCTTCCAAACGCAGCATGGCGCGCGCATGTCCCATGCTTAACGTTCCGGCCTCGATCAGAGTTAGAATCGACTCTGGCAGTCTTAGCAGACGCAACAAATTGGTGATGGCCTCGCGACTTTTTCCGATCCGCTGGGCAGCTTTCTTGTGGCTGTAACCGAATTTTTCGATCAGTTGTGCGCATCCCCTGGCCACCTCGACCGGGTTCAGATCCTCACGCTGGATGTTTTCCAGGATGGAATTTTCCAGCATCTGTCTGTCGGTCATTCTGCGATAGAGCGCCGGTATTCTCGTCAGTCCCGCCAGTTTTGCCGCACGCCAGCGACGCTCGCCCGCGATCAGCTCAAACGTCTCCTCAAAGTTTGGCTTGGAACGTACAAGAATCGGTAGAAGAACACCCTGCAGTCGGATCGATTCTGCCAGCTCCTGTAACGACTCTTCGGAAAAATTTTGGCGCGGTTGATAGGGATTGGGAACAATCTGTCCAATCGGTATCATCATCACCTTTTCCGAAACCGTTGAGGTCAAGGCCGCTTCACCGAGCAAGGCAGCCAATCCTTGACCCATGTTTGTTTTTGAATCGCTCATGAATTGGTATCCTTAATCCTGCATTTCGAGGGTCAATTGAATGTAGGCTTGGGCACCCTGGGACCACGGATGGTACCAGACGCCGGGTCGGCCCATGGCCGGTGCTTCGCTCAATATGGCATCGCGTGGGATGACGGTTGCAAATGTGTGCTTTGGGAACAAATGGCGGACTTTCTGCTCGATCGCCTGATTGCTTGAACTGTGTTGATCGTACATGGTGAGCAGAATTCCCTCCATGTCGAGTGAACGATTGATGCTTTTTTTGATGATCTCCATGGTATTGAGGACCTGACTCAATCCTTCAAGAGCATAAAATTCACACTGAATTGGAATCATAACCCCGTGCGCTGCAGCCAGTGCATTGACGGTCAGCAGACCCAGTGATGGAGGACAATCCAGCAATATGAAGTCGTAGCTGGCCTCAAATCCCTTCAGACGATCGCGTAAGCGGTATTCCCGATTGCGGGTATTGACCAGCTCAACTTCGGCACCACTCAAATCTGCCGAAGCGGGTATGATGCCGAGCATACCGGATCCAATGATTCCGCGAGTGGCCTCTTTCCAGGAGGATTGACCAATCAGGACATCATAAACCGTTGGCAGATTATTTCCCTTGGCGATCCCAAAGGCGGTGGTGGCGTTGCCTTGCGGGTCAAAATCGATCAGTACCCCACCCTTACGATTGACCAAGGCAATGATCTGTTTCATGTCCCCTCCCCTGTTTCACGTGAAACATATCGCAGCTCAACAATCACCCCTTCTCCACCAAAGTTCGATGGATGAACAACAGGTGTCAAGAAGTAACGCGCCTGCTTGCCATGACTGAATTGAGTCAGCTCACCCTGGACCCGTTTACCCTTCATCGCCAGGCATACCCCCTCAAGTTTGAGCAGCGATCGTGTGAGCCTGGCAACACTCTCCAGATTCGCCACAGCACGGCAGATGGTTACATCGAAGATGCCAAGGAAATTCTTGGACTCTTCGACGCGCACCTTATGCACGGCTACCCGATTGGATAGTTTGAGTTCTGAAACAACAAAATTGAGAAAGCGAGCCTTTTTTTGATTGGCTTCAAAAAGATGAAATTGTCTATCTGGAGTCGAAAGGATCGCCAGAACCATGCCCGGCAAGCCGGCCCCGGATCCTATGTCCGCAATGATACAGGATTCAGGCAATAGAGACCACAGAGAGGCTGAATCGACTATATGACGGGTCAGTAAATCGGGTAGGGCGGCAGGACCGAGTAAGTGATAGGGTTGATTCCAGCGATGTAATTGCTCGACATAGCGTTGCAATGAACCACGCATTTCATCCGTCAAGGGAATGTGCAAATGAAGCCGCTCAAAGCAGGTTGACCAGTCTTCATCTGAATATTGGTATTGAGCAGTCATGGAATCATTTTCGCTAGATCGTATCCATATTTATAAATGTCATTTTCCGCAAAGCTGTGCGCAAGATGCGGACATCGTTTCCAAAAGGCGGAAACGATGTCCGCTAGTGCGGCGCGCGGCGCATTTTTCGCAAAGGACGCGAAAAATGCTTCTTGAAAAGAGCGCGCGAAAGGCAAAGTCAAAACCCTGGGAGAGGAATCTCCCAGACCCTCTCTTTTTTTTCACCAGATAAATTCCATATTCCAGACCGGATACTGTTATGATGCCTTGAGATGAATCATCAAAACCGATATCGCAGCCGGAGTCGCGCCTGGAACCCGATAAGCCTGTCCAAGTGTACGCGGTTGGATTTTCATCCATTTCTGACGCATTTCCGTTGACAACCCTGGAACCGCCATCCAATCCATCTCCTCGGGTATCCGGATGGCCTCGGACTTGCGAAAACGTTGGATCTCCTCCTGCTGGCGGATCAAGTAGCCAGCATAGCCGGCTTCCGTTTCCAACGTCTCCTGGATCTCGTTGGAAAGTTCACCCAAGCCAGTCAGCTCGAATACCCGCTTGGCTGATAGCTCTTCTCCCCGCAGCCAATCCCAGCCACTCTTGCGATCCCGACCATGAGACAGGCCCGTCTCCTGAGCATGAATTCGTGTGATCTGCAACTGCTCTCGAGCCGCGTTCAGGGTCTCCTGCTTGATCTGAAACCGCCTCCACCGTACCTCATCCACCAGTCCAATCTCTTTTCCAAGTGGTGTCAATCGTGCATCGGCATTGTCGGTTCGCAACAACAGGCGAAACTCGGCACGAGAGGTGAACATCCGGTAGGGCTCATCAACACCCTTGGTGACCAGATCATCGATCATCACACCCAAATAGCTCACCGAGCGATCGAAATGAAGCGGGGCCAGATTCTGATGATATCGCGTTGCCTGAATTCCGGCAACCACTCCTTGTGCAGCCGCCTCCTCATAACCCGTCGTGCCATTGATCTGTCCGGCCAGATAGAGTCCCTTGACCCCTTTGACCGCCAGTGAATCATCCAGTTGCGTCGGATCCACCATGTCGTACTCGATCGCATAGCCGGGACGAATGATCACCGCCTGCTCCAGCCCCTCCATGGAGCGGATCATCGCATGCTGGATATCGATCGGCAGACTGGTTGAAATACCGTTTGGATAGATCTCCTGGGTGCGCCACCCTTCGGGTTCGAGAAAAATCTGGTGTCGGTCGCGCTCCTTGAAGCGCACCACCTTGTCTTCGATCGACGGGCAATAGCGCGGTCCTATGCCTTTGATCTGTCCTGAGTAGAGTGGCGCGCGGTACAGATTGCTGGTGATGAGTTCGTGTGTTCTCTCATTGGTGAAGGCGATGTGACAAACCACTTGTGGCCGTTGAATCTGGTTGGTCAGATACGAAAACGGGACCGGTGGGTTTTCTCCCGGCTGCGGCTCCAGACGTGACCAATCGATGCTGCGACCATCCAGTCGCGGCGGAGTTCCAGTTTTCAGCCGGTGAATCGTCAACCCCAATTCACGCAGTGAATCGCTGAGCGTCAGGCAAGGCGAATCGCCCAATCGACCAGCCGGAAAGGTGCGTTCACCGATGTGCGCCAACCCCCTTAGAAATGTCCCGGTCGTCAGAATAACCGCCGAAGCGTGGCATGCATAGCCCCAGTCGATCAGAACGCCGCGAACCTCGCCAGCTTCGATAATCAGCCGGGTGGCCTCTCCCTGACGGATCGTCAGATTGGGAGCCTCCTCCAAGGCCGCGCGTGTTTCGCGTCGATAATCCAGTTTGTCCATCTGCGCGCGTGGGCCGCGCACGGCGGGGCCTTTGCTGCGATTCAATATCCGAAAATGAATTCCGGCCCGATCGGCCAACAACCCCATGATCCCACCCAACGCATCGATCTCACGCACCAGATGTCCCTTACCCAGGCCGCCAATGGCCGGGTTGCAGGACATCTGCCCGAGGGTATCGAGATTCTGCGTCAACAGCAGCGTGCGGGCGCCCATGGTGGCTGCAGCATGGGCGGCCTCACAACCCGCATGCCCGCCACCGACTACGATGATGTCGAAATGATGTGTGCCCAACATCTGGGGTATAAGCCTGTTTCTATGAAGCGATTTTAGAGGAGCATCCGGATAGGGTAGGGCAGAGATGTTATCAAAATTGATCAGATTGAACAAGGAACTGTTTCACGTGAAACACCTCATCCAAACTGACCCACTCAAAATGAAATGTTCTTACTGGTGAAAAAAAAGAGAGGGTCTGGGAGATTCCTCTCCCAGGGTTTTGCCTTTGCCTTTCGCGCGCTCTTCAAAAGGAGCCTTTTTCGCGCTATTTGCGAAAATTGCGCCGCGCGTCGCCTTCGCGGGAGTCGTTTCCGCTTTTGGAAACGACTCCCGCATCTTGCACGCAGCCTTGCGAAAAATTACGCTTTCAAGATGCTTGCAATATTATTCAAGCATGCAATCACACTATCCAACGCTTATAACTTAAATTATTTACCAATGCAAAACGTACTAAAAATCCGCTCCAGCAAATCTTCATGGGTCACATACCCGATCAACTCACCCAGTGCCTCCAATGCCGCTCTCAACGGCAACGCAAGGATCTCCCCCGGTTTTCCATGCACAATCAGGCTTTCGCACTCAATCAGGGCGCGTACGGCCTTAGTCAGCGCCTCTTTCTGACGCACGGCCAGAATGATACTGCCGTCACCACCCACGGGCGTGGGAAGAACCATCCGACCGATCGCCTGCTCCAACGCCTCCAATCCATCTCCAGTTTTCGTGGAAATCCGCACCGTTGAAAAAGGCTCAAACGTCCGCAATTCGCTGTCGCCTGGATGCAGATCCATTTTGTTCCACACAACGATCACCGGATTGCCAGCGATCTCCTGCATGATTGCCGCATCCTGAGCCGTATATCCGGCTGTGGCATCAAGCATCCACAACACCCCATCCGCATGATGCATCCGCTCACGCGCAACATGAATCCCCTCAACCTCAACCGGTTCTGTCGTGTCACGCAGCCCGGCGGTATCCAGCAGGATGACCGGCATGCCCATCAACTCCAACCGGCTTTCGATGCAATCACGGGTGGTGCCGGGAAAGGGGGAGACAATCGCGCGCTTTCTGCCCAGCAGGCGGTTGAACAGGCTGGACTTGCCGACATTCGGGCGCCCGACGATGGCCAGATGAAATCCCTCTTGCAGACGCTCCCCCAAGGCAGCGCTGCGCAGCAATCGTCCGAGCCGCTCGGTGCAATCACTCAATGCGCTTAGCATGAAGGAGTAGGGCAGGGGGGTGATATCCTCATCGGCAAAATCCAGAGTGGCTTCCAAATGGGCCAATACGGTCAACAATTGATTGCGAATCTGATCGATCTCAGTTTGCAGACTTCCTTCAAGCTGGCGCATTGCCTCGCGTGCCGCGCGCAAGGAGACCGAGTTGATCAACGCAGCCACAGCCTCGGCGCGGGTCAGATCCATCTTGCCGTTCAGGCAGGCGCGCCGGGTGAACTCCCCAGGCTTGGCAGGACGAATACCGTTTTGCAGCAGGATCTCCAGAATGTGTTGCACGATCACCGGTGAACCGTGACCTTGCAACTCCAGCACATCCTCACCCGTGTAGGAGTGCGGGGCCGGGAAATAGACCGCCATCGCCTGATCCAGCGGTTCATTCGTTTGCGGATCCAGAATGTGCACGCGCTGCATCAAACGCGGTATGAAAGCCGTGGCTTCAAAAATCCGACCGTCCGGATGACGCAGTAGTGGCAGCAGCCGGTCAAGGAACTGCATCCCACTGATACGGATGATGGCCACGGCAGAGGTGCCGGGCGGGGTCGCCAACGCGGCAATGGGGGAGTCATCGAGCAGGGGAGGGAGCATGATATACCGCAACCAATTGGTAGTGCCTTACGTTAACCTAAACCGCACCCATTTTGGGATGCGTAGTTTTTCGCAAGGCTGCGTGCAAGATGCGGGGGTCGTTTCCAAAAAGTGGAAACGACCCCCGCGAAGGCCGCGCGCGGCGCATAATGCTTCTTATAAGAGCGCGCTAAAGTCAAAAGCAAAACCCTGGGAGAGGAATCTCCCAGACCCGCTCTTTTTTTTTACCAGTAACAGCTACTCATTTCGAGCTTTAGTGCGGTTTAAGGCTCCTTCTCCAGGGCTTCCACCATGCATTCCAGGATCCCATGGGCCTTGGAAAATTCCAGCTGGTCCAGATGGTCATCCATCTCTCCCATCCATTTGCACCACTCCGGATGTACCATGGATCCGCTTTGAAGCTGTGGCAAAAGACGTTTGAACGCGGCCTGAGCATCAAAATCCTGTTGGACCAACAACGGTTTCAACCGGTGTAGCGATGCCGAGACCTCGCGTGGATCCCATGCTTGCCAATTCTCCATGGCTCTCCCTGCGTGCACCTTGGCTTCGGTCAGCTGCCAGGCATGGATCTCTTCCACCATTTGCATCAACGCCAGTTTGAACTCCGCCAACAGTGACGACCAGATTTCACGACCAACATGTTGTACGCGCAGCCCCTGTTCCAAGGCCATGGCCGCCTCATACACCCTTTTGGCTGCCAGATTGCCAGCCATGCCCTTCAAGGAGTGCACCAGCTGCGTGGCGCGACTCCGCTCCTCCGCACCTCCGCTCTCCAGCCAGCGCTCCAACTGCTCAATCGAAGCCTCCTGACCCCGCACGAATTCACTCAACAACAAACGCGCCAGTTGCGTATTGTCGTTGACCCGCTCCAACAGCTCATCCACGGCGATGCAGGTCAACGCCTCAAAACGGATGTCATCTTCCCCTATCGATCCGTCCGACGCTTCAGTGGCCGTTGCCATCGCCATGCCCGCCATACGCTGGTCACGGGGTGGAATCCAGTGCATCAGAGCTGCGTACAGTTGTGCAGAGTCGATCGGCTTGACAATGTGATCATTCATGCCAGCGTTCAGACTCTCCAGGCGATCCTCGTGCAGGGCATGGGCGCTCATGGCCAGGATGGGCAGCGTCTGCCAGCGCGCATCCGCCCGCAGCGCTCGTGTGGCCGTCAAACCATCCATTACCGGCATCTGGATATCCATCAGTACCAGATCAAAAGCTTCCTTTTCCAACCTGCGCAGCGCTTCCTGACCATTCTCCGCGCTCTCGACCACCAATCCGACACCCTTGAGCAGCTCTTCGGCCACCTGTCGATTCACCGGCAGATCCTCAACCAGCAGCACCCGTGCCCCGCCCAGATATTTTACCAGCGCCTCGCGGTTGAACAACGTTCGCCGGGGCACCGCTCCCGCCTGCCATACCGCTCCATCGGTAACGGGCTGGCCAAGTCCCAGCAACACGGTGAAGTGAAAGGTGCTCCCGCGACCCGGCGTGCTCTGCAGCCAGATCCTCCCGTCCATCATTTCGACCAATCGCTTGCAGATCGCCAACCCCAAACCGGTGCCTCCGAACCGGCGTGTGGTGCTCTCGTCGGCCTGCGTGAAAGGGGCAAACAGCGCGGCCTGCTTATCCGGTGAAATGCCGATCCCTTCGTCCATCACCCGAAAATGGATCCGTTCCATGTCGACCTCCCGTCCGAACGCCTCCACGCTGACGGTAATGCGACCATGCGGAGTGAACTTCACCGCATTGCCCACCAGGTTGTAAAGCACCTGCTGCAAACGAAACGGATCGCCGATCAGCCATTCGATCTTTTTTGAAGGGGTGATGATATCCAGTCGCAGATCCTTGTCCGCAAGGTTCGGGGCGAACAGATCCGCGACATCGGCCAGAAGATCTGGAAGCCGGAAATTCACCCGTTCCAAAGTGATGGCGCCCTGTTCGATCTTGGAGAGATCGAGAATATCGTTGATGAGCCGGAGCAGGGTGCGCGATGAGGCCTGGGCCTTGAGCAGATACTCCCGGGTGACGGGTGAGATGGCAACGTTCAACGCCAACTCGATCATGCCGAGCACACCGTTCATCGGCGTGCGGATTTCGTGACTCATGTTCGCCAGAAAAGCGCTTTTGGAACGGCTGGCGGTCTCGGCCTGGATGCGTGCCCGTTTCAGATCAAACGAGATGACGAGGATGCTGACCAAAAGACCGATCAGGACAAGCAAATAACTGATCTTCTTCAAGACATGACCCAGATCGAACATCGCATCATACAGTTGACCGGAGGAGGGCATGAACAGCGCCTCGCCCCAGAAATTGACCAGCAGTGCCAACACCAGCCAATGCTCGAAGGGATTCTCCCGCCAGAGGCCCCTGGTTAAAAAACCGAGCAGGGCGATGAGAAACAGGAGTGCCGGGATCCACTCCTGAGGTCGCGGAAAGAGCCATTCCGGATAGATGGCGCGCGGCAGGGGCATGAGCATGAAAAACAGCAGATTCGCCAGGGTGAACAGCCCCATGCCCCTGAAAACCCAGCGCGGATCGGTCGATGGCGCGGGCAGGGCGGGAGTGGTTGACCGCCGGGTGAAAAACCAGCTCAACACCAGGAAAAAGGAGAGAAAAATCCGCGAGGAGAGCCAGCTCCAGGGGATGAGTGTGGCATAATTCGACGGCATGACACGGATGAAGGCTGCGGAGGTGACGATGGTGTGATAGAGATCCAGCAGCGCGGTGCCGAGGAATCCGGCACCAACAAACAGATAGAGATCCTCTTTTTCGGTATGGTAACGCATCAAGGCGAGCGCGCCGACCAAAAAGGCAAGCAAAGTGGCCAAGGCTTCCAGCAGGGTGTGCAGATGGGTCGAGCTGACCCAGGTGGAATGGCGCGCGATCAGGTAGCCGGTCACCAGCAGCAGTGACACGCTCCAGTATTGACGGGTTCGAGTCCGGGCAAGGATTGCACGATCGGTGTGGGTCATGCGTTCATTTTTGTGGAGGGTGGAGCCGGCCATTTCCGATTGAATAGTACCACGATTCCTTCAATGAGCAACCAGGCGAGCGACATCGAGACGATCACATGGCTCAAATAGTGGGCACCTTTGAGCATTTGATAGATCCCCATGATCCAGCCGAGCGCGACGCCCAAGCCCAGACCAAACCAGCGCGCGCGTCCGGGGAGTATGAAAAACAGCACCATGAAGGCGAATCCGCCGGAAGGATGACCCGCCGGAAAGCACTTTCCGGGACGCTTGGCCGGGAAATCGACGGGCTTGGCTGCCAGAAACGGCACATGGGGCAGTTCACCGCCGTAGCGGGTCAGCGACCAGGGGCAATGGACGTTGGAGATGTTTTTGATGCCTGAGATCGTACCCGGCACAATCAACAGGGTCACCAGAAAAAGCGTCAGTTTGCGACGCCAGGGGTGCCAAATGTGGTGTTTCCAGGCGTAGAGCAGAATGAACAGGGTGCTGATGGCCACCACGGCCACCATCCGTTTGGCGCCGGTATAGAAGATGGCGCGCCAGAAGGGATCATCCTTGTCGATTGTCCAGCGCCCGGTGTCAAACTGGTAAAAAAAATCCTGGACGGCCAGATCGAATCCCGTGGTTTCAAGCAGCAAAGTTGCGAGCAGCGCAACCACCACCCAGATGATGACAGGTTGGATCCTCACGGCATCTGCTTGTCGAGCCCCTTCTTGCGCATGGTGTTGGCGGTCTGATAAAACGAGATCGCATCCCGCAACCCCTCGCCATCCTCTTGTTGCTGCAACTCCTGGCGCTCCTTGCCGAAGCCGCGCTCAAACCGGTAGAAACTCGACTGCTGCTGCGGACTGAGTACGGTCAACCGATCCCCCCGGATCAGGCCGAGCTTCTGATAGGTGCCGATGAAGGCGCGGCGCATCGCAGCCGGGGTATGAAAGATATCCTGACCAAAAAAACGGCTGCTATAGCTGAACTGCAACAGCCCCAGGATGGTCGGCGTGATGTCGATCTGGCTCATCAGCGCCCCCTCGAAGCGGGTCGGTACATGACGTGGCGCATGAATCATCAGCGGAATGTGATAGCGGTTCACCGGCAATTCGGTCTTGCCCGCGCTGCCAGCACAATGATCCGCGGTGATGATGAACAGCGTATCATCGAACCAGGGACGCTTTTTGGCCTGCGCCAGAAATTCGCCGATCGCCCAGTCGGTATACTTCACACCGCCCTGACGGCCTCCCGGCGAGGGGATGTCGATGCGTCCCGCCGGATAGGTGAAGGGGCGATGGTTGGAGGTGGTCATGACAAAATAGTAGAACGGCTTGCCCGCCGCATGGGCCCGATCGGCCTCACGAAGCGTCCGTTTGAAGAGATCCTCGTCGGCCACGCCCCAGATGTTTTCGTGGGTGATCTCGCTGGCCTCCAGTTGGGTGCGATCGACCACCTCGAAGCCGTTGTGGCCAAAGAAATAATTCATATTATCAAAATAGCCGTACCCGCCGTAGATGAATCGGGTATCGTATCCGCGCGCCGCAAACAGCGTCCCCGAGGAGAAAAGATTTTCGTTATCGGGCCGTTTCACCTTGCTGCGTCCCGGCGTGGGCGGCACCGAGAGCACCAGGCTCTCCATGCCGCGATCGGTACGGTTGCCGGTGGCATAGAGATTGGTGAAGGTGAGCGACTCCTTGGCCAGTCGGTCGAGGTTCGGGGTGATATTCTCCTGGTTGCCATACAGCCCCATGTACTCGGCACTCAACGATTCAATGGTCAATTGAACCACGTTGAGCCGCTTTTCCGGTCCGGGATTGATGATCGAGCGGGCGATATCCAGTGGATCGATCTTTTCCAAGGGCCGGGTGTCGGGTGATGCGTGCAGCAGCTCGCGCACGCGGGCTGCCGCTTCTTTATCATCGCGCTGGAGGTAGAACACCTCGTAGGGCAATTCGTTGTGGATAAAGGCCGAAAAGAGCGCATAGATGCCGTTTTTGGCCAATTCGTTGTGGAAACGGTTGTTGGAGACCTCGGAGAGGTTTTGCTCGATGGCGCCAAAGGCAACGATCGGTACGATCAGGTAGAGCGACCCTTGCCGTCCACGCGGATGCAGGGTGGTGAGCGCTGCAAAGCTCGGCTCCAGCCAGCCACGACGGTGGATCAACCAGCCGATGGCCAGCGTGACCACCCCAATGGCTGAGAGCAGCTGAGGCACCGGGTAGGATTGGCGGATGTTGCCGATCACCTCGTGGGTATAGACCAGGTAATCGACGGCAATGAAGTTATACCGCACGCCAAACTCATCCCAGAAGATCCACTCCGAAACGCCGTTGAAGACCAGGAGATACAGTGCGCAGAAATAGATCGACTGAAAAAAAATCCGCTGGATCGGGTGTTGAAAGATCCGGTCGGGCAGGGCGATCAGGTAGAGAGTGAGCGGGATGGAGAAATAGAAGGCTGCGAGCATGTCGTAGAGCAGGCCGGAGGCAGCGATCAGGATCAGGTTGGCCAAAGACGGATCCAGGGTATCGAGGGCCTTGAAGCCCAGAATCACCCGAATGGTTAAAGCGATGATGACGAACAGGGCGATGAACAGGTGCAGGGCGCCGAAGCGGGTGGCGAGGAAGCGGGTGGCGAGGGGAGGGGAGGGCGTTTGGTTGTTCATGCCAATGTCCAATCGCTAAAGCAGATGGATCGTTTTTACTGGTAAAAAAAAGAGAGGGTCTGGGAGATTCATCTCCCAGGATTTTTCTTTTGACTTTGCTTTTGACTTTGCTTTTGATTTTAGCGCGCTCTTCTCAAGAAGCATTTTTCGCGCCTTTTGCGAAAAATGCGCCGCGCGCCGCCTTCGCGAGCGTCGTTTCCGCTTTTTGGAAACGACGCTCGCATCTTGCACGCGGCCTTTAAAAAAATGACGCTTTTTCAAAGATGGTCACAAAACGCCTTCCCCATCTCTCCACCCTGCTTGCCGCCTGTCTACCGGGTCAATCAAGATGATTTGACGGGTTGCGACGGGCTGGCATACCAGTTACCAAACCATAAAGCCTTTGCACGCGGCTTTGTTCTTGGGCCATGTTCGCGGGATTGTTTTGCAAAAGGCGCAAAACAATCCCGCAAGCCTTGGCTGCGCGCGGCGCATTTTTTCGCAAAAATCGCTTCTTTTGAAGAGCGCGCTAAAATCTAAAGTCAAAATCAAAGTCAAAACCCTGGGAGAGGAATCTCCCAGACCCTCTCTTTTTTTTCACCAATTTAAACAAAACTTCCCTGTTGACCTGCTACTCCGTCGCCACCTTGACGCGATAATCACACCCCTCCGTGGCACACAACAACTCGGTACCAAACCGCTTGGTAACCTTCTCGGTCAAAAACGGCGCATGACACTTGGGACACGGCGTGCCGGGCAACGGCTTGTTCCATAAGGCATTCCGACACTTGGGATACGCGGAACAAGAATAGAAGATTTTGCCGTAACGGGATTTCTTCTCCAGAAAGGTTCCCTTGCCACACGCCGGACAGAGCACACCGGTATCGAGCGGTTTGGCCAGGGGCTGGATGTTGCGACAGCCCGGATAGCCGGAACAAGCCAGATACTTGCCAAAACGACCGGCCTTGATGAGCATCGGCTGACCGCACTTGTCGCACTTCTCCTCCGATACCTCGGGCGGTGCGACCGGTTGTTCCTCCTCCCCCTCTTTTTTCAGGTTCTGCGTAAAACGACAATCCGGATAGTTGGAACAGGCGAGAAAACGACCGAATCGACCCAGCTTGATGAAAAGCGGTTGAGAACACTCCGGACACTGCTGATCCGTGGCCTCGCTGGTAAAATCCGAACGCTTGATGCTGCTCTCCTTCTCCGAAATCTGGCTCTTGAAGGGACTCCAGAAGGAGTCAAGCAGCGGCACCCACGCCTGTTCACCGCGCGACACCGCATCCAGATCATCTTCGAGATGGGCGGTGAAGTGATAATCCACGTATTTTTCAAAATGCTCGACCAGAAAACGATTCACCACCTCACCGACATCTTCGGGTACGAACTTGCGGGCATCAAGCTTGACGTAGCCACGCTCCTGCAGGGTGGACATGGTGGGCGCATAGGTCGAAGGACGACCGATGCCGTAGCTCTCCAAAATTTTGACCAACGAGGCCTCGGTGTAACGCGGCGGCGGCTCGGTGAAGTGCTGATGCGGGGTGATGGCGCGCATGGCCAGCGGATCGCCCGGATCCAAGGGCGGCAGCATGGCATCGGTTTCGTCCTCGTTGCGCTCCTGTTGAGGGGTGGCGTCGCGACTCTCGCTGTAGACCTCCATGAAACCCGCAAAGGCCACCGACGAGCCGTTGGCGCGCAGCTGATAGGGGGTCCGCGCATCGGTCGAGCCCACCGCAATGGTTGCTGCCACCTGGTCAATCTGCGCCGAGGCCATCTGACAGGCCACGGTACGCTTCCAGATCAACTCATAAAGCCGATAGCCATCCCGATCCAGACTCTTTTTCAACCGCTCGGGCAACAGGGTCGGATCGGTGGGACGGATCGCTTCGTGGGCCTCCTGGGCATTCTTGGCCGAGGATTTGTACTTGCGAGGGGTTTTGGGCAGATGATCCGCACCGTAGCGCGTCTGGATCAACTGACGCAGCGCATTGACCGCCTCTTCAGCCAGTTGTACCGAATCGGTACGCATGTAGGTGATCAAACCCACGGTTTCTGACGAGCCGTCCGGCAGGGTGATCTCCACCCCTTCATAAAGCTTTTGGGCCACCATCATGGTCTGACGGGCGGAAAAGCCGAGTTTGCGGGAGGCCTCCTGCTGCAGGGTCGAGGTGATGAAAGGGGGCGAGGGGTTGCGCGCCACCCGTTTCTTTTCGATCCCGGCCACGAAAAGTGGTTGACCTTCGATGGCTGCCAACAGCTGTCGGGCACGGGCCTCGTCGGGAATGTCGTAGCGGTCGAGCTTCTTCCCCTCGGCAACTGCCAAACGGGCCTCAAAAGGACGCGCCAGAGCCGCTTCTCCCTCAACCGTGCGCATCAGATCCGCTGTGATGCTCCAGTATTCGCGCGTTTTGAAGGCGCGTATTTCGTTCTCGCGCTCACAGATCAACCGCAGGGCCACAGACTGCACCCGACCGGCGGAAAGACCGCGCCGCACCTTTTTCCAGAGCAGCGGGCTCAAGTTGAAACCCACCAGGTAGTCCAACGCCCGCCGCGCCTGCTGGGCATTGACCAGATTCATGTCAATGTCGCGCGGATTGGCGATCGCCTCTAAAATCGCCCGTTTGGTGATCTCGTGAAACACCACCCGTTTGCAGGGGATTTTGGCCAGCTCCTTGCGGCTTTGCAGGGTTTCGAGCACATGCCAGGAGATCGCCTCCCCCTCGCGGTCAGGGTCGGTGGCCAGCAACAGCATCTGAGCCCCCTTGGCTGCCTTGGTCAGCTCGGCCACATGTTTGGTCGAGTCGGAAGAGACCTCGTAATGCATCCGGAACTGATCCTCCGGATCCACGGAGCCGACCTTGGAAGGCAGATCCCGGATGTGACCATAGGTGGCGGCAACGGCGTAATCCTTGCCGAGAAACTTGTTGATCGTCTTGGCCTTGGCCGGAGACTCCACAATGACGAGAGTGGTCATGAATCGGGATATTCTATCAAAATATAAAGTTGGAGGAATGATGCAGACCCCATAACAATGGGTTCTGAATCGTCACCCATTCCGCGTGGTGACATATCGACCACCCGGCAGCCTTTGCACCAGACCGGAGAGTTCAAGATGCAGTAAGATGCGTGAAAGCGCAGCCACTGTCAATTGACAACACCGGGCCAGATCATCTTCCTGATTCGCACCGGCCTCGATATGCGCCAAAATGGCCGCCACCTCACCGGAAAGTCCGGGAACGGGCGAAGAGGGTAGGGGAGTGGAAGGGGGGAGCAAAACAGGCCGGCTCCATTGCAGCGCTTCGAGAATGTCGCTGGCACGTTCCACCAGATGCGCCCCCTGGCGCAACAGGTTGAGATTCCCCCGACAGGCCGGATCATTCGGCAAAGCGGGCACGGCGAATACCTCACGCCCCTGATCCAGCGCCATGCGCGCGGTGATGAGCGCACCCGAGTTCTCCGGAGCCTCGACGATCACCACCCCGCGTGTCAGACCTGCCAGAATCCGGGCTCGCGCCGGAAAGATCCACGGGACCGGTTGCAGCCCGAGCGGCGCCTCGCTGACCAGACACCCCTTAAGCGCAATGCGCTGCTGCAACCCACGATGCTCGCGCGGGTGAACGACATCCAACCCGGTGGCCAGCACCGCCACCGTGGGACCGTCGGCTTCCAGGGCACCCAGATGGGCCGCCGCGTCGATGCCGCGCGACAGTCCCCCAAAGATCACCACGCCGGAACGGCTCAACGCCCCGGCCAGCTCCTTGCCAAATCCCAAGCCCTTGTGGGTTGCCGCGCGCGTGCCGGCGATGGCGATCGGCGCCTCGGCTTGAAGAAGGGAGGCATCGCCGATGACAAAGAGTGCAGGAGGCGGATCGTGAATGGCAGCAAGCAAAGGGGGGTAGTCGGCAGCGCCAAGCATCAGCATGCGACCCCCGAGATCATGCAACCGTTGCAGTTCGCCTTCAATCGGCTGGGCCGGTACCTCACGGCGAAACTTTTCCAAAGTCGCAAGCAGTGCCGGACGGGCTATGGGAAGGCCGGCCAGTTGTTGACGCGACGCCGACAGCACGGCCTGCGGACTCCCAAGGTGGTGAATCAATTCACGGAGGATGACCGGACCAATGTGAGGGGATCGGGTCAGGCGCAGCCAATCGACAAAAAGCTTGGTTTCCATGGGCTGGGTCGTCCAGATTCATTCGCTTTTGGGATGAGACCACCCAAGAAACCTTCTGATTGGACCTGCATCGTCACTCTGCAGGAAAAATATCATGCAAACGCAGTCCGATCTTTTCACGCATATTGAGGTGCGAGGCGATATGCAATCCCATCCAGATGGCTTCATCGACATTGATATAAGAAAATGCCCCCTGACGCCCAAAACTCCACAAGTTGCTATGATTCAATTCAATATGATCCAGTAAACATTTAAGATTTATATCGTACCCGACACGAAAACAGGGATAGGCATGTGAAAGACGCCGTACATGATAATCATCAACCATATTTCTGGACAAGAGAGCATGCTGTTCCAAGGGAAGCATGCAAAGTTCCAACAACGCGCGGTCATCCATACGCCATTCCGCATCATGGGGTGAACAGGTGATTTCCAGACAAAGCGTGGTCTTGCCTGGTGGCACCATGTCACTGCTGAAATTACCAATGTCGTAAATGCGGTTGAAGGGAAATAGGGGCTCGGCAAAATAGAGCCAATGGGCATTCAATGGATTGGTGGTGTTGACATTCAAGTACAACAAAATTTCAGATTTGAATTCCAATGCTTGGGCGGCCTGCTCCACGGTATCCGGTACATGGGGCAGATAGTCGATCAGTTGGTTGATGGGAATCGTGGAAAGTACTGCAAAGTCCGCAGGCCGATCAGGTTCGGGATGAATCTGCCGTAGCGGCCCATCGCCTACGGTAAATGTGACCGCACTGATTCGTTGATCAGCCTGTGTTAATGCGACAAGTTTGACATCATGGATGATCTCTCCACCCATGGCCAGAAATTCATCCCTGAACAAGTCGGTTATTTGTCCAGAACCCAGGCGAGGATAAAAACTGCGGATTGTTTTCGGATGTTCAGGGTGATAGGTGTATTGGCGCATCAGCGCGGATTTTACCACGTCAATGAGATTTTTTACCGGAATGCGCTTCTTGGCTACAATATCAGAGAGTTCGTGCGTGGGAATACCCCAGACCTTTTCGGTGTAAGGGCCGAAAAAAATGTCAAAAAAATGTTTGCCAAAACGATGGATCAACCATGAACGGTAAGTGCCGTCGTCTTGAAAATGGGGGTGGAACAGTGACCGAACCCGACTCCAGAAAAAACTGAGTGCACTGGCAAACGCATTGAATCCGTCCAGTGCCTTGATGATATCGATCCCTTCAAACGGATAACGGATCCGCTTGTTTTGAAAATAGAGCTCGATTTTGGCAGGGTTGGGACGAAAATCCTGGTCAAGCCTGTTTTGCAGGAAACGGGTCAAAATTTGATGCCGGGTATGAAAATTATGCGGACCCAAATCAAAACGAAACGCCCCGCGCGTAAAAGTGGCTGCCATGCCGCCGCAATAAAGTTCCTTTTCCAGGATGGTGACCTGATGTCCGTCCCTTGCCAAGCTCCAGGCCGCAGCCAAGCCAGCAGGCCCACCACCCAATACGACCACTCTGCGCGTATGGGTGCCAGAAAAATTGTCTTGAGGATGGGATGGATTATTCATGTTTGACTTGATCGGTCCATTCATCGCGGATTGCGAATCAGGTCGATCACCTGTTCCTGTTCTTCTGGCAGCAAGGTTGGATAATTCGGCAGACACAGTACGGATCCCGCAATTGCATTGGCAATAGACAGATTGGCCGGATTGGCTGAGGGCAAAGTGCGATACATCGGCATATTGGAGATCAGAGGATAGAAATATCGTCTGGAAAAAATTTGATGCTCACGCAATGTTGCATTCAGCGCATCACGGGTGATCGGATAGTCAGCTTCAACCAGAATGGGAAAATGACCATAATTCAGTCTGGTCTCCGGCATGATTGGCAACAGACGAATCCCAGGAACATCAGCAAGCTGCTCCCGATACCGGTTCGTGATGGACCTGCGGCTGGACAACGCAGCATCGAGATGCTTGAGATGCAGCATGCCGAACGCTGCATTGAACTCGCTCATCTTGCCATTAATGCCGTTGGCCACCACGGTGACCTCATCTACAAAACCGAAATTTTTCAAATGATCGATGCGCTGTTTGGTCTTCCGATCCGGGCTGACGATTGCCCCGCCCTCAAAAGTGTGAAAAATTTTGGTGGCGTGAAAACTCAGCACAGAAAGATCACCATGTCTGAGCAGGCTTTCTCCTCGCCATTGCACGCCAAAGGCATGCGCAGCGTCGTAGATTACTTTCAGATTGTACAGATCAGCAGCTTGTTGAATCCTATCCACTTCACAAGGATTGCCGTAGCAATGCACAGGCAAAATCGCCGTGGTGCGCGGAGTGATTGCCTGCTCGATTTTTTCCGGGTCCAGATTGCAGGTTACAGGATCGATATCTACAAAGACAGGGGTGAGGCCATTCCACAGCAACGCATGGGCCGTAGCAACGAACGAGTAAGGCGTGGTGATCACTTCGCCGGTGATACGTAAGCCCTGCAGAGCGGAGATCAGCGCGATGGTGCCGTTACAAAAGAGTGAAATATGATCAATATTCAGATATTCGCACAGCGCCGCCTCGAAGCGTTGATGATACGGGCCACCGTTGGTCAGAATCTGGTTGTCCCAGATTTCTTGCAACATGGGGATAAACTCATCCAGTGGAGGCATGAAGGGGCGCGTAACGTGGATGGGCGCTGACATGGCTGAAAGATCTCATCTCCTAAACCGCACCCATTTTGGGATGCGTAGTTTTTCGCAAAGCTGCGTACAAGATGCGGGGGTCGTTTCCAAAAAGCGGAAACGACCCCCGCCAAGGCGGCGCGCGGCGCATTTTTCGCAAAAAACGCGAAAAATGCTTCTTTTGAAGAGCGCGCTAAAGGCAAAGTCCAAGCTGGTTGCGGTTTAAAGATACTGAAAGAAATAATTGTTATTGAAAAAGCCTGCTTGACACTCTTCATCACTATCGCGCAACTTCCATATCACCAATCCCGAGTTGAGCTCCTTGTCCACCCGGCCAAGATTACAGATACGGATCCCCAGGTTTTCGAGTACGCACGATTCGGGCAGGAGTCCCGTAGGCAACCGTTTCGTGCCCAATGTTTTGTAAAACCACTGCCCCTGCACCAACCACGACATGATTGCCAACCGTGATCCCATGAATCAATTTGGCTCCAATGCCCAACGCTGAAGCCGTGCCGATCCGGCAGGTTCCGCCGGTGGCAGCATGTGGGGCCAGACTGGAATAATCCTCCATGACCGAATCATGGTCCAGCGAAGCCAACGTATTGATGATGCAACCACGTCCCACCGTGCAGTTGGGGCCGATTACGGCACCGGCCATAATCACCGTCCCCTCTCCGATCTTCGTGTTCAATCCAATCTGGGCACTCGGATGGACCGTGGTGACCATGGGAATTTCCGGAATCAAGAAAGCCATCTTGTCTGCCATGATGGCGCGTTGGGCGTTGTCGCCGATGGCGATGAACACGCCATGGATGTCGAAGCGCCCGGATAATTCCGACAATTCATGAACCCGGCCAATGACGGGGTAACCAAGCACAACCTGATCAATCGGGCAAAACGAATCCACCAAACCTGCGATGACATATTTTTTTTCCTTCTCGATCACATCGATGGTCGATTTGGCATGGCCCGATGAGCCAATCATCACAATCCGGTGCATGAATGTTTCATCGAAAGAATGATCTATCATGATAAACCTTCATGATCTTGTCCAGTAAGATCGCCATGCCAAGCATGCCGGACAAAATATAAGGAAAATCATAAGGCATGCGGTATTGCGCCCAAGGGGATTGGGTAATCAGCGAGATGCCGATAACGAGTCCACTTGGCAACAGCAGTCCGAGCAACAAACGAAATTCCATCCGGTAGTACATGAACAACAATGGGATCGACAAAAGCCAAAACCAGAGCATTGGCGGGAACATCGGAAAAAGAGCGCTTTTGAACAGATCGGTCAAAAAACAAACGGGTTGTTGAGCCGCCATCCTGATGCGGGTTTGTTCACTGAATTGGTTGACCTGATGGATCAATTCAGCAGGCGTGGCATCTTCTTGATTGGCTTTGTTGCTGTAGTATTGGCCTGGTTGTGGGGGCTCAAAGGAAAGCGAATTGGATCTGTCAGGCAAAGCGATTGGTTGGCACTGCAAGGGCAGTGAAGGGTCGAACGGCTGTCGCAACCCCCATTCCATCAAACCAATAATGGTTTTCAGGATAGCCTTGGGATGTGTCGTGATCGATTCTAAGTAGGCTTTCTCCAAAAGCCCTGGTTCAAATTCATCGGCAACTCCCACCAGGTCTCCATGGAACCGCTTGTTTCCGGATGCAAAGAACGATTCTACAGTCACCGAAAAGTTTTTGTACTCAGGTTTGTCCAATAAATGATTTTCTACCAAGAAAAAAAGTCTTGCAGATGCCGGACCATTGGCCGGAGACATGGTTTTGGTCTTATGATAGATCGTATACGATGGAATCCCTGTGGAAGAGGTCAGGGAAAACACATTAAATTTGATATAATT
Source organism: Magnetococcus sp. YQC-9 (assembly GCA_039908105.1). Classification (GTDB taxonomy): domain Bacteria; phylum Pseudomonadota; class Magnetococcia; order Magnetococcales; family Magnetaquicoccaceae; genus Magnetaquiglobus. Next base: position 20,367 of record JAMOBI010000053.1, read on the forward strand.
ATGCAAAGAATAGAGCATGACCCCGGCCACGAAGACCGCCAGGATGGTCATAGCCGTTGTGATTGACCTGCGAGTAAAGCCATGACAGATGATGGGCAGGGCGGCAGTGAGTATGAAAAGTTGATTGACCGGTCGGATAGTGACGAGCAGAAACGAGGCGATGCCGATGACCATGGCTCCCGAAATCGCCTTCTGCCAGAAAATCGCTCTCACAACGATCAGCACCCAGAGATTAAACCCGATAAAGTTGAACGGATCGCTGCACAAAAAGTGCAAATATACCGGAATTTGTACGTTCAGAATGGCAGCCAGTGCGGTCATGCGTGCGATCGGCTTTCCAAACAACCGCGCCAAATAATAAAGCGCGAAAACCGATAACATGTATCCAAGCATCAAAAATATTTTCAGAACAATCAAATCATGCTGCAGAAAAAATCCGATCAACCAGTTCGTCAATCGCCCATCATCTCCCATGCGATCGATGACAGCGTTGGTCAGGTACCGTCCAAAATCACGCCCTTCGCTGATCGGCCAGGCTGACGACGTTATCACAAACACAATGCAAGTCACGACGAACAACAGAGCCATGAAGGCTCTGTCACTCCGGATGGTATCCAAAAACGGTGCTGGGCGCTCGTATTGAATCCAAGACATGTCAATCAATCTTCCTGGCACAAATCAGTAAAATTACACCGCATCAGTTATTAAACTGCAACCATTACAAGATGCGCAATTTTTCGCAAGGCTGCGTGCAAGATGCGGGAGTCGTTTCCAAAAAACGGAAACGACTCCCGCGAAGGCGGCGCGCGGCGCATTTTTCGCAAAAAAAAGCTCCTTTTGATGAGCGCGCTTTTAAACCGCAACCATCACGGGATGCGTAGTTCCATTAATAGGGGTCCAGGGGGATTATCCCCCTGGTGGGATCCAAGGGCGAAGCCCTTGGGACTTTGTTTTTGACTTTAGCGCGCT
>JAMOBI010000054.1:0-27870 GCA_039908105.1 Magnetococcus sp. YQC-9
GCCGGGGCGTGTTGAAGGCTGGAGGTCTGGTTGTTTTTGTGACTTGAATGACCGTTTCAAACCAAAAACATGTTCTCATTTTGCTTGGCGGCAATTCTCATTTTGCTTGGCGCGTTACACGTGTTGAAGGCTGGAGGTCTGGTTGTTTTTGTGACTTGAATGACCGTTTCAAACCAAAAACATGTTCTCATTTTGCTTGGCGGCAATTCTCATTTTGCTTGGCGCGTTACACCAAGTGTCTACACTGTGTCTACACAAACAAAAAGAGCCACCTTGCGGGTGGCTCTAAATGTTTGAATTTGTTGGTGGGTCGTGTAGGATTCGAACCTACGGCCCGCTGATTAAGAGTCAGCTGCTCTACCAACTGAGCTAACGACCCGGACTCTAAAGCGTTCAATCAATCCATTTACTTTAAACCGGGTGTGGACTTCATGTCAAGTAGAAATAACACGGGATGCGGGTTCAATGGGATGACTTGACCCGAGGGGGGAAACGGCAGGATGGTGAAGAGGGGGAGTTTGGGCGTCTTGGCTAGCAGCCTGTCGGATTGTATGGTGCAACCCGTTGATATCATTGATTTCGCGTCTGTTGGTGTGGGTTGAAAAACATCAGCGATATCAATAAGTTGTACAAACAAATCCGACAGGCTGCCAGATGGTACCACCTGACATGGTAGAGAAGGAGTGGATCGGCGGTCATGGGTTGGGAAGCTTGGTTTTCTTTGGGCGTGGTATCGGTTTGTGTGTTGTTGCTCGCGCGCAATCGTCATTCTGCGGATGCCGTGTTGCTCGGTGGCGTGACGCTGCTGCTGGTGGTGGGTGTGATCACTCCAAAACAGGCGTTGGCAGGCCTTGCCAACGAAGGAATGGTCACAGTCGGCGTGCTTTATGTGGTGGTGGCGGGCCTGGAGTCTACTGGTGCGGTGCGCTGGATTTCCGAAGCTGTTTTGGGTGAGCCGACCTCCATGCGGCAGGCGATTTGGCGGGTTGCGCTGCCGGTCATGATCATTTCGCCGTTCCTCAACAATACCCCGGTCGTGGCGATGTTCATTCCAGCCGTGGGAGCCTGGGCAGCACGTCATCGACTGCCGATGTCCGGTCTGATGCTCCCGTTGGCGCTGCTGACCACGGCAGCGGGACTTTGTACCCTGGTCGGATCGAGTACCAATCTGGTGGTGCACGGCCTGCTGCGCACGCAGATGGCTGGAACAGGTTTTTCACTTTGGGAGTTGGCGGCAATCGGTGTCCCGGTCACGCTGACCGTATTGCTCTATGAGCTTTATCCGGGAATCAAGCGTCTTCCCGAACGTCGTGATGTCGCGGATTCGTTTGCCAATGTGCGTGAGTATACCGTTGAAATGATGGTCGAACCCAACGGACCTCTGGAGGGCAGAACCATTCGCGAAGCAGGACTCAGGCAACTGCCGGGACTTTTTCTGGTGGAAATCCAACGCAACGGCGAGGTGCTTCCCGCCGTTGCTTCGAGCCGGATTCTTCATGGTGCGGATCGATTGCTGTTTACAGGAAACATCGATTCGGTCGCAGATCTGCGCGGTCGGCGCGGCCTGTTGCCGGCTACGGATCAGGTTTTCAAACTCGACGCGCCGGCCCGGGATAGGATCATGGTGGAAGCCGTGGTCTCGGAGGCTTGTCCCTTGAACGGTCAAACCATTCGGGATGGTCGTTTTCGCACTCTGTATCAGGCGGCTGTTTTGGCTGTGGCTCGCAATGGTGAACGGTTGCCGGGCAAGATAGGCGACATCGTGTTGCGGCCTGGTGATCAATTGTTGCTCGAAACCCATCCGGCATTTCTGGATCAATACCGACTGACGCGCGATTTCCTGCTGGTGCGAAACGTGGATCAGTTCCACCCTCTCCTCCATCGACGGGCACCATTGGCACTGTCAATCCTTTTCGGGTTTGTCGGCATGGGTACGATCGGAGGGATGTCCACCCTCGAGGCGGGACTGCTTTCCGCAGGTTTGATGCTCATGACCGGATGTGTCTCCAGTGGCGTGGCGCGGCGCGGCGCGGCGCGGCGTGCGGTCGAATGGCAGGTGTTATTGGTGATCGCGGCTTCGTTTGCGCTCGGTACCGCCTTGGAAACCACGGGTGCCGCGCGTGAGTTGGCCCTGCGCCTCCTTCAATTGGTCGGGAACAACCCTTGGGGATCCCTTGTCGCACTCTTTGCCGTTACGGCAGCTTTAACCCAGATTGTCACCAACAATGCCACCGCCGTGTTGATGTTTCCCATCGCCATGGCGACAGCGGACAGTCTCCATGTCTCGAGTATGCCGTTCGCGGTCGTGTTGCTGGTGGCGTCCACGGCATCCTTTGCCACTCCGATCGGTTACCAGGTCAATTTGATGGTTCAGGGGCCGGGTGGATACCGTTTTGGGGATTATTGGCGGCATGGATGGCCGTTGTCGATTGTCACCGGCATCGTGACCGTCATCCTGACCCCTTGGATCTGGCCGTTTTGACTCGGGCTGAAAAAAATTTACCAGATTTCATTTTTTTGTGTTACGATGGAAAATGCCGACTTTGATTCTAATGAATGTTTGTTCCAAATAACCGACAAAACCGGCTTGGCCGTTGGAGCGCACCGTGGGGGTAACATCGGAGGAACATTTGGCGCTGTTCCCAGCGGGTATGCGGGATGGCTTGGCGGAGTTGGTGCGCGCCCATCTTCCCGAGCTGGCGCGTCGGGTGATCGGTGAAGAGATCGAGCGCATTCGTGCCGAGGAGATGTCTTTGCCCACCGATCCGACGGAGCTTGCTGCCGTGCTGCGTGAGGCGTTTTCCCCTCTGGTGGAACGGATCGCGCGCGAGACGGCACGCTCCATGTTGCAAGAGAGTCTGCCGGCGATGGCCGAACGGCTGGTGCGCGAAGAGATAGAACGAATTCGTCAAATGGATTGAACCGTGTAGAGCGCTGGTAATTCCCTCAATCTTTGTCCGGAGAGCTTGACTATGGGTGTGGTGAACGGTCGCCTTGGTGAACGGCGTGGGCCTAATGGGTATGCGTTGCGCGCGTGTGGCGTGTTGGCGTTGGCCTTGATGCTGACGCCGTGCATGGTGTTGTTTGCCGGTGAGACATCGTCGACTCCGGCTGCAGCTTCGACCAAAGAAGCCGACGCCAAGAAGGAGCCGGCCAAGAAAGCCGACGCCAAGAAGGAGCCGGCCAGGGAGGCGGAAGCCAAGAAGGAGCCGGCCAAGGAGGCGGAAGCCAAGAAGGAGCCGGCCAGGGATGCGGAAGCCAAGAAGGAGCCGGCCAAGGAGGCGGAAGCCAAGAAGGAGCCGGCCAGGGAGGCGGAAGCCAAGAAGGAGCCGGCCAAGGAGGCGGAAGCCAAGAAGGAGCCGGCCAGGGATGTCGTGGTCGAGGTGTTGCGCGCGGCGGGTGAGGCTGAGGCCAAGAAGGATCCCAAGGCGGTCGAGTTGTTCTTGAAGGCGGTCGGCGTGGCCGCTGAGGCCAAGCGTCAGCCCGAGGTGGCGGCGGGCAACGAGGCGATTTTGCGTTTACGCGAGGTTCTGCCGGGCAAATTTGATGAGAAACTGGCCGGTGTGGCCGGATTCACCCCGGAAAAGGCGATTGCCGCACGGGCCTGGTCGGTGTTGAACCAGGAGGCAGCCGCGCTGATGGCGCGAGGCGATGCCAACGGCGCGCTCGACCGGGCCGGCAAGTCGTTGGAGATGGCCAAAAGCGAATTCGGGGCCAAGCACTATACGGTATTGGTTGCCCAGCGCGAACGGGCGTTGTTGCTCTTTCAGGTGGAAGCCGTTCCGGATGCCGTAGCCGGTCTTGAGGCTGCGCACGCGTTGGGGGTCGAGATCCTGGGCGCGGATCATCCCGAGAGTCTGAAAGTGCTGTCCATGCAGGCCGATCTCAACGAGGCCGTGGGGAACATGCCCAAGGCGTTGGAGATTCGCGAGAAGGTGGTGAAGGCTTGGGGTGAGGCGGTGGGTGCGGACCATCCGATGACCCTGGAGAACGGTCTGGCTTTGGCCCGTCTCATGATGAATGTCGGTGACGTGGAGTCGGCCTATAAACTGCTGACCGGGTTGCGTCCATCCTTCGAGAAGTCGTTGGGTGTCTGGCATCCGCGTCTGGCCGAGTGTCTGACCCTGACGGCTGCGGCATTGGGTCGCAAGGGGAATTTGCAGGGTGCGTTGGCCTTGTACGATCAGGCCGGGGGGATTCATCAGGTTGCTCTGCTGCCGACCGCGCCGAGTGCCTTGAGCGCACGTGTCGAGGCGGCGGAGTTGATCCGCAAGGATGGTCGTTTCGAGGCGGCGCGCACCATTCTGGACGAGGTAATCGAGCTGGCCAAAAAGGATCCGGCGGGTCAGCAGGCGCTGCTCGATGCCATGGGGGTGCTGGCCTCGGTGTTCGAGGATGCGGCGGAATACGAAAAGGCTGAACCGTTGATTCAGGAGGTATTGAAGGGCGAGGAGGCGCTGCTTGGTCCGGAGCATCCCAATCTGCTGGCGACCCGGAACCGTCTGGCTGGCGTCTACCGTCGTCAGGGGCGTCTGGCCGAGGCCGAGAAGCTCTACGCCAAGATTCTGGATGGCTACCGCAAGGTGGTGGGCACCGAGCATCAGGCGTCGATCAACGTGATGAACAATCTGGGGCTCGTCTTTGAGAATGAGGGGCTCTACGACGAGGCCGAGCCGCTGTTGCGTGCCGCGATGATGGCCTCCAAGAAGGTGGCCGGTGAGGATCACCCCGAAACCCTGGCCACGGTGAACAATCTGGCCTTGCTGCACGAGAGTCAGGGTAATTTTGACAAGGCCGAGCCGCTCTATCGTCAGGCGATTCTCGCTTCTACCAGGAATCTCGGGGAGAAGCATCCGGATGCCGTGGCCTTTGTCAACAACCTCGCTTACCTGATGATGCTGCAACAGAATCACAAGGAGGCCGAACCACTGTTCCGCAAGGTGTTGACCCTCTGGAGCGAGCTGTACGGCGAAGGGCATCAGAAGACTCTCAAGGCGATGAACAACCTGGCGCGCGTGCAGCATAAACTGGGCGCCAAGGAGGAGGCGGAGAAGCTCTTCAAGAAGGCCTTGGCCAAACGTCAGGAGGTGTTGGGCGCCAAACACATGGACGTGATCCGTTCCATGCGTGACTTGGGCGTGCTTTATCTCGACACTGGGCGCTTGAAGGAGGCCGAAGAGCTGTTGCGCAAGGCGCAGGAGTTGGGCGAGGAGGTGTTGGGCAAGCAGCATCCTTATACCTTTGAGGCGTTGAATTCGCTCGCCGATCTGTTGGAGGCCAAGAAGGACGAGGCATCCCTGAAAGAGGCTTTCACGGTGCGGCGTGACGGGTTTGACCGGCGCACCGAGTTTTTGAATCGCATGCTCTGGGCCACGGGTGACAACGCCCGCGAAGGGTACATCCGGCTGCATCGCGAGGAGTTGAACACCTTTATGAACCTGGTCACCCGCCAGCAGGCGACGGCGGGCGGCAAGGAGTTGTTGGAGATCGGCGTACAGCGCAAGGGGTTGCTGCTCAAGGTGACCGCCGAGATGCGTCAGGTGGTTCAGCTCTCCAAGAACTCCCAGCTTGAGGCGATCACCCGCCGTTTGACCGCAGCGCGCAAGAAACTGGCCGCTTTGACCCTCTCTGGGCCGACGCCCGAGACCAAAGATAATCATCTCAAGACCCTCCACGAACTGGAGGATACCGTGGACCGGTTGCAACTGGAACTGGGTCGGGCGAGCAAGCGGTTCCGCCGTTCGGTGGATGCGGTGTCGGTGGATAAATTGATTCCGCATCTGCCCGAGGATGCGGTGCTGGTCGATTTCCTGATTTATGGCGATCAAGGCAAAAGTCGTCTCGTGGCCGGGGTGCTGCGGCGCGAGAAGGACAAAGCGGTCTTCGACATGGTTCCCTACAAGACCGACATGGAGACGATGCAAAAAGCGATCGTCGCCTATCGGACCGCGATCCAGGAGGAGGGGATCGAGGAGGAAGAGTTGCAAAAAGTGGGTCAGGAGACCCACGAGATGATTTGGGCTCCTTTGAAACAGGCGCTTGGTGGCAAGGAGAAGATTTACGTGGTGCCGGACGGCATGTTGAACATCCTGCCGTTCAATGCCTTGGTCGACGACGATGGGACTTATCTGGCCAAGAGTCTGGATATTCATATTCTCACCTCCAGTCGTGACCTGATTCCCACCGAGATCCCGGCGGCCAAGGGTGGGTTGTTGATCCTGGCCGGTCCGGACTATAACTCGGACAAGGTGGTGGAGCGTGAAGTGATCCAGGAGATTGCCGGCAAGCGTTCGGCTGCGACCGGCGAGTTGAAGGAGGGGATGCGTGCCTTCTCCAGCGGCATGCGCGGCTTGCATTTCGATCCGCTGCCGGGTGCCGAAAAGGAGGGCAAGCTGATCGTCGGTCAGGCCAAGGGGCTGGATGAGAAGGAGAAGAAGGAGAGCCGGATTTACCTTCAAAACGATGCCCAGGAGAAGGTGGTGCAGTCGATCGAAGCCCCGCCCGAGATGCTGCACATCGCCACCCACGGCTTTTTCTTGAAGCCGGATGACAGCCTGCGCAAGCGGTTGTTGAAGATGCAGCGCGGCGGCGATGTGCCTCTGCCGCCACCTGGGGATAATCCTCTGCTGAGATCTGGTCTTGCATTTGCAGGTATCAACGGAAATGCCACTTATCTTGGGGAGATCGATACCCGAAATGATGGTGTATTGACCGCGCTTGAGGTGTTGGGACTGGATCTGACCGGCACCCGTTTGACGGTGCTGTCGGCCTGTGAAACCGGCCTGGGTGAGATTCACGAGGGCGAGGGGGTGTATGGTCTGCGTCGCGCATTCCAGGAGGCTGGTTCCGAAGCGGTGATCGCCTCGTTGTGGGAGGTGAGCGATGCTGGTACCCAGGCCTTGATGACCGGGCTTTATAAGCGGATGTTGAAAGGTATGAGCGCCCACGAGGCGTTGCGTGAGTCGAGACTCGATATGATCAACTCCCAGGAGTGGTCCTATCCTTATGTCTGGTCCGCCTTCATGCTGGTGGGAAAATGATGGGGTGTGGATGGGGTGTATCGGATCGTCGGATGATTCAGGCGATTTGCTAATCAAAGCAAATTTGGCTGAAGGACCAAATGGGCCTTCATGCTGGTGAGCATAAAGTTTAAGGAGAGAGTCGATCATGGCCAAGCGCATCGAAATGACGCCGTTTCGTCCCCTGGAGATCTTTTCGCACACCCTGCAACGGGCGCAGGAGGGGGTGCAGGTCGATGTGCCGGGCGATGAGATGTTGCTCAAGGCCGAATTCATCCGACACGGTCAGGATCTGTTGCTGCGGGGCACCGGCGAACATGCCGGCCAGACCGTGCTGGTTCCCGACTATTTCCGGCTTTCCACTCCGCCCGATCTCTACACGGTGGACGGTGCGCGCATCCCCGGCGATCTGGCCTTGCGACTGGCCGGTCCGGTGGCACCGGGTCTTTATGCCGAGGCTGCGGCCTCGGCCAATCAAACCGGCATCGGTACGGTGGATACGGTCTCGGGTGAGGCCTCCATTATGCGCGGTGGTGTGAAGATCCCGGTCACCCAGGGCATGGCCCTGATGGAGGGGGATGTTGTCCAGACCGGTGAGAAGGGCAGCGTCGGTCTGATCTACGCCGATAAATCGACGGTCGCCTTGGGCGATAACGGACGGTTGGTGATCGAGAAGATGGAGTTCGATCCGACAGCCGGCACCGGTAAATCGTCGACCAGCGTGGTGCAGGGGGTCTTCACCTTCACCAGCGGTGCGGTCGCCAAGATGGGACCGAACAACATGGTTTTCAAGACCCCGGTGGCCGAGATCGGCATCCGGGGCACCACGGTGGCCGGTCATGCCCAGGCCGAGGGCAAGGAGAACACCATCACCCTGTTGAAGGATGCCGATGGCGGTGTGGGGCAGATCTCGGTCAGCAACTCGGCGGGCACTCAGATCCTCAGCCAGATCAACCAGACCACGGCGCTCAAGAGCTTCAACGTCGCGCCGGCGCAACCCTTCATCATGCCGGCCAACCAGATCGCGCAGCGCTACGGCGCAGCCACCAAGGCCCTGCCGCCGCCGCAGGTGATCCCGACCTTCAAGGGGGATCCGAGACAGCAGGATGCCCAGGGCAAGAAGGGTGAGAAAGAGGGTGAGAAGGGCAAGGAAGGCGAAAAGAAGGAGGGCAAGGAGGGCGAGAAAAAAGAGGGCGAAGGCGAGAAAAAAGAGGGCGAAGGCGAGAAAAAAGAGGGCGAAGGCGAGAAAAAAGAGGGCGAAGGCGAGAAAAAGGAAGGCGAAGCCAAGGAGAAGGAAGGCAAGGAGAAGGAAGGCAAGGAGAAAGAGGGCGAGAAGAAGGAAGGCGAAGCCAAGGAGAAAGAGGGCGAGAAGAAGGATGCGGATGTCAAGGCTGGAGCGGAGAGCAATACCGAAGGCAAGGATGTCGCGTCTACCGAGACCACCAAGACGAGTGCCGAGTCAGCCCAGGAGGTCAAGGCCGCACAACAGGTCGCACAGATTCTCGGTGCGCAACAGGATGCTACCCTGATCGGCAAGTCCTCACCGCTGCTCGTTCCGGAGACCTCCTCCTTGCAGAAGGATCTGGCGGACAAAGGCATTTCTGCGGCAGGTGGTGACAAGAGCATTGAGTTGCTGGTGAGCCAGAACCAGGATTCAGACTCGGAGATTCTTTCCAACAGCCAGGCGAATTTTCTCTCGGAAAGCACCAAGTCGATTTTGAATTCCAGTGATCTGAATGAAATCGTCAGTCAGGGCACGCAGTCGCTGACCACGGCATCGCAGACCCAGATCGTGCAGAACGCTGTGCAGATGGAGGAAACCAAGGTCGAAACCAAGACCGAGACCCCCATCTACCTGCCGCCGGTCAATGGATCCAAGGGGTTTAAGGTGGCGGATGATTATCTCGTCGGCGCCAAGGTTTATATCGATGTCAACGGCGATGGTAAAAATCAAGACAATGAGTATGTCGGCGATACCGGGGTGCACGGTGCGGTCAATCTGAGCCTGACCTATCTGCCAAGCAGTCAAACCCTCACGATCGTCGGCCAGGACTCGATTGGATACCACCGCTCCATCACGCTTTCGGGTATCAGCAGTTTTGATGGAGCACTGCCGAAGAATATTCTGGTGGTCGGCGGTAAGGAGGAGACCACCGGCATCGTCAACAAGATGACCTTGAAGGCGGAAGGGGATGCCAAGATCGTCAACCCCCTGACCACGCTGGTGCAGGAGTATTTGGCGCACAATCCTGCAGCCAATGCCGATCAGGCCGAATCGGTGATCAAGCGTGCTTTCGGGCTGCCGGATATCGACTTGTCCACCTTCGATCCGCTGGAATCCCCGACCAGCAGCGCCGCGATTGCCATGCAGAAGGTGATCGCCCAGGTTGGCACCATCGCCCAGTATGTCAACGGTGACACAGCCACAGCGAAGATGTTCGATTCTTTGTTCTCGGCGATCGAGGATATGCCGGAGGGCGCGCATATCGATCTGAGCAACTCGGAAACCTTGTCTGCGGTTTTGATGAGCACGGGCGAGGTCTCCAGCGAGGAGTTGAACAAGATCGTGGCGGTCAATGCCAAGATCCAGAGCGCCACCTCCATGGAGGGGCTTGGCAACCAGGCGCCGATCGGTGAGGTGCTGGTCAAAGATCCGGAAGGGGATGTGATCGTCACTGCTTCCTTGTTGCAGAACGAGACCATTACCGTCAGCGCGGATACCCTGGAGGATCCGGATGGGATCAATGGCGACATCATCTATGTGTGGAAAGCGAATGGCACGGTCGTCTCCGAGTCGAACTACAACTCGTTGGTGCTGACCCAGGAGTTGGTCGGCAAGACGATTACCGTGGAGGCGACCTATACGGACGATCGTGGCAAGGAGGAGATCAAGGTCAGCGAGGCCACGATCACGGTCGCCAATGTCAACGATGCGCCGGAAATCACCTCTGCTTCTGAGATCAATTATTTTGAGAACAATACAGGCGTGGCCTACCAGGCAACGGCCAACGATCCGGATGGTACGCCGGTCACCTGGACCATCTCCGGCGTTGACGCGGAGGCCTTCACCCTCTCCTCGAATGGTGCGGTGAGCTTCAAGAGCGTGCCCAGCTACGAGAGCCCCAGCGATGTCGGTGCGGATCACATCTACACGATCACCCTGACCGCTTCCGATGGTGAGTTGAGCGATACCCAGGATGTGACGATCGAGGTAAAAAACGTCAACGAGGCCCCGACCGTCACCTCCGGCTCCTCGGCCAGTTTTTATGAGCGGGCCACGGGCAAGGTCTATCAGGCGTCCGCCAATGATCCGGATGTCGGGGATACGCTCTCCTGGTGGCTGGGCGGGGTGGATGCCAACCAGTTCACCATCTCTTCGACCGGTGCGGTTACCTTTCGAAGCACGCCGGACTTCGAGGCCCCGGTGGATGCCGGTGGCAATAACGTTTACGACATCACGGTCTACGCCCGCGACAACCACGGCACCAGCAGCGACGGCAAGGCGGTGACAATCACCGTGAACAATGTCAACGAACTCTCCAACGGCCAGGTGTCGATTGTTGAGGTGACGCCCCAGTACGCCTCGGAGGTCGGTGATTTCAGCTCGCAGTGGTCGATGAGCCTTCCCCGGTGGCTAAAAACAGTGAGGGTGGCGAATTCCTCTCCGTGCTGTTCGATACGTTGATGTACGCCAATGGTGTGACCATTCGTGAGACCAATGGCAACGGCTTTGTCACCGAGATCGATCTGCAAGATTCCAATAATAATTGGCATACCATCTGGATTGGAACCGATCCCAGCCTCTCCGGACAACCGGCTGACTTTCATCTCGACTGGGAGACCACCGATTATGTGGTCCAGGGGGTGAAAATCCAGGTCGACACGATGCTAAACGAGGGGAGCTGGGAGGCGATCGACTATGGATGGGGTGGAGGGGGATATCAGTTATCTGTGGTATGCCGATGGATCGGAGATCTTTGGCGCGACGGATCGGACCTACCAGTTGACCCAGGCCGATCTGGGCAAGACCATTTCGGTGCGGGCGATCTACTTCGATGATCTGGGCAACTACGAAACCCAGCTCAGCGACGCCACCCCGGCAGCGGTCGAAGGAGAGAACCAGGCCCCGGTGGTCACGACCAGCTCCGTGGTGACGCATGCCGAGAACGGTTTCGTCACCTATGATTCGGTCGAGGAGTTGATCGATTCCACCTGGAGTTTTGGACGGAGTGATGGCTCGACCATCGCATCCCAGATCACGCTGCGCGCGGATGGGGTAATCGAGGGGTATAATCATAACAATGAGGATCACTGGGGGGTCGGGGACGGTCATCTGATCTTCTACAGCGCCTCCAATCAGGTGATGACCGAGTTTGACATCCAGGAGACGACGGCGGATACCACGGTGTTGCGTGGGGTGTTCGACGGGGTCTCCGGTTGGCATGTGTTGACGGGTGAAACCCGTGATTTCGTGACGACCGCTCAGGCCTACGATCCGAATGGGGATGCGGTCACCTGGTCGATCACGGGCGAGGATGCCGCGTCGTTCGTCATCGATCCCACAACAGGTGCGCTGTCGTTCCAATTTTCGCCCGATTACGAGGTGCCGCGCAACGCGGAAGAGGATAATTCTTATCGTATCAATCTGATTGCCACCGACAGTGAGGGGTTGGCCAGCGTGTCCAAGGCGGTCACGGTGCTCGTGACCAATATAAGTGACATCCCCAACAGTTCGGTGACCTTTGCCCATGTCACCCAGTTTGCAAATGCGGTGGAGGGGGTCAGTTCCGAGTATACAGACACTGGGAAATGGTGTGCCGAGCACTCCCTGGGACACTCCGATACGTTTGGTTATGGCGATATTTTGACCTCTTGGGCATCCTTGAATCGCAACGGCAATCCGGATGAGTATCTCTCGGTGTCGTTCGAGCAGCCGGTGCATGCCACGGGTGCGACGATTCGTGAGACCTGGGGGAATGGTTTTGTCACGGCGATCGATCTGCTGGATGTCGACGGAATCTGGCACACCAATGTCTGGGCTGGCACCGATCTGAGCCAACCGGGCAAACCGGTCGATTTCACGGTGAACTGGGACACCACCGGCTACCTGGTTCAGGGGCTCAAGGTGCATGTCGATACCGACCATGATCAGAACGCCTGGGAGGAGATCGATTCGATCCGGTTGCACTCGACGGTACTCGTGGGTCAGACCTTGAGTGCGCAGGTGCATGATCCGGATGGCGTTGATGGTGCGGTTCACTACAAGTGGTATGCGGATGGCGTGCTGATTCAAGGGGCAACGCAGTCGACCTTCGAGGTGACAGAAGCCCAGGTGGCCAAGGGGCTTGCGGTTGAAACGAGCTACACCGATGAGGGTGGTCATGTCACCAGGACCATGAGTCTGGAGACGGCACCGGTGGTGAATGTGCCCGGCACCTTCACGGTCACCCATTATAACGATGGCGACAGTTTCGCCGAAGATGCCGAGGTGGTGGATTTGACCGACATCGTCATCACCGATGCCGATCCACTGTTGACCTTTACCGCCAGTTTGACCCTTTCCAACTCGAATGCGGGCAGCTTGACCACGGCAACCGTTGACGGGGTCACTGCGCATTTTTCTTTCAATCAATGGACCGCCACCGGGGATGCGGCGACCGTCAATGCGCTGCTGGCACAAGTGGCCTACATCCCGGCTGACAACTGGGGTCAAAGCTTCACGATTCAGACCTCGATTGCCAACAATGTGGGCTTTTTGACCACCGGCAGCAAGGCGATGACCGGGACGGAGGTCGATGATGCGCCGATCGTGCACAATCTCAACAGCTCCACTGGCCTGGGTTTTGGCTCTACCTTCTTCAATCTGCCGGATCTTCATCTCTCCGACATCGACAGCACCACCGTTAAGGTCACCCTGACCCTGCCGACAGGCGTCACCGGCACCTTCTCCACCGAGACCTCGGGTAGCGTCACCTCGACCTATGAGAGCGGGGTCTGGACCGCCGATGGTGCCATTGTCGATGTCAATACTCTGTTGGCGGGCGTGACCCTCACGCTGAACTCTGCACCCATCGAGGATATTCAACTGGCCGTCTCGGTCAACGATGGTCAGGTGACCGGTTCCTTGTATCTGCGTGGGGCGATTATCGGCACCAGCGGCAACGATATCCTGACCGCCCCGGATGATGCGGGCTGGACCCTGCGCGGTCAGTATGGCAACGATAAACTGATCGGTGGTGCCGGCAACGACACCCTGGAAGGCGGCTACGGCAACGATATCCTGATCGGCGGTGCGGGCACCGATACCCTGGTCGGTGGATATCTCTCCTCCTCATCCGGGTACTACTATTATGATTACGGTGCCGACCTGTTCGTGGTTGGCCCGACTTCCGAAGGGTCGGACTTGACCAAAGCGGATGTAATCAAGGACTTTGAGACCGAGCGATATTGGGATGGTGGTTACTACTGGGAGGGTGGCTATGGTGCATGGGAGGGTGGCGATCTGATCGGCCTGGCCGGCGATTTGACCCTTGGTGACATCATCTGGGCGCAGGATACCAGCAGTCACACGGTCAATACGGCCCACACGATCCTCTCGTTGAACTCTGGTGGTCCGTTGGTGGTGCTGGAAAATGTGATGGCCACGGATCTGACGGGCATGCATTTCATCCGCATGACCGATACGCCGCTGAACGTGATGGGGACGAATGGCAATGACACGCTGATCGGCGGTCAGGGTAACGACGTGATCACCGGCATGAATGGCAGTGATGCCATCCAGACCGGTGCTGGTGATGACCAGATCAGGATCGAGGGCAAGTCGGGTGATGCTGCTTTCGCGGATCGGGTGGATGGTGGTATGGGCAACGATACCCTGACCATCGCCTATGGCTCCATCACCGGAATCGAGGATTTCACGACGCGCAGTTTTTCCAACGGCATCCATCACTGGACCGATGGCAGCGGCAACACGATCGAGTTCTCCAACATCGAGAATATCGAATTCGGTGATATCGTTTATCATGTTGTTGGTTATTATGGCGGCGACGATATCGATTATCTGTATCTTGGGGCGTATTATTACTCTACCGATACAAACAAGGTCTATCTGTTCGACATCCCGAACTCCTATGAGGAAACCAACAATTTCAATGCCGTTACCTATTTTCCAGGAGTGCAAACGGGCATCGGGATCGTCGGAACAGGCGAGAACGATCTGATCTGGGGCACGAGCGGCGCGGATTCCATCACCACGGAAGCCGGACGAGATTTTGTCCGGCCTGGCGAGGGTGCCGATACCGTACGGTTGGGCCTGGGCGATGACATCGTCTATCTGGAGGGAAGGGAGCGCAATGATACCCTGTTGGATGGTGGCGAGGGTATTGACTGGCTCCATTTCGGCTATTCCGGCCAGTCGACCACGCAGTTGTTCGATTTGCAGCATGGGGTGGACAGCGAACGGATTATCAACTTCGAGAATATCTTCGGCTCACTGGGTACCGATCATCTGCGCGGTGATACGGAGATCAACGAGATTCGTGGCAGCAGTGGATCGGATCTGATCGAAGGGTTGGGCGGCAACGATATTCTATACGGTGATACTGGCCCGATTGTCAATTATTCCACCGATCTCTTGTCGTACTACAATCTGACCGGCTGGGGGGGCGGTTCCGGGGATGGGGACGATACGCTCAACGGTGGCACAGGGTCGGATACCCTCACCGGTGGTGGTGGCAGCGACACCTTTGTGATCGATGCCAACGTCATCGGTACCATCAACAATCAGACCCTGTTCATCGATGGCACGGATACCATCACCGATTTCGACGTGACCAAGGATGTCATCGATGTCAAGGGGGTGCTGGCGGGTTTGGGGTATCATGGCGGCCAACCACTGACCGACGGTTGGTTGCAACTGGTGGAAGAGGAGTCAAATACCCTGGTGCAGCTGGATGTGAGCGGCACGGGCACCTTTACGGTTACCAATACCTTCAATCTGTTCATCGTCAACAATGTAACCGTGGCTACGCTCACCCCGCGTATTCTGCCCGGCATTGCCGATCAGACCCTTGATGGCAGCGCGAACAACGATTCGCTGACCGGTGGACTGGGCAACGATACGCTCAACGGTCTTGCCGGATACGATCGGCTCGAAGGCGGCTATGGTGATGATCTGCTGATCGGTGGAGACGGACACGATTCTTATTACTATAATTATTACAACTATGGCGGTTTGTACGGTGGAGCGGGCAACGATCAGCTCTATGGCGGCAATGGCTATGATGAACTGTATGGCGGATCGGGCAACGACCTGCTCGATGGTGGCTCGGATGGCTCCTACGACGATCTGAGTGGTGAGGAGGGGAACGATACCCTGGTTGGTCGTGGTGATCTGTACGGTGGTGCGGGGGATGATTTCATCCGTGGTTCGGGATCTCTGCAAGGGGGAGACGGGGATGATCAGCTCCTGGGCGGGGATGGCAACGACTATCTGTACGGCAATGCCGGTTCGGACATTCTGACCGGTGGTGCGGGTTTTGACCGGTTCGAATTCAATTACGATGCCATAGGCAATGAATATGTTCGTGATGCGCAGGGGGGGTCGCGAACCGTGTATCATCTGGAGGGCAGCGATCGGATCACCGATTTCAATCCTCTGGAAGATACGCTCGATTTGTCCGATGTGTTGTATGATCTTGGTTATACCAACGGCAATCCGTTCGGAGATGGTTGGTTCAAAGCCGAGGCTGTGGGCAACGATACGGTGATCCGTGTGGATGTGACCGCGACCGGACATGTGACCAGCGACTCACCGATTCTGGTGACGCTCGAAGACGTTTGGCCGGTTGATCTGGTGTCGTGCATCGTGCCGGATGGACCGATGATCGGTGTGGAACTGGCGGGGGGGGCGGACAACGATGAACTGACCGGTGGATCGGGCAACGATGCTTTGAGCGGTCAGGGTGGGGCGGACAACCTGGACGGTAATAGCGGTGACGACCAGCTGCATGGGGATTCGGGCAACGACTCTCTGAATGGAGGCGAGGGCAACGATACCCTGTATGGTGGTTTCGGCAGAGACAACCTCCGTGGTGATAACGGTGACGACATCCTGGATGGTGGTGGTTTGGATTGGGGTGACTACAGCAGTAACTTTTATTCCGACACCCTCTACGGTGGCAATGGCAACGATACGCTGGTTGGTATTGGTTCGCTGTATGGCGAAAGCGGCATCGATGTCTTGAGTGGCAGCGGCTATCTGTACGGTGGAAACGACAACGACACGATCACAGGCCATGGCTTTCTGTATGGCGAGGCGGGTAACGACACCCTGGAGGGTGGTGCGGGGGATGACCTGTTGAGCGGTGGCGCGGGCACGGATACCTTGGCCGGTGGCACAGGCGCGGATCTGTTCATCTTCGAGAGCTACAGTGTGACCTCGACCTGGAATTCGACCCTCGGCAAGTATGTTTACACCTCCAATGGCAGCGACACCATCACCGATTTTGGGGACGGGGATCAGTTGGATTTCGCGAGCGTCTTGTATTCGGTCGGGTATGGCAGCTTGTTCCAGTACAGCAACAGTTACTTGAGTGAAAAGTATGTCAATTATGGCAGTTATACGTATGCCACCAATCCGTTCGTGGATGGCTGGTTGAAGGCGACCCAGAGTGGCTCTGACGTGCAGATTCGCCTGGATGCGACCGGACAGAACGATTTTGGCACCAACTCCATTCTGCTGGTCACCCTGCAAGGAACCACGCTGGCGAAACTGGTCGATACCATCGGTCCGGGTGGTCTGCCGGTGGACCAGATCGTCAGCGGCAATGGCGCCAACAACCATTTGTTTGGGGATACCGGCAACGATACCATAAACGGCGACGCCGGGAATGATGTGCTGGTGGGTGTTTTCGGCAACGATCACCTCAACGGCGGATACGGTCAGGATGATATCTATGGCGGTCCTGGCAATGATGTTCTGGATGGCGGTCCGCGTGAAAGCTATTCGGAGACGTTGCGCGGCGAGGCCGGCAATGACACGCTCACCGGATATGGCTATCTGTACGGTGGCGACGGGGACGATACGTTGAGCGGTTCAGGCAATCTTTATGGTGACAACAGCGGCTCGGGTACCGGTGTGGATCACATCACCGGCAGTGGTTATCTGTATGGCGAAGGCGGTGATGATTTCCTGACCGGCCTGGGTGGGGATGACCGTCTGGAGGGCGGTGCCGGTTCGGATGAACTGACCGGTGGGGCGGGTGCGGATACCTTTGACTTCTCTTACTCCAGCCTAACCTACACCTCCGGCGTCTATGTGATCAACGGCAGCGATATCATCACCGATTTTTCGGCTGAGGATCGGCTGGATATTTCTGATGTCTTTTATTATATGTCGGGTTCCACCGTTACCGATCCATTCGGGAGCGGCTGGCTGAAGGCTGAGTCGGTCGCGAATGATCACGGCAGTACCGATGTGGTGCTCTCCATCAAGGAGGGGGCGACGGTGACCAGTTACTCAACGCTCGTGACGTTGCAGAATGCCACGCTGGATCTGTTGTGGAACACGACCGGGGAGTATCCGGTGTTTGTCAAGGATCAGGACGATACCCTCGTGCAGCTCCCCCATACCCTGCAAGGCACCGTTTTCGGGGATTCGCTCAACGGCTCGGCAGGCGTGGATACGCTCTACGGCAATGCCGGCGCTGATAATCTGTATGCCCGGGCTGGGGACGATACCCTCAACGGTGGTGCGGGTGGTGATTATCTGCATGGCGAGGATGGTGCGGACACTCTGTTCGGTGGTTTGGGAGCCGATACGCTCTACGGCGACAATGGCGACGACTGGCTCTACGGCGGCGATGAGAATGTCGTGGAGGAGAGCGGCAACAATGCATTGTACGGCGGCAATGGCAACGACCACCTGTTGGGTATCGGTTCGCTCTATGGGAACGATGGGAATGATGCACTCAGTGGTTTCGGGACTCTGGATGGTGGTGCCGGCGATGACACCATCACCGGCAGTGGCAGGCTGTATGCCGGGGATGGGATCGATACGCTGATCGCTTTGAACGGCGATGATGAACTGTATGCCAGCGCGGGCGTGGATACCCTGACCGGTGGAGGGGGCGCTGACAAATTCGTGATCGATTACTACGCCTTGACCGGGTACGGCACCTCGGCGCAGGTCGCGGGAGCGGACATCATCACCGATTTCGGCGTGGGAGATCTCATCGATTTCAGTAGTGTGTTGAGTCGCTCTTACTATTACGGCAGTACCGCGCTGGCCGATGGTTGGATCACGGTTTCACAGAGTGTCACGACCCCCGCGAATGCGGAGATTTACCTGCACATTGGCGGCAGTTCGGATCCGAGCACCCCGCAATTGCTGCTGACGCTGAACAATGTGAATGGCTCAACCGATCTCGATCTTACCCAGTTGTACAGCGGCAATCTGAAACACTCGGCTGGTTCCGGTTCGGAGCTGGGCCAAAGCCTCCCTGGCACAACCGCTGGCGAGATCTTGCATGGCAATGAAGGTAATGACTCGATTTCAGGGGGAGATGGTGCCGATACGCTCTATGGCGATTCCAGCTACGATTCGTTGAGCGGCGATGCCGGCATGGATACGCTCTATGGCGGACTCGGTGCCGACTCGCTGCATGGTGGCGCCGATAATGACCAGCTGGCCGGTGGCAATATTTATGTAACCGCTGCTTCGGAAAATGCCCTTGCCATGGTGATGTCAGATGGCAGCAACGATACGCTCTACGGCGATGGAGGCGATGACAATTTGGGCGGCTACGGCTACCTTTCCGGAGGGGATGGCAGCGACTATTTGTTTGGCAGCGGCGAGCTGAACGGCGATAACGGCAACGATCAGCTGTATGGTTACGGCACGCTGAGAGGGGGTGCCGGGGATGACACGCTGGTGGCCTACGATGGCGATGACATCCTCTACGGTGGACTCGGCTCGGATACCCTGACCGGTGGCGCGGGCGCGGACAGCTTCCGGTTCGACTGGTACGACGTGACGCAGGTCGGAAGCACGCGGACCATTGATGGCAGCGATGTCGTGACCGATTTCTCCACGCAGCAGGGGGATCGGTTGGATCTTGGTCTCTTCAGCCACATGGGCTATTCCGGTTCGGATCCGATCGGGGATGGCTGGCTGATGATCACGGAAACGTCGGTTGATACCCGTACCGATTTGCAATTCTCCGTGGATATGGATGGTCCCGGCAGCGATACCACCTCCTCGCTGGTGGTGACGTTGCAGGGGGTCTCCCTCTCGGCGTTTATCGCGCAGAGTGGTACGATCCACAATGATACTCTGACTGGCACGGTCGCGGGTGATACGATCTTTGGTCTGACGGGCAACGATGGCATCTACGGTGGTGGTGGCCGGGATCAGTTGAATGGCGATTCCGGTGACGACAATCTCTATGGCGAGGGCGGCAATGACACCCTCGATGGCGGATTTGGCAACGACTACCTTTCGGGTGGCGAAGGCGATGATCATCTGATCGGCGGGGAGTACTCCTCCTATGATTCGCTGTATGGGGGCAATGGCACGGATACCCTGGAGGGGCAGGGTTACCTCTATGGTGACGCCGGAGACGATACCCTGACCGGTGGCGGCACGTTGTCCGGAGGTGCGGGGGTTGACACGCTGATTGGCTCCGGAAGGCTTTACGGTGGCAGTGAGAATGATCGTTTGATCGGTTCGACTGGCAACGATGAACTGCATGGAGATCTGGGTTCGGACATCCTGACCGGTGGCGCGGGCAACGATACCTTCATCATCGACAGTGGGGCCATGAATTGGGATTCTTCATCCTCCAAGTACGTTTTGGATGGCGTGGATATCATCACCGATTTCTCGGCGGGTGATCTGTTTGATCTGCGAGGTGTACTCTCCTATTGGAGTTATCCATCCTCGGGCAGCGATCCGTTCGGTGATGGCTGGCTGGGCGCCAAGACGGGTAGCCATGCGCTGGATGATGGGGCTGGCGATCCGGTCTCCCACAACTCGCTCGACATCTATTACGATCCGACCCACAGTGGCGATTTCAGTGCAGCGAATACCAGCCTGATCCCGGTGGTCTATCTGCTCGATGTCAATTTGAACGTGGCGGCATCGGGTTTTCAGCTGACCTACTCCTCGTATGATGAGCAGGGTCGGGGCGGACCCGGGGTGGTGGGAATCGATCAGCTGAATTTGACCGTGGAGGGTACCCCTGAGCGGGATATCCTGCATGGTGGCGGTGGCGACGACACGATCCATGGCATGGATGGAACGGATGAGCTGTCTGGCGGGCCTGGCGATGATCTCATTGATGGCGGCTCGAACAGGTATTACTACGGGAACTATTCCATCGAAAAACTGTATGGCGAGGCTGGCAATGATACCTTGATTGGTGGCGACGGTCAGGAGGAGTTGCGGGGTGGAATCGGCGACGACACGCTCTATGGTGGCATTGATGGCAGTTGGGACTATCTGAATGGCGACGCGGGTATTGACCATCTCTATGGCTATGGCAACATCTACGGTGGCGAAGGGGGTGATTTCATCGGTTCGATCGATGCGCCGAGCAGTGGTTCTCTGAATGGTGAGGATGGCAATGACACCATCTACGGCAGTGGCCAATTGTTCGGTAACGCCGGCAACGACACCCTGCACGGCTTGGCGGGCGACGATCTGTTGAATGGCGGCGCGGGTGATGACCTCCTGACCGGTGGCGCTGGCGCGGATAAGTTCGTGTTTGATGGCAACATCCTGGAATATGTCCGTTACGACTCCAACACGGGTCGTAATCTCTATGCGCTGGTGGGCGGAAACCAAACGAGCTATCAGGGCGATCACATCACCGATTTCGAGGCTGGTGATCTGCTTGATCTCTCCAGTCTCTTTTACTACAGCTACTACTACTACGGTTACTACAACTATAATGGTTCCAATCCCTTCGGTGACGGTTGGCTGGACGCGATTCAGGATGGTGCGGATGTCAAAATTCTGCTGGGAGCCAAAGCGCATGTCGATGGTTACAGCGATCTGATCGTCACTTTGGATGATACCGATCTGTCGCAGTTGATGGGGAACATCCTTCCGGGTGGTATCGATGAGCACTTCACCCAGACCAGCGCCGGTGACTGGTTTTCTGGCAACGCCTGGGATACGACCTACCTCTGGGATCAAAGTGTCGGTGCGTTTGCGGAGGGTGATATCCTCGAGGATGCCGGCGGCGCGCACGATCAGTTGCTCTTCGGTCATCTTTCCAACGAGATCATTCGTATCACCCAGCCAGTGGGTTCGAACGCAACCGATCCGTTGACCGTGGGGTTGCACAATGGACTGATCGGCAATACCGGTTCGATCGCCACCCTTTTGAACGATTCGACGCCGACCAGCACCATTCAAATGTCGCACGGCATCGAAGAGGTGTTGGCCACGGATGGGGCGCTGCCCAGCACGAGTTCCACGTTACCGGTTGATTTGCACACCGTCTTGAGTGGGGATCATGCGGAGATCACGGAAAACAGTGCGGCCTATATCGTGGCCGGGGATGCCAGCGACAATGTGCTGGATCTGAGTGGTCTGACCGATGCCACCCATGCGTTGGTTTTGGGTGGCGACGGCAACGACTCCCTGCGTGGCACGTCTGCCTCGGATGAGTTGGTCGGTGGCGCGGGCAACGATATGTTGAATGGCGGCGCAGGGAGCGATATCCTGACCGGAGGTGAAGGGGCGGACAAGTTCGGTTATGTTGCAATCTCCCAGGGATCGTTGACTTTTGCCGAGGCGGATCGGATCACCGATTTCACCCCGCAGCAAGACGAGATCGTGCTGGCTGGCGTGTTCGATTCCAACGCCCAGTACGTGGAGATCTCCTATTCCGCTGGAATGCTGGACATGTTGGAGGCGGCCAAGAATAACGGCACTCTGGACACTCTGGCCAGGGATGCCGGGGTGACCTCTGGATCAAACTATTTAGCTTTCCTCACCTTTACCGATAATGATGGTGGTACGGAGAGTGGCAGTTATTTGCTGTATGACACCAATTCGTCCACACAGGGTGACATGACCGTGCTGGCCGAGTTGCAGGATATGACGCAGAATCACTTTTCGCACACCGATATCACCCATCCGATAGGGTGATCCGGGTTGGAAGCGACCATGCCCCGTCCGTGGGGATTTATCGGGCGGGGTGGTGGACGGGAAAAAAACGTGGTTTTGTGTGACATTTGGTTGACGAAAGCCCGGCATTGCCGGTATAAATCTTGCGTACATCATTTCTGCGAATGGTTGCTTGGGATTGATGTTGGTTTCAGACCCAGTTCTTAAGGAGTCTCACCTATGAAGGTTGGTCGTATTGGCGGTATCGGTTTGTTGGCTCTGCTGGCATACATGACCCCGGCAGGACAGGCGGACGCGGAGACGTTGCGCGGTGCCGTGGAGAGCGTGTTGCAGCGCCATGATCGGGTGCTGGCCGCCAAGGCCGATGTCTCTGCCGGCGAGGAGCGGGTGTCGGAGACCTTTAAAGCCGGTTTTCTACCCACTCTGACTTTGACCGGACAATACGGTCATGAGCGTCGCATGCAGAAGGCACCAGGCACCAATACCGATTTGGAACCCCGTGAATTGGATGTGCGGCTGAGCCAGTTGCTCTTCGACTTCGGCAAGGCGTATGCGGCGGTCGATGTGGCACGGTTGAACAAGGATCAACTGCTGGCCGACCTTGAGACCGCGCAGCAGAATCTGATTCTGGATTCGGCTTCGGCCTATTATCAGATGCGCAAGACCACGGATGTGCTCAAATACTCCAAGCAGTCGGTGGAGAGCATCAAGCGTCAGGGCGAGGTCGAAGATGTGCGCGTTGCCTTGGGACGTGGTTATTCGTCGGATGTGTTGCAGGTGAAGATGCAGTTGGCTGGCGCGCGGGCGCGCGAGGTGCAGGCGACCGGTGCTGTGGCGCAGGCCCAGGAGCGGGTGCGCACGGTCTTTTTGCAGGAGCCTGCCGATGTATTGAAACTCACCCCGCCGGACGAGACCTTTTTGAAGGATCTGCCCAAGAGTTTGGATGATGCGGTGGCGGTGAGCGTACAGAAGAATCCGCAGCTCAACAAGCGGCGTTTGTTGGCCGACATGCGTTCGGCTCAGCAGCGTGGCGCGTTGCGCAACAACTTCTTCCCGACCTTCCAGGCGATTGTCGAGCGCAAGTTCAAGGACAAGATCAGCGGTGTGGATGAGTTTGAGGATGAGACCTATGGTCGTGTGGAGATGACCTATCCGCTGAACCTGGGGTTGTCGGGTTTGAACTCCGTGGCTGCGGCAGGGCAGGATCTGGAGTCGGCCAAGCGGCAGTATGAGGATACCCGTCGTCTGATCGAAGAGCAGGCCCGCGTGGCCTGGCACAACCTCAACACCGCGCGCGCCAATGCGGAGTTGTTGAACAATCAGGCCAACATCGCACAGAAATTTTTGGAGTTGGCTCGTGAGGAGCGCAAGCTCGACAAGCGATCGCTCCTGGAGGTGTTGACGGCTGAGACAGCGTTGATCAACGCCCGTTCGGATGCGACAGCGGCGGAAACCGATGTGATCATTGCTGGTTACACGCTGTTGCAGGCCATGGGTGCCCTGGACACCGTTGCGCTTGATAGCAGCAAGGGATTGCCGAAGCGGTTGGATCCGGCCAATGCCGTACCACCGCCGCCGCCGGCGACGGATCCGGCTAAGTCGGCGCCGGCCAACAAGGCTCCTGCGGCTGACAAGAAGGCCGATGGTGCCAAGAAGGGCGGCAACAAGTCGGATCAGAAGAAATAATGATTACGGGGTTCGGGGGCGATTTTCGCTTTAAATTGCACCCGGCTTGGAATGTGTAGTTTTTATTAGTGAAAAAAAAAGAGAGGGTCTGGGAGATTCATCTCCCAGGGTTTTGCTTTTGACTTTAGCGCGCTCTTTTCAAGAAGCATTTTTCGCGTTTTTTGCGAAAAATGCGCCGCGCGCGACCTAGGCTTGCTGGATTGTTTTGCGTCTTTTGCAAAACAATCCCGCGAACATGGCCCAAGAACAAAGCCTCGTGACAGAGGCTTTAAGGCTTGGTGACTGGCGTGCCAGACCATCGCAATCAGTCAAATCAGCTTGGTTGATCCGCCAGGTTAACGTAAGGCACCACCCGCAAGCGCGCAGCCTTGGTTTTTCCAAAGAGCCGTTTTGTGCCGTGGCAAAACGGCTCTTTGGAAAAAGCATCGCCAGAACAAGCCCCAGACGATTGATCTTCTGCGAGCAAATTCGCTCTTTTTTGTTGCCCTTGCAGGTAACTCATCGACTCTCCATGAAATCCCCATGACGGTTCTGCTCAAGCAGTTCTTCTCCCGTCCCCTGTTTGCCATCGAACTGTTGGCGGTCTCCCTTTGCATCCACCTGCTGGGACTGGCCTCTTCTCTCTATGTCCTGCAGGTGCTCAACCGTTACGTGTCGCACGGCCTGGACTCCACCCTGCTGACGTTGACGACGGGAGTGCTCCTGGCGATTCTCATGGAGTACGGCTTCCGTCAGGCTCGGCTGAAACTGGCCCATGGGGTGACGGTTCGACCCGATTACCAGTTGGGCATTCGCATCTTCGACCGCATCGCCACCACCAGCGCCGCCAGCATCGATCGTCTCGCACCTGCTGCGCAGCGTGAGATCGCCGCTGCACCCGCTGTGCTCGGCAAGGCGCACGGTCCCGCCAATCTGGTCGCCCTGATCGATCTCCCCTTTGCCTTGTTGTTCATCGGTGTGTTGTTCCTGATTCAACCCACCGTGGGTATGGTGGCCACCTTTTTTTTGGTTCTGACCTTTATCGTCTCCGTGCTGGGTCATCCGTTGCTGCGCGGTCTGCTCAAGGAACAGACTCAGGCTGCCTCCGAAGTGGGGGCGTTGAGTGGATCGACGATACGTGCGGTCGATGCGGTGCGCGCCTTCAATGCTGCAGAGTTGTTGCGGAATCGATTCCGTGTGCGTCAGGCCGAGGCGGTTCGATTGCAACGGCTGGTGGAGAGCCGGCGCGAGTTGATCCAGACTGCGGCACAAAGTCTTGGCGCCTTGATGAGCGTCTTTGTGATCGCCGAAGGGGCCCGTCTGGCGGTCGCTGGGCAGATGGATGTGGGTTTGCTGGTTTCAGCCAACATTCTGGCCTCGCGCGCCATGGCGCCGATCCTGAAATTCGCCCAATTGGGCGCAGTGCTGGCCGAAGCCCGACGCGCCATGGAGACGCTGGGATCCTTCACCCGTCTGCCCCTGGAACGGCTCGCCGGGGCGCATTTGAAAAATTTCTCCGGTCGCCTGGAGTTGAAGGATCTCGCCTTTGCCCACGACGACGGCTCCGATCCGTTGTTTGAATCCCTCAATTTGACCCTTGTGCCCGGCACCTCGCTGGTGGTCGCCGGAGCCAACGGCACGGGAAAAACCACGCTGGCGCGCATCCTGGTGGGGTTGCTGGAGCCGACGCGCGGTCAGATCCTCATCGACGGGGTGAATCTCGATCAGTTGTCGCTCGTCTGGTGGCGGCGTCAGGTGGTCTATCTGCCGCAGGAACCGTCGTTCATCGACGGAACCATCCGGGATAATCTGCTGGCCATGCAGCCTGACTGGAGCGAGGAGGGGATGAATGCCGCCATTGCCGAGGCAGGGCTTGCCAAATTCCTCCATGACAGCCCCAAGGGGTTGAACACCCCGCTGCCCAACGGTGGCGCGCAGTTGGCCATGGGGATTCGCAAGCGCCTGGCGCTGGCGCGTGCCTTGGGAGGGGAGTGCCGCCTGGTGGTGTTCGACGAGCCGCTCGAAGGGATGGATCTGCCCGGTCGCGAGGCGGTGACCGCCGTGATCGCCCGTCTGGCCAAGCTGGGGCGCGGGGTGATCGTCTTTTCGCACGATGCCGGTCTGATCCGCGGCGCGGATCTGGTCTTGAACCTCGATCGCAAGCCGGTTCCTGAATTGCGCGTCAAGGTCCAGAAACCGGCGGAAGGGCCTGCATCATGAACGGCGCTGCAACGCTCGCAAATCCGGGTGATGAGATCGATGATGGCGTGGGTCGGGGGCATCATCTGGTGGTATTGCTGTTTGTCGGGCTGTTCGTCGGTCTGATTGTCTGGGGCACGTATGGCATGCTCGATGTGGTGAGCTATGCCCAGGGGGAGGTGATCCCCTCGACTATGCTCAAGCAGGTGCAGCATCTGGAAGGCGGGGTGATCCGGCGGATTCTGGTCAAAGAGGGGGAGACGGTTCGCAAGGGACAGCCGTTGGTGGAGCTGGAGAGCGTGGCCAGCGATTCGGATGTGGGCGAATTGACCGCCAGACTTGCTTCGCTTGAGGTCGATACCGCCCGCCTGCAGGCCGAGGCTACGGGGGCTGAAACGATCACTTTTCCGGCGGCCAGGAGAAAGAGTCATCCGGATCTGGTGAAGCGGGCCGAGGAGCTGTTTGCCAGCAACCGTCACCGGCGCATGGAGAAGCTCGCCAGTCTGCGCGAGAGCATGGCCGGGCAGAAACAGGCGGTGCAGGAGGTGCAGTCGCGCATCAAAAGCAACAAGAAACGACTGACCCTGGTCGAAGAGCAGGTCAAGATCAGTGGCGAGTTGTTGCAAAAGGATATCACCAACCGCTATTCACATCTGGATCTGCTTAAAGAACAGCACCAGATCTCCGGGGCCATTGAAACCGATGCCCAGACCCTGCTGCGCACCGAAGCGGCTTTCAAGGAGGCGCAGGCCAATCTGGCAGCGGTTGGTCACGAGTTCGAGGAGGCGGCGCGCGAGAAGCTGGCCGAGAATCGGCGGCAGTTGACCGAACTGTCGGTCCGTTTGCAGAAGTTCGAGAACAACCAGTCGCGCACCGTGTTGACCGCGCCGGTCGATGGGGTGGTGAAAAATCTCTATGTGGTCACCGAGGGTGGGGTGATTCCACCGGGTGGTACGGCATTGGATCTGGTGCCGGGCGAGGATCGTCTGGTGGTGGAAGCCAAATTACCGATTCAGGATATCGGCTATGTGAGCGTTGGTCAGCCGGCGTTCGTCACCTTGACTTCAGCGGATGCGTCGCGTTTCGGCAAGCTGGCCGGCACCGTGACCCTGATCAGTCCGGATGCGCAGGCCACCAAGGAGGGGAACCACTACTACAAGGTGCGTGTGGAGACCGAACAGGCCTTTTTCCAGAAGGGGGCTATGCGCTATCAGTTGTTTCCGGGCATGATCGTCCGCTGTGCGATCCATACTGGTCAGCGTTCGGTGTTGGAGTATCTCTTCTATCCTTTCAAGAGTTTTATGGATCCAGCTTTGACAGAGCGGTAAAGAATGATGTAAATCCTATCATTGCGCTGTGCACGATTCATATCTGATAACAGGATGAATTTATGCCATTTTTTAGGGTGTATTGATATTCAAAAACATTATCATGCCTATTCAAGCCAAATCATGACTTTGGAGCATTTATCCAACTTTTTATAACGAGTTGCAATACGTCTAAACTGTTTGCTACGGTTGAAAAATCTCTCAACAAGATTGCGATTTTTATACCAATGATGGTCATTCTCTCGTGGATTGAGACGATTGCTTCGAGGAGGAATAACTGGTTCTGCTCCTTTTGCTTCAATCGCCTCTACGAAGTGATTTGCGTCATGGTTCTTGTCAGCAATCACTACGTCAGGATTCATCCCTTCAATCAAGGCGTGCGCTTGAGTGACGTCCGCCTTTTGGCCACCTGTCAGAATATATTTCATGGGGTTGCCCAAGGCATCTACTGAAGCATGTATTTTTGTCGTTAGACCTCCTTTAGACCGTCCGATGGCTTGAGGTCCGTTTTTTTTGAGCG
>JAMOBI010000204.1:0-2650 GCA_039908105.1 Magnetococcus sp. YQC-9
ATGCTTGCTGTCCCACGCTTCAAAGGCGTCCGCAGCACTTTTCGCCAAGTCGATGGATTCGTGGATCACGCCCAGGATCTCCGCGAACGATTCCACATCATCTCGCCACAACTCCATGGACGGGCGGTTTTCTCGATTGTGGTAGGCGAGCAATGCCCACCGATCCAGTCCGAGACGTGCAAAATTGGTCAGAAGGCTGGCGCGTTTCGACCAATGGTGAAAGGCGCTGTACGGGTTGGCGTCACGACACCAGGTGTTCGATGGATGCTCGCAACCATCGGATCGAGAAAACGGCGGTATTGTGCAATCGCGCCAAGCGTTGGGGTTGTAGTTGATGGCGGGTGTGTCTGGGGTGGTGTTCGTGGTCATGGTCTTGTGTCTCCTGTTCAGGGGAGGTTGATGGACCGGGTGTTGAACACCGACACAAGACGGCGCGCTTCTTCCCCCGTGAGGGGTATTGTATCCGCGCACACCCGGCCAAGAGTCGGGCACGCAGCAGCCATGCCAGATTCGAGGCGCAAAAATACCGCAATAGTCTGACGGGTGCGGTTTCCGCTTGTGTTTGGGGTGTTCAGCCCCGTAAGCCCAATCCTGGATCAGACCTTGGCCGGGGTCAAGGATTCTCGTGGACGCGATTGGCTTGGATCGAATACTATTGAAGCGTATTCACCCTCCAGGGAGTGAATCACCATGTCCGGACTCGTCGCCGCATTCGACACCCATAAATTCGTCAAGCAGATGGTCGCCACCGGCTTCACGGAAGAGCAGGCCGAAACGCAGGTGAATCTGTTGACCGATATTCTCGGATATCAACTCTCCACGAAGGCCGACGTGGCCAAGATGGATATGCACGTCTTGGAGTTGCAGCGGGACATCAAAGCGCTGGATGCGAAGATCGAGACCACCAGGGCTGATCTCCAGTGCGCCATCAAGGAACTGGACACCAAGACCGAAACCCGACTCAAAGAACTGGAACTCCGCATGGTGATCAAGATGGGAGCCATGATCATCGGCGGTATCGGCTTGCTGTTCGGCCTCATGCGGGTGTGGCCGCTGCCGGTCCAATATGTTTCGCCACCCGCCCAGGAGATGCGCTTGCCTGCTCCACCTCCGGCGCGGTGACCTCGCAAAACGCGAGGCCATTACCCCTTTCAGTGCGGCGATCTCAGCCTGTGCGGCGTGAAGGCCACCCGCACCCTATATCACGCAAACGTCATTCAAACGTGTTACTCGGCAGCATTATCCGGCTTGCGTCTCTTTGATCCGGCCATTGACGTTTGTAGTTGCTCAACGGCAAACTCCAGCGCCGCAAGCCGCGATACGATGCTGCCAAATTGAGTGCGCGTGATGCCTCGTTCGGTTTTGAGCGTGTCCAGGAGTTCGGTCAGATCGTCGACCAACTCGGGGTTCTGGCGCAACAAGGTGATCGTCTTTTGAATGACGGCTCGATGTTCTGGCTGAACCCGAAATGATGTGTTTGGGATGGTCATGTTTGTAATACTCCCGTGGTACGATTGAAATACATAATCAATTGTAACGCTTATGTATTACGATTGCAATACAAAAAATTCCGAACCATATGGACGGCAATGGTTGTTCCCCGACATTCGCAGTGCCGGGGATTTTTTTGCTCTCCGCGAGGGGGGGGACACCCCCCTATCAATCCAGAATTCTCTGCGTGCCCCCCAGACCGTTTGACCCCCATGGCCGGCCAGAGATTGAATCCCCCTATTCCGAAAGCTCCTCCAACGCGGTGCGCAACTCCTGAGTGAGCAGCCGCTCAATGACTTTGAAATCGGTCTCTGCGGCTATGGTCGGAGAGACGCGGCTTGGAATATTCAGCAGCCGATCCCGCACCCTACGGCCAAGCTCGAAAGCCTCTCGTTCCACATCATCGGCACGAAGGAGTTTGCCTTGCCGCTCTTCCAAATCGAGACGTGTAATTTCAGCCATGAAGTGTGTTCGTTCGGCGCGACTCGTTGCAAAGTCAGGAACGCTTCCAGGTGCGCGCGGGGTCTTTCCGTCTGGCTTGGTTGCCCGATGCGTCTGACTGGTGGTGCGCGCCCACGTCTGGATCTCGTGGACACCGACCTTCAACGATGGCCTTGTGAACTGCACCAGGTGAAACGCCTCGATGTCTCGCATAGGCTCTCAAAGATAGATTCATGTCATACTCCAACTAAGTTAGTAAGTTAATGTTTGCATTCTTATTGTTCACCGATTTTGCCCTCTGACGCTAGGGCGTGTTGACATTCGATAATCTAATCGATATCATGTCCAAAAGGAGATAATGATATGGATCGATTATTATTGCGTGATGATCAATGGGAACGAATCAAAGGTGTCTTGCCAAAGATGCGGGGCAATCAAGAAAAAATCGGTAAAAATCAACGCACTTTTATCGAGGCAATACTTTGGACTGTTCGGACAGGTGCGCCATGGCGTGACATTCCGATAAGTTTTGGTGGATGGAGCAAAAATTATAAAAGGTTATCGCGATGGGTTGACAATGAAACCTGGGAACGGATCATGAAAGCTGTCTCTGATGACCCGGATCTCGAAGCGTTATTGATTGATAGTACAATTATTCGTGCTCATCAACATGCTGCTGGCGCTCAAAAAAAACGGACCTCAAGCCATCGGACGGTCT
>JAMOBI010000055.1:0-21633 GCA_039908105.1 Magnetococcus sp. YQC-9
AGAACAAAGCCGCGTGACTAAAGGCTTTAAGGGTTGGTGACTGGCGTGCCAGACCATCGCAATCAGTCAAATCAGCTTGGTTGATCCGCTAGGTTAACGTAAGGCACCACCGGAGATTCCTCTCCCAGGGTTTTGACTTTAGACTTTAGCGCGCTCTTTGAAGAAGAAGCATTTTTCGCAAAAAATGCGCCGCGCGCCGCCTTCGCGAGCATCAGTTTTTTGTTTTTTTGGAAACGATGCGCGCATCTTGCACGCGGCCTTGCGGAAAATGACGCTTCTTTGGGACGGTTGCGGTATAGTACGGTGATCTGGAGCCAGCATGGCGCAACAGCAGAGCAATCCGATTCAGCCCAAACAGCAGCAACGGGAGTTCGTTCGTGTGGATGATATGCTCCCCATGGCTTGGCGCAAGATCGACGAGGAGCGCTTCAAGGGGGTCATGAGCTATTTCGAGCAGAACCGTGCTTTCCCGCGCAAGAGCGATGACATTCACCAGGCGATCGCCATGCTCGATATCACCGATGCCTTGAAAAAACTCGAACAGAGCGAACCTGTTCTGGCGCGTGTTCTGGTGCGGCTGGATCAGAAACTGAATTTGTTGCTGCGGCTGTTCCATCCGGCTGAGGGCGAGCGTCCGATGACGCTCACCTCGGTGAACTTGAGCGGAGGTGGCATTTCGTTCGTGGACAAGGATCCGGGTCTGGTGGTGGGTGATGTGGTGGAGATCCGGTTGTCGCTCTCGGTCGAGAATATGACGATCATCGAATGTTTCGGACGGGTGATGAAGATCTTCGAGAACGTTGAAGATGGGATGATGCGCGTGGCGTGTCGATTCGAGCCGATTCTTGATCCGGATCGCGAGAAGTTGATTCAACACATTTTCCTGCGGCAGTCCGAGCTGTTGCGCGCCAAGAGCGGCTATTGAAGCGCATCGATCGAATCACCAAACGTGCAGGATTCAAAGAAGAGCCAAAGCCCCGCTTCCAATTGGCTGTGCATCCCGGCATCGATATTCCATTACAAAATTCTGGCATCACGCCCCATGCCCCCGATACTCATGCACCCCACCACCCGATTGGATCCGTTCCAGCGACCGACTGGATCGATCGACGACCCGTGCGGGATCGGCTGGCGGTTGTTGCTTCTCTTTGTCTGGCTTTTTCCGGCCTCGGGCTTGGCCATGGGGTTCGAGAATCTACAGATCAACGGATTCGGTACGCTCGGCTGGATTCACGATGATAACGCCACCTCCGCATTTGTCCGCGATCTGAATCAACGCCCCAAGGACTCCTTGCCCGAGGATCGCAGCTGGTTTCCCAACGACAGCTGGCTGAGGGATTCGCGTCTGGGTCTGCAGGCCAATTTGCGCCTCTCATCCGACCTGTCCGTCATGACCCAGATGGTGCTGCGCAATCAGATCACCCACAATCCGGGATACCACCTCGACTGGGCCTTGCTGGCCTGGACCCCCATGCCGGATCTCGATCTGCGTTTCGGTCGGGTGGGCTACGATCTTTTTTTGGTCTCGGAACAGCGCAACATGGGCTATGGATATCCCTGGATCCGTCCTCCAGTGGAGTTTTACGGTTGGATTCCGCTCTACTCGCTGGATGGTTTTGATGGCTCCTACGCCTGGCGATCGAATGCCGCCACATGGCGCTTCAAGGTTCAGGGAGGACGTTCGATCGGCATTGGGGTGCCGATGGATGAAGATCTCTATCGCATGACGCTTGATCAGGCCATCACCGCGACCCTCACCTACGAAGAGGGCCGTTGGCTGTTCAAGGCCGGGCACTCCCATCTGCGTGTCGCATCCGAAGCCAAACCGCTAACCCCGCTCTTCAATGCCCTCGATGGCCTGGCGGGCATGGGGCTGCCGAGTGTCGAGGCCCAGGCCGCCGATCTGCGCCGGAACATGACCTTCGATGCCTCCCGCATCCGCTTGTCGACCGTGGGTTTGGTTTACGACGACAAGGATTGGTTGGTGCAGGCGGAACTCGGTACCGTCAGCTCATCGATCGAAATGAACGTGAATCACGATATCGCGTATGCGGGAGTGGCCAAACGTTGGGGGGATTGGACGCCGTATACCCTGATCAGTGCCATTCGTCCCCATCATCGGGCGCAATCCATCTCCTCCAACTGGGGGGATGGTCTGCCAGCCAATCTGGAAGCCGCCTTGAACGGCCTGCAACAGGCGTCGATCTTGGCCATCAACTCCAGCCGCATCCACCAGGAGACCATGAGTCTGGGCGTGCGTTATGACCTCAATCCCTGGGCTGCCCTGAAGTGGCAATGGGATGGCACCCATGTGCATCCGAACGGCTATCTGCTGCGCCCGGGAACGCTGCTGGATGGCTCGCAGCCGCTCACGGTCCAGGCGTTCTCCGTCAGTCTGGATTTTGTCTTCTGATGCGGCCTGTCCTGTTTATCCTCTGTTGGCTGACCGGCAGCTCCCTTTCCTGGGCAGGGGAGGAGCTGGTGGTGGTGGTTCATGCCAGCAACGAGCTCTCCAGATTGAGCCGGACGCAAATCTCCGATCTGTTTTTGGGACGCAGCACCAGCTTCCCGAACGGACGGCATGTCACGGTCGTCGAACAGACGCGCGACAGTCGAACCAGAGAGGAGTTCTTCAAAAGAATCAATGGAATGTCTCTCAACCAGGTCAACACCTACTGGGCCCGTCTGACCTTTAGCGGCCGTGTCACGCCTCCGTTCACCGTTCCCAACAGCCGGGAGGTGGTGCGCACGATCGCCACGAATCCCAATGCGATCGGTTATATCCACCCCGATGCGCTCGATGATTCGGTACGCACCGTGCTGGATCTGCGCGACTGACCGCTCGGCATGATCAATCCTGCGAAAAGCCTGGATCGCAAACTGGCCGTCATCATCGGTCTGGCAATGCTGATCTACTCCCTGGTGGTGGGTGTCATGACCTATCTTATGACTTACCAGGATGAGATCGAACATGCCATGGACCTGCAAGATCGTCTGTTCCTCACCATCCGGGCACAGCTTGAAGTGGGTGTTTTCGCCCACAATGAACCGATCTCCCGCGAGGTTATGGAGGGGTTGATGGCCCACTCCCTGTTTCTCGGCGTGCGTGTCAACGGAGAGGATGGTTTCCATGTGGAGCAGATTCGCGGTGAAAAGGTCGATTTTTCCCGTGGCAAGCCTTTTTTGCTCTTTTCTCCGGTCGATCGCGGGGAGCGGATCGGGGAGTTGATTCTGCTGGCCAACACTGCGGAGATCGAAGCCATCGCGGTGTGGACCTCCCTGCATCAATCTCTGCTGTTCATGGGGCAGAATCTGCTGGCTACGGTGCTGATGGTGCTGTTGATCCGCTACCACCTGGGCAGACCGGTGATGCGGTTGGCGGTACGGATGCGGGAGATCGTTCCCGGCACAAGGATGCGTCTGCCTTCAGAACGGGGCCATGAGGAGGATGAGATCGGTCTGCTATCCTCTGGAATGAATCGGATCTTAGAGCGCGCCGAGGTCAGCATCCGGCAAGAGGCGTTGCTGCGCAAAGACTTGGAAAAGAGTGAAAAGTTGTTTCGCACCATCTTCGAGCAGGCAGCGGTGGGCGTGGCTCTGATTCATTCACCGAGTGGTCGGTTCACGCGGATCAACCGCCGCTATGCCGGGATGTTGGGCTATACAGCCGCAGAGATGCTGGAAAAGGGGTTTCAGGAGATCACCCATCCCGATGATCTGGCAGAGGATCTGGGCAATATGGAACGGTTGATGGCCGGGAAGATCCACGATTTTGCGATGGACAAGCGTTATCTGCACCGGGATGGTTCCATCGTCTGGGTCCGGTTGACGGTCTCTCCCACCTGGCGCCCGGAAGAGCGTCCGGAATACCACATCGCCGTGGTGGAGGATATCACCTCGGAGAAATTGGCGCTGGAGAATCTGGCGCAGCAGAAGATGTTTTTGACCACGGTGCTGGAAAACATCCAGGATGGGGTGGCGGCCTGCGATGCACGCGGACGGATGACCGTGTGCAATCGTGCCTATCGAAGCTTTCACGGTATGGAGACGCCGGAGATCTTCCAGGAGGATGAGTCGGGTGAAAGCGAGATTTTTCAGGCCGATGGCTTCACCCGCATCCTGGCGCATGAAGCTCCGCTGCAGAGAGCCTTGCGAGGGCACAAGGTGATCCACCAGGAGTTGGTGATTGTCCAGAAACGGGATGGGATCCGCCGCACGCTGATCGCCACGGCCCAGGCGATGACGGCTCCCATGGATGAACCCCAGGGAGCCGTGATTTCTCTGCATGACATCACGGCGCGCAAAGAGGTCGAAGAGCATCTGGCGCTCAGCGAAAGACGGTTTCGCGGGGCATTTGAAACCGCAGCGCACGGCATGGCCCTGGTCTCCACGCATGGGGCGTTTCTCAAGGTCAACCGGGCCTTGTGCGACATTGTCGGATATGACGAGGTCGAACTGTTGGCCATGAACTTCCAGCGCATCACCCATCCGGATGATCTGGAGGTCGATCTGGATCTGCTAAGCGAGACGTTGGCCGGAATTCGTTCCACCTTCCAGATGGAGAAGCGCTATCTGCATCGGGATGGCCATATCGTCTGGGTGTTGTTGAGCTCTTCACTGTTGCGCGACAAGGATGGTCAACCGGTCCATTTCGTGTCGCAGATCCAGGACATCACGAAGCGCAAACAGATGGAGGTTGCCTTGCGAGCGGCCAAGGAGGCAGCGGAAGCGGCCAATCGCGCCAAAAGCGAATTTCTGGCGGTGATGAGTCATGAAATCCGCACGCCGATGCATACGATCATGGGATTGAGCCATCTGCTCAACGAGACGCCGCTGGATGCCATCCAGCAGAGTTATGTGCGCACCATGCTTGGCAGCGGCGAAGCGCTGCAGGGGATCATCCGCAACATTCTGGATCTCTCCCGGATCGAGACGCACGCCTTGACCTTGATGAAGGCCCCCTGTCCGCTGCACTCCCTGGTAACCGGCGTGATGCATCGCTTTGCCCCCCAGGTGCATGGCAAGGGGGTGTCGCTGGTGTGCGAAGGGGTGGAGAGGCTGCCGGAATGGGTGTTGACCGATGGTGAGCGGTTGGGGCAAATCCTGACCAATCTGCTGGGGAATGCCGTCAAGTTCACCGATCGTGGTCAGATCACGCTGGGCTGTCACCTTGAATCCGCGCCCAGGGACTCCCCGGCGTGCGTCACGCTGGAGGTGCGGGACACGGGTCCAGGGTTTCCGGCGGAGTTCGCGGAGCGTCTGTTTGAGCCGTTCACCCAGGTGGACAGCTCCAGGAGCCGCGCGTTTGCGGGCGTGGGTTTGGGACTCTCGATCGCCCATCGTCTGACCGAACTTTTGGAAGGGCGGATCGGTGGCGAGAATCTGCCCGAGGGTGGGTGTCGATTCTGGCTGTCGTTGACCCTGCCCGTGACCACGCCGCCGGAGGATGACGACGAGGAGGGGGAACGCTTGGGCCCGGCGGATCCGCTCAACGTGCTGCTGATCGAGGATCATCTGCTCAACCGGGCGATCACGGCCCGTCTGCTGGAGCATGAGGGGTGTCTGGTGACTGAGGTGGACGGTGGACTCGAAGGGTTGGAAATCCTTGAGCGGGCCGATTTCGATCTGATTTTGATGGATGTGCATATGCCCGGCATGGATGGCATCGCCACCACCCAGAGGATTCGCGCCTTGCCTACGCCGACAGCCGACATCCCGATCCTCGGCTGTACCGCCGATGCGCGGCAGGAGAACATTGACGCCTGTCTGATGGCCGGCATGGATGATGTGATCACCAAACCGGTGGTGCCGGCCCGGCTGCGCGAGATCATGCATCGGTTGCGGATCGGGCTGGATGAGGGGGAACTCCACGCCGGACGAAAGGGTATGGCGGGAGACGGGATCGTTGGCAACTTCGCCGAGTCCGACGGGGTTGCCCCGGATGCAAGGAGCGACGCGCTGCCTCTGTTGGATCCGGTGCAGTTTCGTCTGATCGGGACGGCCATGATGCCGGCAGAACATCGGCGCTGGATGGAGACCGCCTGTCAGGATGCCATCTCCCTGCTGGATGAGATGCGCGGCCATCTGCTGGCCGGCAATGGCGCGGCAGCCTATCGCAGCATCCACAAGCTCAAGGGGAGTGCTGCCATCATCGGCTGGAGGCGGTTGGCGGCACAAGCCGACTTGTGCTGCGAGGCACTGATTCGGGACGATCTGGCGCTGGCCGACTCCTTGTCGGTGCGGTTGGAGGAGATCGCGCTCCTAAGCATCGCCACCATCAACCCGGGGGAGTGAGCCGGAGTTGCGCAGGCTGGTTGATGGAGACATCGGTGGAGGCACCAATCATCCTGGTGGATCGACAGAGCTGATTTGATAGCCTGGCATGATTCGCTTTTATTGGAAAAAAAAGAGAGGGTCTGGGAGATTCCTCTCCCAGGGTTTTGCTTTTGACTTTGGCCTTTAGCGCGCTCTTCAAAAAGCAACCATTCAGCCCCCCATTTGCCAAAGATCCGGGGGGCGCCAGATTCCTGAACGACGGTAATCGTTTAGGGCGTCCAGCGTCACCCGGAAATTTTTCTCATTCCACATCCCCATTTTTTTCCGCAAGTGCAAAGAAACGTGGTATCGTACCTGCATGAACCTAACGAAACCATTGACACGTGCCAAGAGACCCGCACAAGCATCAGAGGCCCACGAATTCAATACCATGGACGACGCGCTCATCGCCTTGGTCGTAGACGACAACCCGATGGAACGGGCCCTGTTGTCCGCGCTGCTCAAGAAACTCACCCGCTGGACCATCACCCCACTCGCCTGCGCCACCGTGGATGAAGCGCTCAAACGGGTGGAACAGGAGGGGGATCCGCAACTCGCCTTTATCGACTACCGCCTTGACCACGAGTCGGGCATCGACCTGATCCGCGAACTCAAAACCCGCGGCAGCCGCGCCGGCTGCATCCTGTTCACCGGTACCGAGGGGGATGAGGCGCTGTTGGAAGCAGTACGGGTCGGCGCGGATGACTATCTGCGCAAAAACGAATTGAGCGTGGAGATTCTCAATCGGGCGATCCACCATGTGTTGGAAAAATGTCGCAGCGCCCGCAACCTCGAAGCCGCACTCAACGAACTCCAAAAAGCCAAGGCTCTCTTGGAAAAGCGGGTCGAAAGCGAAGCGGAGAACTTGAGCGAGGCGCGCGAACGGTTGGATGCCATCGCCTCGGCAGCGCTGGATCCGATCCTGATCCTCGATGCCAACATGCGTGTCACCTTCTGGAATCCGGCTGCCAGCCGCGTCTTCGGCTTTGAGCCTGGCGAAATCCTCGGACGTCCGGTGGTCGAACTCCTCCCCTCGACCGAATTCGCCTCGCGCCTGCAAAACAGCTTCAAAGGGTTCAGCCGTACCGGCAAAGGGACGATGATCGGGCGCGTCACCGAATTCGTGGTCAAACGCAAGAACGGCAAAACCTTTCCGGTCGAAGCCTCCAGCTCCGCCATCCAGATCAAGGGGGCCTGGCACGTCGTGGTGATCCTGCGCGATGTCACCCGTCACCGCAAAGCCGAAGCCGCCCTGCGTCGCGCCAGCGATGCCGCGCAACGCGCCACCCGCTTGAAAGACCAGTTCGTCTCGCTGGTGGCCCACGATCTGCGCGGTCCCTTCACCTCAATCCTCGGCTTTCTGGAACTGCTCGACAACGATCCCAAAAATCCCTTGAGCAAGAAGCAGAAAGGTTATCTGAACTGGATCACCGAGAGCAGCGCCAAAATGCTCGGTCTGATCGACGAGATCTTGAACATCAGTCGCTTGAAAACCGGCAAGATCGTTCCGGAACCGCGTTTTTTCAACGCCCGCTTCTTTGGCGACAAGGCCCTGGAGTCGATCCGTCCCATGGCCGAGCAGAAAGGGATTGATTTGGTCAACAATCTGCCCGAGTCGTTCCGCCTGCAAGCCGATCCCGCCCTTTTCGGCGAGGTGTTGCACAATCTGCTCACCAATGCGGTCAAATTCTGCAACCGGGGCGATCGCATCACCCTGCTCAGACCCAATGGCAAACCCTCGACCATCGCCGTGCTCGATACCGGGGTCGGCATCCGCCAGAAACGGCTTGCCAAACTCTTCAGCCTGGAGGAGAAAACCTCTACGGTCGGCACCGCCGGTGAACACGGCACCGGCTACGGCCTGCCCTTCAGCCGCGACTTGCTGCGCGCCCATCACGGCGATCTGACCGTCGAATCCAAAGAGGGGATCGGCAGCATCTTTTACGCCCAACTGCCGGAAGTGGTGCCGCAAGCGCTCATCATCGACGACGATACCGAGTTCCGCCAACTGCTGGTGGCCTTCCTCCATCAAGAGGGGGTGCGCACCCTGGAGTCCGCCGACGGCCTGCACGCCCTGTCCACCCTGCAAAGCCACACCTGTCACCTGATCATCTGCGACGTGCAGATGCCCAGCCTCGATGGCTTCGGTTTTCTCACCAAGGTGCGCGAGGATCCGAAAACCCGGCAGCTCCCGGTGATCCTGGTGACCGGCGACAATGCCATCGAAACCCGCGAAACCGCCTTCCGCCTCGGCGCCAACGACTTCATCACCAAACCGTTCACGCCCATGGAGTTCATCCCGCGCGTGCGGCGCTTCCTGGGTTGACGATGGCTGCGTCGCTATCCCGTTCCCTCTACCCGGTGGCCAAAAAACGGCTCGGACAGCACTTCCTCGCCGATGAATCGATCGCCCGCGCCATCGTCGCGGCTGCCGATGTGGGACCGAATGACCGGGTGGTCGAGATCGGTCCCGGACCCGGCGC
The DNA here is from genome assembly GCA_039908105.1 of Magnetococcus sp. YQC-9. GTDB lineage: Bacteria > Pseudomonadota > Magnetococcia > Magnetococcales > Magnetaquicoccaceae > Magnetaquiglobus. The sequence goes on from JAMOBI010000055.1 coordinate 8,799, forward strand.
GTTGACCGTCTGGCTGCTGAACGCTTGTGGCCGGGTGTGGGCGATTGAGTTCGACGAATCGCTCGTGCCGCTGCTCCAACAACGCACTCGAGGTCTGGGCGAACTGCACGTCGAGCGGGCCGATGCCGTGCGCGTCGATTACCTGGCCCTGGCCGAACAGTTGGGGGGGGAGATCACCATTGTCGCCAACCTTCCCTACAACGTCGGCACAACCATCCTGATGAATCTGATCGAGCAGCGCGCAGCGATCGCTGGCATGACCGTGATGCTGCAAACCGAGGTTGCGGAACGGTTAAGCGCCAACCCCGGTACCAAGGCCTATGGCACCATTTCGGTGCTTTGCGGGCTGTGGATGGCCATTGAACCGGTGTTGCAGGTTCCGCCTGCCGCCTTCCGACCCCCGCCCAAAGTGCACTCCACGGTGATCCGCCTCACCCGACGCGCGACACCGCTGGCCGAGGTGCGGGATCTCAAACTCTTTTCCCGGGTGGTACGCGCTGCCTTCGGACAGCGCCGCAAGGTGCTCGGCAATGCGCTGCGGGTGATCCGCGACGATCCGCGCCCCTGGTTGCAGCAGGCCGGCATCGATCCGGAACGGCGCGGGGAGACACTCTCGATTGAGGAGTTCGCCCGATTGGCGAATGAGTTGACCGGCGAGGATTAATCGGCTCTATAGCGTGGAATGTGCAGTTTTTATTGGTGAAAAAAAAGAGAGGGTCTGGGAGATTCATCTCCCAGGGTTTTGACTTTGACTTTAGCGCGCTCTTCAGCCGCGCGCCGCCTTCGCGGGAGTCGTTTTTGGTTTTTTGGAAACGACTCCCGCATCTTGCACGCAGCCTTTAAGAAACTTGCATGATGGGGGAAGCCCTCCTCATCCCCACCCGTGTCTTCCCTTGCGGGAGTTCCATGTGAGATGACGCTTCCCGGGATGATTGCGGTATCGTCTCGGAACCCCGCGATGGTGACAATCTCAAGAACAAAAGCCGTTGAACCAACCGATCAACGCTTTTTGAACTGCTGGACATAAAAGAAGAATTCGACGAAGAACAACCCTGCCTCGCACTTGAAGTACTGCTTGACACTATCGAAGTTGCTCTTGTACTGCATCTTGTAGTCGTTGCCAGTGATCAGTGTGGGGGGGGTGAGGTTGATGTTGCCATACCCCGTACCCAATCGGGTCTGCACACCACCGGCGACGATGTTGGCCAATTCACCGAAGCCATCCCCGGCCTCACCAAAGATGGTATCGTAATTCTCACCCGAGAAGGCGGAAGCCAGCTCCATGGCGGCATGCAACGGCGCGGCCAGGTGAATCCCCCCGTGAATGCCACCAGAGAAATTGATCACCACGGTCACTTCCGAGCTCGGTGGACGGTAATCATCCTCATCCTTCTTGGTGATCGTCGGGCCGTTTTCAACCTCCATGACCAGATAGGCCGCAAACATCTCACGGACCGCTTCCTTGATCATGCCGGCAAACTCCACTTTCATGGTCATGTCGTCTTCATCCTTGGGTGTTTATTACAGGAATACATCAGAGTCTCGCAAGAAAACGGACTCTCCGAATAGGCACGGCTGCTGAACTGACTTTCGATAACAATTAAGTAATGGGTTGGAAAACCAAGTCTATCAGAAGCCCGCAACCGAGAGCAACCTTAAATCACGCCACAACCGCACAGCATCGCATGATATTGATCGGCGATCCGGTCCCAGTCCAACCCCTGCACCGTTTCAAGCCCGCCATCCCGGAGCATGGCCAGCAGCGTCGGATCGCGCAGCAGGGCCACCACCTGCCCGGCCATGCACGCGGTATCCCCGACATCGGACAAAAAACCGTTCTGACCATCCAGAATCCAATCCGCCGGCATGCCCATGCGGCTGGAGACCACCGGTATGCCACAGGCCCAACTCTCCATCAACGCCTTGGGCCCACCCTCGGCACGTGAGGTGATCGCATAGAGATCGAGCAGCTGATAACACGAGACGATATCACGATAATCCTCCAGAAAACGGTGCCGGTACGGAATGCCCAGCCGCTCCAGACCACGCTTGACATAACCGCGTGCCGGACCGGTCAGCATCACCATCAGCTGCGGATGGACCCCGCGAATCCGTTCCATCAGAGCCAAAAAAAAATCCGGCCCCTTGACCAGCTTGGGCTCCTCGCCATCACCCCAACCAACCCCATCCTTCTGGAACGAGCCGATGACGAACGCCTCCTCGGGGATCTCCAACCCGGCGCGCAGACGGGCGCGCGTCGCGGCATCGGCAGGTCGGAACCGGTCAAGATCCACGCCGAGCGGGATCAATTCGATCTTCTTCCCGGCCACGCCTTGCTCCATCAACATCTTCCGCGAGGTGACGCACGAAACGATCACCCGCTCCATGCGATCGAACACCCCGGGCATCTGCGCGAACATCTCATCCATGCGTGATTCGCTCGAATTCGGCTCCCCGTGAAACCAGGTGAGAAACAGCGCATTGGAAGGGTGCAACCGCTCACGCGGCCCAAAGAACCACGCCGCACGATTCCCGAACAGGATCACCTGATGACGCAGGCGCCACGGCGCGGTGATGATCGGCACGGTATCGCCCAGCCGCGCCTCAAGCCCTCGGGAGATATAATGCGCATCCCACTTGTAGGACCAGTTGGCCGAGTCGGAAATATAATGCACGCGACGCCGCATACGCCCCCGCAACTCTTGAACGAGGGGATCGACCAGTTTGGCAATCCGGTTCATGCCTTCACCTCTGCCCGATCGCCGACCGGTCTGACTTCAGCCCAGATCTCCCCCCAGCGCACCTCCAGATGGGTGATGGTCAAACCGGAGGCGTGCATCTCCTCCTGAAACGATTCCAAGGTGTATTCGGTCTCGTGGGTGGTATCCAGTCGCCACTCCACCCCCAACTCCCGTTTCAATGGTACACGCCAGTCGCGTTCAAACAACGGCACCCGGATCAACAGGCGTCGTGCCCCGCTTTGTGCCACCAGACGTTTCAAGAATGCCACCCTGACCGGCAGATGCTCCAGCACGTTGGAAAGCGCCACCACATCGAACACTCCCAAATCGCCATCGATTCTCGTCGCATCACCGTGACGGTACTCCACCTGTGGATGGGGATGCCTTCTTTTCGCCTCGGCAACATTCTGCGGATTCAACTCAACCCCCACCACACGGCATCCAGCCCGTGCTGCCATATCCCGCGTCAGGGCGCCGTTGCCGCACCCCACGTCCAACACCCGTTCGCCAGATGTCACACGTCCGACAAAAAAATCGTGATACCCCATCAGGCGGTGCTTCAAATGCACTCCACCGCCCAGTCGCACGGCTCCTCGCCCCTGCAGTTTGTACAGCCGGTCATCCAGACGAAACAAAAAACGCAACCCGTCATCCGCCGACAGACGCTCAACGCGCGCTTCCGCCACGCGAAACAGCAGGTCACGCAACGCATCGGTCGCCATCCCTTTCGCCAGCCATCGGCACAACGACTCTTGCCATGCGCCCGGCAATCTTGTCAACCAAACCATCAGCGCAGAACGCACACGCGACATGCCAGACTTCCTCACACCCTCTATGCGGTTTTCCGAACCGATTTGACGAATCCATCTTAAAATCGATATGCTAAGGAGCATTGCGCCCATCGCGACATGATGCAACCGATTCTTCACTTTGCAAGGAACTTTTCATGCAGCCCAAAGACGATCAATCAACGCACCGATCCGGCTCACCACGACTGCTCCGTTCCGATCGGCGCTCACCCGGCACGCACCCGCTTTCCACGGATTGCTGAGTCGCGATGTGTGGCATCGTTGGCTTTGCCGGATCGGGCAGCTCAGAGGATCTGACTCGCATGACCCGTGCCCTTCACCATCGTGGTCCGGATGGCGAAGGGTTCCATATCGATGTCGAACAGCGGGTCTTTCTGGGTCACCGTCGCCTGGCGATCCTCGATCCGGCGGGGGGCGAACAGCCGATGTGGAGCCTGGATCGGCAACTCTGTATCGTCTTCAACGGGGAGATTTACAACCACGCCGAACTGCGTCGCACCCTGGAGGCGCGCGGACACCGTTTCACCAGCGACCACTCCGATACCGAAACCTTGATCTACGGCTACCGGGAGTGGGGCCATGCGCTGCCTGAGCGACTCAACGGCATGTTCGCCTTCGTGATCCACGATAGCGCGCAACGCAGACTCTTTGCGGCCCGCGACCGCTTCGGCAAAAAACCGTTTTACTATGCCTTGGAAAAGAACCGCTTCCTCTTCGCCTCGGAGTTGTCCGCCCTGGTCCTGCACGGTGATTTCACCGCGTGCGTCGATCCGCTCGCCGTGCAAAAACTGTTTGCTTACGGTTTCATCCCGGCACCCAACGCCTTCTTTCAAGGCTGCCGCAAACTGCCCGGCGGCAGCTGGATGGAACTGGATCTGCGTGATTTTTCGCTCACAACCGGTCGTTATTGGCAATACCGCCTCCATCCCGATCCCTCGTGGGAGAGTCGCCCCGAAGCGGAGTTGGTCGAGGAGTTGCGTGCGCTCCTGTCACAAGCTGTGCAGCGTCGCATGGAGAGCGACGTGCCGCTCGGATTTTTCTTGAGCGGTGGCATCGACTCGACCAGCGTGCTCGCTTTGGCGGCCCGTCATCGTCCACCTGACACGCTGCAAAGCTTTGCCATCGGCTTTGAAGAACCCTCCTACGACGAATCGGACTGGGCGCGTCAAGCGGCCCGCCATATCGGTTCACACCATCGCGAACAAATTCTCACCCTGGATCAAGCCAAAGGGATGATCCCCGAGGTTCTCGGCCATCTGGACGAGCCGTTCGGCGATCCGTCGATTCTGCCGACAACGCTCTTGAGCGGCTTTGCCCGCCAACAGGTCACCGTGGCATTGGGGGGCGATGGCGGGGATGAACTCTTCGCCGGTTACGACCCCTTCCTGGCACTGACCCCGGCGCAAATTTATCACCGTCTGGTGCCAGCCCCGCTTCACGCCGGATTGCGTAGCCTGGCCAATCATCTGCCCCGGTCGGGACGCTACATGAGCCTGGATTTCAAGATCCGGCGTTTCCTCTCCGGGCTGTCGCACCCCATGGCGCTCTGGAATCCCACCTGGATGGCGCCGCTGGAACCCGATGAAATCGCCGAACTTCTCCACCAGCCGGTCACCATCGAGGCACTCTACTCCGAGGCCCTGGAACTCTGGAATACCGCGGAAGTCACCCATCCACTCGACCGCTCGCTGGAATACTTCGCCAATTTCTATTTACAAGACGACATCTTGATGAAGGTGGACCGCGCTTCGATGATGGTCTCGCTTGAAGTGCGCGCCCCCTTCCTGGACAACGATGTGGCTGGATTCGCCCAGAAATTGCCGCGTCGCTATAAACTTAAAAACGGCGTGCGCAAATATCTGCTGAAAAAAGCGATGCGCGGCATCCTGCCGGATACCCTCATTGATCGGCGCAAGAAGGGATTCGGCGTACCGACCGCCGATTGGTTGAAAACCTACCCAGAGCACCCCCCTCTCGTCCCGGTCGCCGGTGCGCAGGCCGATTGGGTCGCTGCACGTTGGCAGGCGCATCGGGCCGGATTGGCCGATCATCGACTGTTCTTGTGGAACTGGTTGAGTTTGCAAGCGGCACGCAATGAATTTCATTGATTTCTCGCATTTCAACCAACCAATCTGCCAACCACTCCAAAGCTGCTCACATCTTCCTGAATACCCTGGAGTTAAAATGTTTCTTAAATTTTGGATAAAAACATTTTTCTTAAAATTTCCTCTCTATCGCACCCGACAAATGCGCGCCTGGAGTCGACTGACAGATCCGCAATACAACCATGATCGTGACAAACATCCGGTTCGACACAAACATCACGGTAAAGGAGGGTGGCAATCGGCATCCAGGGATGGCATCACCTCTCGCGATTACACCGATTATGCAGAGTATCTCACCCATCAGAAGACCAAATGGGACGAAATGATCAAAAGCAAGGGGGGATTGGACTCTAAAACTTTGATCGACTATCGATATCGGTTCTTTCGCCGTTTCTCCCATCTGTGCACCCTGCTCCCTCGGGATGCGAAAATTCTCTGCCTGGGCGCTCGACAAGGGACAGAGGTGGAAGTTTTACGCGATCTGGGATTGCAAGATGCCTGGGGCATTGATCTGAATCCTGGCCCGGAAAACCCTTTTGTCAAGCCTGGAGATTTCATGCATCTGGAGGCCCCCGATCACTCCTTGGACCTCATCTACTCCAATTGCGTCGACCATGCCTTCGATCTGGATGGCTTCTTCCGGGAACATGCCCGCGCCCTCAAACCAAATGGACTGGCACTGTACGATCTGTCGCTGGGATCCGAAAGTTCATCAACCATGGCTGGCCCCTTTGAAGCGGTGAGTTGGGAACGCGAAGAGCTCATCTTTCTCATGCTCCTGAAACACTTCCGATCCGTGATCAAAGTCGAAAGGGAGTCAGGCTGGATGTGGATTCTCTTGCAGGGAACGGTGGAGAACTCCCAATAACCACGTTCAAAGCGAGCCATGCGTCGGAACGGCCATGATCCACCTCCTCTACTCCGCCGACTACGAACTGTTCCTGGGGGGCATCGCGCTCCCGGAAGAGGCGGTTCTGATCGAGCCAACCGCGCGCCTGCTCGCCTGTTGTGACAGAGTCGGCATTCCGCTGACCCTCTTTGCCGATGTCGCCTGTCTGTGGCGTTATCGCGCCCTGGGACTGGAGCGTTTCCCGGAGTTGGCCGAGGCACAACTCGTGGATGCCATACGGTGCGGTCACGATGTCCAGAGCCATCTCCATCCGCACTGGGAAAACACCCGCATTGCAGACGGGCGTTTTCTCTTTGATCCGAAAGATTATCTCTGCGGCACCTGTGTCAAAGATCCCTATGAGCGCCGGGCGCGTACCGTTGCCTGGCTGCGGCGCGCCGCGACCCATTTAAGCGACCTTCTCACCCCGCACGCACCCGATTACCGCTGCATCGCCTTTCGTGCCGGCGGCTACGGCCTGCAACCCGATGAGGCGATGTTGCTTGCCGCCTTGTCGGAGACCGGTTATCGCATCGATTCGAGCATCATCCCCGGTTTTGCGCTCACCACGGCGATGCAGCAGGTTGACTTCTCCTGCGTACCGAGGGTCGGAAATTATTGGCTAACCCCGAACTCCGGCCTGAACCGTTCCGCCCCCGAAGGTGCAGGGGTGTTCGAGATCCCGATCGGCGCCTATCGTTTCACCCCGCGCGAACGGCTGAAGGTTCGCCTTCCCGCAGCACTGCGCCAGGCTTTGACGATCCTGCTCGATCTTCCAACGCCAACCGCGCGCGGTCTTCCCTGCAATGAGTCCCCTCAAAACACAAACAAGCCGGTCAGCCGGCTGAAACGGGCCTATTGGCGCTTTTCCAGCGTGCTCACCAACGATTTTCAACGACTGGAACTGGGCAGCGATCCGGTGGCCTTGCTCGCCTGTATCGAGGGCTATCTGCGGGCCGCCGGCTACCGGAGGGGAGAAGAAAACGAGATCTTTGTCGCGCTGAACATCCACCCGAAAGGGATACACGCCGCACACCTGGATGCCCTGGAGCGGTTTCACGAACAACTTTGGCAACGTCACGCGGATGATATCGTGGCCATCACCTTTCAGCAGGCGTGGCGACGGTTGGAGGCAAGGCGCACGGTTTGACTCTCTGACACGCAGGTCTTGTGCGCATGGCGGCTTGCCTGTCGCTGTTGGTTCTGGCGATGGTTTCCGGGGAGGTTTTGCAAAAAACGCAATACCTCCCCGGAAACCAAGGCTGCGCGCGGCCTGTTTTCGCAAAAAATGCTTCTTTTGAAGAGCGCGCTAAAGTCAAAACCCTGGGAGATGAATCTCCCAGACCCTCTCTTTTTTTTCACCAGTAAAAAATCAGACATTTCAAGCCGGGTGCGGTTTTAAACCGCAACCATCACGGGATGCGTAGTTCCATTAATAGGGGTCCAGGGGGATTATCCCCCTGGTGGGATCCAAGGGCAAAGCCCTTGGGACTTTGTTTTTGACTTTAGCGCGCTTGGAAACGACGCTCACATCTTGCACGCAGCCTTGCAAAAAACTACGCATCCCAAAGCAGGTGCGGTTTAATGTCAAAAAAACCTTTGGGACTTCGTCCCCAAACCCCTACTGGGGGCGATAATCGTCCCCAGACCTCTGAATTACTGACAACCTGTCCATTCGCTTCACGCCCCCTTGGCGCGCCTTCCCAACTCCTCACGCTGCCGCCGGGCAATGTGCGCCTGCAACCGATCGCGATGCAGCTGCGACATGTGCTCGAAGAAACAGGCCACCCGCCGCCTGCCGAACTCGTCCGGCTCCTGCACCACCACGATTCGACCATAAGACCAAAGCGTCTCGAACCCCTGTCCCTCTGGATCGACCGCCAGACGCACCTCGACCAGATCCCCCTTGTAAACGCGCGACCGCAAGGTACGCCAACCCACCCCCGTGGCACTCAAATTCACCCCGAAAATCGCATCCCCGTCCGGGGTCAACTGCTTGGGGATATCCAGCGTCCCCACTTCGATGCGCTCAAGCGCCTCACGAATCCCGAGCATCGGATCCACCAGTTCCGGGCTGGCCACGCGCAATGACTCGAACAAATTGTCGGTCTGGCGGGTCAATTCGGTCAGATCACGCTCGGTGTTCAACAAGGCCAATTTCTGCTCCACCGGATCCAACTGGATCCGCAAAATTCTCAAGTCCAACGATTCCTTGAAAAAGGCCCACAACTGCCCGACATCCGCAGCACCAGGCGGTCGCATGTTCACCCCTTTGAGCAGCTCTATGAAGAGCAGCAACGTCTCCTGCAAGCGATTCTCCTCCTCCTCGCTGATCGCCTGACGGAAGCGGTGATCCAGATACTCGCGCAGCCACAAGGCCGGACGCCGCGCACGCGCGATTTGTTGCCGCAGGGCCTTCAAAAGCGTATCGGCCTCGTAGAGCAGCCGTTTCTGCCGCACCACCGCCTCACGCAACAAAAACACCTGATTGGCCTGAAAGTGAGCCACTGCCTGATCAAAACTCTTCAGGCTCACGATCTTCCAGGCCAACGGCAGCTGGTCGTTGAGCCGGTAATCCTGACGCTTCGGCACCAGACCGGCCCGATTGCCCGGATGATCGCTCAAATAGGCCGAAGCGTGATGCGGTTCGGCATCGACGATCGCCTGTCCCTCGGCGAGCTTGCGCGCCACCCTGGCATGGCGATCTTCCTCGTGATGAACGGGTGACGGGGTCGATTTGGGGGGTGGCGGCGGGGTGTGCGGGATAACCTCGCGCGGCAACGTGCCTTGCAGTTGCGGCGTGAGGTAATAGGAAGAGCTCTCGGCTCGGGACAAGGAAACGTACTCCGGCACGACAGGTGAAGGTTCACCCGTCGGCTCCGGGACAAAGGTCGGTTCGGGTGCGACCGGTTTGACCTTTCGGGTCACACCCGACATCTGTCCGGCACCCTGGATGGTCTCGAACCGGCACTCCACGCGGATGGCGGTACCGTTCCAATCGCGCCGCATGCGATGCACCTGACAATAGGCGTGCATCGGCATCGGCTGCTCGGGGAAGAGCGAAAAACGCAACTCCACCCGATCCCCGACCGCCAGATCGGCCTCCTGGGTCCAGAAGGTCAACCCATCGCCCTCCTCGTGCCAACGCAGCGGATGCGGACGGTACCGATCCACGCCCGGCAGGGAGTGTTCCACCACCCGGTTGAGTTTGGCGTTCAACATCTCCAGCGCCAGCAGCCGGGGTATGCGCGCCACGGCGTCGATGCCCCCGGAATCGATATGGTCGCGCTCGGTTTCCAATAACGCCCGAGTCTCATCCCCCAGACCTGGTTGGAGGGTCACAGGAACGGTCCGGGTACGACGCGCACGCGCCAACGCCTCAAGCTCCATGGGTTGGAGCTTACGCCACCACAGCGGCACCTCGATGACGTTGGATCCCACTTCCGGCGGTATTCCTGCCATGCGCCATCCCTCTTCGAGCGTCCGATGGAGTCGTTATCGCGCAACCATCGTGGAAAGCGTAATTCCCCGCAAAACCGTGTACCAGATGCGAGCGTCGCTTCTCAAAACCAAAAGAACGACGCTCGCTAAACCACACCCATTTTGGGATGCGTAGTTTTTCGCAAGGCTGCGTGCAAGATGCGGGAGTCGTTTCCAAAAGGCGGAAACGACTCCCGCGAACATGGCCCAAGAACAAAGCTACGTGACAAAGGCTTTAAGGTTTAGTGACTGGCGTGCCAGCCCACGGCCCGTCGCAACCCGTCAAATCAGCTTGGTTGCCCCACTGGAAAGAGTTCCATCTGAGCCGTTGATATTCTGCAGCCGCTTCCCGGAATTGAACCGCTGACCTGCTCATTACGAGTTTGAGAAATACGGGTTTTAGCCATTTTTAAACCGTTCGATATTTTTCTAAAATTGTTTGAAAAGCATGATGTTAGTGTGCTATCTTCTTTTATGCGGTTTGAGCCGTTTTTAATCGAAGTGGCTACACTGTGGCTACATTGAAAAACTGCTCATTATTTCGCAGGGGCGTTTTTTTGATGTAGCCATCCGCATTCTGACCTGCTCATTGTCGCGATTGTACCCATTTTGGCATCATTGTCCAGGGGGTGTTCATGAGACTGATCAAGACCGCCATCGACCGCTTGCCTTTTCCGGAGTCCGGACAGGTGTTCTATTTCGACGACACGTTGAAAGGGTTCGGACTGCGGGTGACGATGAATTGCAAGACCTTCATTGTGGACAAGCGGATTGATGGCAAGAAGAAGCGCATCACCGTGGGGCGGCATGGTGAGGTGACGGTTGAACAGGCGCGCAGGGAGGCGCAAAGGCTTCTGGGGGAGATTGCATCCGGCGGAGATCCGATTGCCAACCAGCGCGAAGAGGCGTTGAAATCCCGGACGCTGGAGGAGGTTTTCAAGGAGTATCTGGCATCCCGGCAACTGGCTGTCAGCACGGTGCGGAATTATCGCATGGCTCTGGATCTGCAATTTGCTGACTGGAAGGACAAGCCTCTCTTGTCGATCACCAAGGACAAGGTGGAGCGTCGGCATGCACTGGTCGGCAAAGAGCGCGGGGAGGCGTTTGCCAACCACGGCGGGCGGGTGTTGCGCGCCCTGTTCAATTTCGCGGCGGGCAAATATGAGGATGCGGAAGGCAACTCGCTGGTCCGGGATAATCCGGTGCGCAGACTCTCCCAGGTGCGCAGCTGGTTTCGTGAGACCCGACGCCAAACCTTGATCAAGTCTCATGATTTGCCCGCGTGGTACGCGGCGGTCATGCGGCTGGAGAATGTCATCTTGCGGGATTATCTGCTGTTGTTGATCTTCACGGGTTTGCGGCGGGAAGAGGGTGCACGGTTGCGATGGGCGCATGTGGATCTGGTGGGCAAGACCCTGACCATCCCGGACACCAAGAATCACGAACCGCATACGCTCCCGCTGTCTGAATTTCTGTTCGATCTTCTTTCCGAAAGACGGCGGGCCGCCCCCCAGGGTGCGGAGTTCGTCTTTCCCGGTGGTGGGGCAGGGGGGCACCTTGTCGAACCGCGTGCCCAAATGAGCAAGATCACCGAGCAGACCGGCATTCACTTCACAGTCCACGATCTGCGCCGCACCTTCATCACCATGGCCGAATCGCTCGATATCCCGGCCTATGCGCTCAAAAAGTTGTTGAATCATCGTACCGGGGCCGATGTGACGAGCGGGTATCTGGTCATCGATGTGGAGCGGTTGCGCGGGCCGATGGAGAAGATTTCAGCCGCCATGCTCTCATGGATGGGGGCTGGACCTTCGGCGGATGTGGTGCCGATCAAGATAGCGCGGTAATCCGCTTCCCTTATTTCTTGTGTGTGTGTAATAATACACAATATGAACAGTGCGGACATCATCAAGCGGTTGTTGGCGGAAGGATGGGAACTGGTTGGCGGCAAAGGCAGCCATCAGAAATTCAAGCATCCTGATAAAGCCGGCCATGTCGTGGTCCCGCACCCCAATAAGGATATTGCGTTGGGCACGGTGCGGAATATCTTCAGACAAGCCGGTTGGGAAAGGAGGTGAGTGAAAATGCTGTATCCCGTTTATGTCCATTTGGGCGATCAGGACCACGCACACGGCGTGACCATCCCCGATTTTCCTGGGTGCTTCTCTGCTGCGGATCGGTGGGAGGAGATCCCTGCCATGGTTCAAGAGGCGGCAGAACTCCACTTTGATGGGGAATCCACGGAGATCCCTAAGCCTACCCCTTTGGAGGAGTTGACACCCCTTGAGGAGTACCAGGGAGGGGTTTGGATGTTGGTCGAGATCGACACAGCCAGGATTCGTCCCAAAGCGTTACGATTGAACATCTCGTTGCCTGAACCCCTGGTGCGTCGCATCGATGATTACGCCAAAACGCGCCATTTGAGTCGATCCGGGTTTCTGGCACATGCGGCGGAAACCGCATTGAGGAAAGAGGCGACTGGTTGATATGCCTGTCTTTAGCCGCTTTTTCGGAATCGTGGTGTTCATGCACTGGAACGACCATCTGCCCCCGCACTTTCATGCCCGCTATGGCGATTTTGAGGGGATGATCGGTTTGGATGGTGTGGTGTTGGAGGGGAATCTCCCGCGCCGCGTATTGGCGCTGATCGAGGAGTGGAGAAGCCGGCATGCCGAGGCGTTGCAAGTGAACTGGGAGCGTGTGCGTTCCCGTGAACCACTGATTGATATTGAACCGTTGGAGTAATCATCATGCTGCACGTCACGGAAGTTGCCTATCTGGGAGAGTACCGCTTGTGGCTGGCCTTTGATA
>JAMOBI010000056.1:0-31767 GCA_039908105.1 Magnetococcus sp. YQC-9
AAATGCTTCTTTTCGAAGAGCGCGCTAAAGTCAAAGGCAAAACCCTGGGAGAGGAATCTCCCAGACCCGCTCTTTTTTTTCACTCATAAAAACTATACATTCCAAGCTGGGTGCGGTTTGGTTTGATTTTTCAAGCGTGTCCTTTCCCAGCCCCGAACGCCACCCCCTCCTTGGCCAACAACCCCGCCAGATCCGCCAAAATCTCCGTCAATCGCGCCTCGCTGGTCGCCTCGGCACGCGCCACCAGAATCGGCTGCGTGTTCGATACCCGCAACAACCACCAACCGTTCGCCACCCGCACACGCGCACCATCAATGTCGGACAACGCTGCCCCTGCATCCCGCAACCGGGCCAATACCCGCTCCATGATCACGAACTTCTGATCGTCCGGACAGGGAATGCGCAGCTCCGGCGAGGCATGCATCACCGGCAGATCGGCCAGCTCGTCCAACAACATCCCCGGACGAGCCACCGCCAGCTCCAGCAACCGCATCGCCGCGTACAGGGCGTCGTCAAAACCGTAATAACGATCGGCAAAGAACAGATGGCCGCTCATCTCGCCCGCCAACGGCGCGCCGGTCTCCCGCATCTTGCTTTTGATCAGCGAATGGCCGGTCTTCCACATGATCGGCTCGCCGCCCGCCTTGGCCACGGCATCGAACAGCCGCTGCGAACATTTCACATCCCCGATCACCGCCGCACCCGGATCGCGCGCCAGAATGTCACGCGCGAACAGGATCATCAGCATGTCACCCCACAAAATGCGACCACTGGCATCCATGGCGCCGATGCGATCCCCGTCGCCGTCAAAGGCGATCCCCAACTCCGCGCCGGTCTGTTGCATGCGCGCGGCCATAAACTCCAGATTCTTCGGTTCGGTCGGATCCGGATGGTGGTTCGGGAAGGTGCCATCCACCTCGGCGAACAACACTTCGCCGTGAATCCCCGGCAGACGTCGCAAAATCTCTCCGGCCACAACCCCCGTGGCACCATTGCCGCAGTCGAGAATCACCTTCAGAGATCGACCTGGATGAAAATCAGTGCAGATCCGTTCCACGTAGGTGGCGAGAATCTCCCGCTTCTCAAAGGATCCTCCCGCGATCGTCGGGTGATCTCCAGCCTCCAAACGCCGCTTCAACGCCTGGATCTCGACCCCGTAGACCGGACGCCCGGCGCGCACCATCTTCAAGCCGTTGTGATCCGGCGGATTGTGACTGCCGGTGATCATGAGCCCGGCATCGGCCTTGAAGTGATGGGTGGCGAAATAGAGCCCCGGCGTGGGGGTCAACCCCACGTCGATCACCCGCATCCCGGCCATCACCAATCCGTCGATCAGCCCCTGGGCCAGCACCGGCGAGGAGATGCGTCCGTCGCGCCCCACCGCCACCGTCAGGTTGGCCTGCCGCCCCTCGGCGCGCAGATGGGCAGCAAAGGTGCGTCCCAGATCATGAAACAGCTCGGGCGACAGATCCTTCTCCATCACGCCACGAATGTCATATTCCCGAAAGATGAACGGATTGATCTCTTTGATCATGGTTTTAGCGCCCTACGCAGACATAATGAAACCCGGCCCGACGCATCGGTTCCGGATCGTAGATGTTACGAAAATCGCAGAACAGAAAACGCCCGTCCGGACGGGGGCGCATGCCGGCACGGATCGCCCGCAGATCCAGATTGCGGAACTGGTTCCATTCGGTCAGGATCAGCACCAGATCCACCCCTTGACAGGCGGCGTAGGCATCGTTGGCAAAACTCACCTCACCATCCGGGAAGTTGTCGGTTGGCGTGCCACGAATCTCCGGGTCAAAGGCGACGATGCGCGCGCCCAGTCGAACCAGCTCAGGCACGATCACCCGTGAGGGGGAGTCGCGCATGTCGTCGGTATTGGGTTTGAAGGTCAACCCGAGCACCCCCACGGTCAAGCCGGTCAGATCGCCGCCCGCAGCCTTGACCACCTTGTCCACCATGCGATGCTTCTGCCGGGTGTTGGCCGCGATCACCGACTCGACGATGGTGATCGGTTCGCCATACTCCTCGGCAGTGCGCACCAGGGCCTGGGTATCCTTCGGAAAACAAGAGCCGCCGTAACCCGGTCCGGGATGGAGGAATTTCCCGCCGATGCGCCGATCCAACCCCATCCCCTTGGCCACATGATGCACATCCGCGCCCACCGACTCGCACAGGTTGGCGATCTGGTTGATGAACATGATCTTGGTGGCCAGAAAGGCGTTCGAGGCGTATTTGGTCAACTCGGCAGTGGGGATGTTGGTGATCAGAATCGGCGTTTCGATCAGATACAAAGGCCGATAGAGACTCTTGAGCACATCGACCGCGCGCGCATCCTCCACGCCGATCACCACCCGATCCGGACGCATGAAATCCTCGATTGCCGATCCTTCGCGCAGAAACTCCGGATTCGAGGCCATGGCAAAATCGGCCTCGGGATTCTCTGCCCGGATCAGCTCGGCGATGCGTCCCCCGGTACCGACCGGCACGGTCGATTTGGTCACGATGACCGTGAATCCCTTGATGTGGCGGGCGATCTCCTTGGCTGCGGCAAAGACGTACTGCAGATCCGCCGCCCCGTCGCCGCGCCGCTCCGGCGTGCCCACGGCAATGAAGACCGCTTCGCTCTCTTCGACCGCTGCTCCTAAGTCGGTGGTGAAGTTCAACCGGCCAGCCTGGGAGTTGCGTTGCACCAGGCGGTCCAGACCTGGCTCGAAGATCGGAATGATCCCTTCGCGCAACCGCTGCACCTTGCCGGCGTCGGAATCGACACAGGTGACGTGTACCCCGAACTCGGAAAAGCAGGCACCGGAGACCAAACCAACGTATCCGGCACCGATCATGGTAATGCGCATAATGGTGAAATCCTTACAAGATTTGTGATGGTATCAACCTTGACCGGCGACGAGGGTGCGCAGGAAGGGCAAAAGCCGTTCGCGCAGTTGCGGACACTGCAAGGACATGGCGACATTGGCCATCTGGAACCCCACTTTGTCGCCACAGTCGTAACGGGTGCCGCGAAAACGGTAGGCGTAGACGGTCTGCTGCTCGAGCAGGCCGGCGATGGCATCGGTGAGTTGAATTTCGCCGCCCACCCCCTGGTGGCGTCGTTCCAGGTAGTGGAAGATCTCCGGGGTGAGGATGTAGCGTCCGATGACCGCCAGATTGGAAGGCGCGGCTGCGGCGAGCGGCTTTTCCACCAGTCCGGTCACCTGAAAGCAGCGGTTGGCCTCGGAAGTGGTATCGAGATCCTTGTCGAGAGGCGCAACAATGCCGTATTTGTTGGTCTGGTCCGCATCCACCGGCATCACCGCCACGATCGAACCCTGGCGTTGCTCGAACTGACGCGCCATCTGACGCAGCACCGGTTCTCCATCGCCGACATCGATCAGGTCATCCGGCAGGATCACGGCGAACGGTTCGTCGCCCACCACGTTGCGACCGCACCAAACCGCGTGACCGAGTCCGAGCGGTCGGTTCTGCCGCGTGAAAAGCAGGTTGCCCGCAGCTTCGGGGATGGTGGAGCGGGCCTCGGCCAAAAGATCCAGCTTTCCTCGCGAAGTCAGGGTCTCCTCGAGTTCCGGGGAGTGGTCGAAATGGTCCTCGAGGATCTTTTTCCCGCGACCGGTGATAAAGACGATCCGTTCCATGCCCGCAGCCCAGGCCTCCTCGACCGCGTACTGGATCAACGGCTTGTCCACCACCGGGAGCATCTCCTTGGGCATGGTCTTGGTGGCGGGCAGAAAGCGGGTTCCGAGTCCCGCCACCGGAATGACGACAGAGCGCAGCTTCATCATCAGTTGTTCTTGGCTCCCTGATTCACCCAATTGCGCAGGATATCGATCTCGCAGGCCGTCAGCCGTTTGCGATTGTGCGGCATGCGGATGCCGGCGCGTCCCTCGACCAGCACGTTCAGATTGCTGACCATGGCATTGCCCGGCACCACCACGGGTCCAAAGCGGGTGCCCTGCATCAACCCTTCGTAGCTCTCCAGGTTCAAGCCGGAGAAGGCAAAGCCAGGTGCGCCGGCCTTGTGGCACTCCAGGCAGCGGTTTTGTAGAATGGGGACGACATCCTCGGCAAAGCTGACCCGTCCACCGCCACCCGCTGCCTGGGCTGCGGGGCCACCCGGCGCCCCACCCGGTGCACCGCCGGGACCGGCCCCCCAGGAGGGATTGGCCCAGGCCACGCCCATGCCGAGCAGGGCAATGGCCGACCAGAGGGAGAAGCGAGAAGGCGTGCGCATGGTAATCCCCTATGAATGATTGGTGAAGGCCCGTGTCTTTCCGGAGTATTGTGGTTTGATTTTGCTTTTGACCGGATGAGAAAATTCTAACACGTTTTGTACAATTGCGTGAAGGCCATTCAAGGCTCGGACGGTGATTTTTAACTTGGAGCCAACATTGATCACAAGGTCGCTGAACCGTTGGCCAGTTTCCTGGAAAAGGCCTCGATTTCCAACGGTCGGCTGAAGAGATAGCCCTGGAAATGATCGCACCCTTCGTTGCGCAGGAAGGCCAGTTGCTCCGGGGTTTCGACCCCTTCGGCCACCACCTTCAGACGCAGACTGCGGCCCAGGGCCAGAATCGCGGTGACGATCGCCGCGTCGTCCGAATCGAGCGTCAGATCGCGCACGAACGATTGATCGATCTTCAAGACATCGATGGGGAGTTTTTTCAAATAGGTCAAGGAGGAGTGGCCGACGCCGAAGTCATCGACCGCGATGGTCGGGCCCAACGCCTTCAAGCGGGTGAGAATGGCGACGATGTCGTCGAGATTCTCCATCATCAGGGTCTCGGTCACCTCCAGCTCCAGGGATTCGGGCGGCAGACCGCTCTCCTCGATGGCAGCGCGTACCTCGTCGATCAGATCGGCCTGACGGAACTGGCGGATCGACAGATTCACCGCCACTTTGAGATGGTCGAACCCGGCATCGTGCCACAAGCGGGTCTGCCGACAGGCCATGTTCAGCACCCGGGAGCCCAAAGGCAGGATCAGACCGCTCTCCTCGGCCACAGGGATGAATTCACCGGGCGAAACCATGCCGTCGCGCGGATGACGCCAGCGTACCAGGGCCTCCATGCCGCCAATCCGGTTGGTGCGCAGATCGACCTTGGGCTGATAATGGAGCATGAATTCGTCGCGTTCCAGCCCCTGGCGCAGGCTGTGCTCAAGCGCCAGACGCCGTTCCGCCTCGGCCCCCATGGCCGGTGCGTAGTATTGACAGTTGTCGCGTCCTGCGGTTTTGGCGCGCGCCACGGCCATGTCGGCGTTGCGGATCAACAAGTCCGCTTCGTCGCCATCCTCCGGGCAGAGGGTGACCCCCATGCTGGCGGTGATGAACAGTTCGTGTTCGTCGATGTAGAACGGTTTGGAGAGGGCATCGGCCAGCTTGCGTCCCACCACGCCGACATCCTGGGTGTTGCGGATGCCGCGCAGAATGAAGCCGAAGGTGTCGCCACCGAGCCGGCTGACCGTGTCCCCCTCGCGCACGAAGTGCTGCAATCGTTCGGCCACCCCCTTGAGCAACCGGTCGCCCACGGTGTGGCCCAGGCTGTTGTTGACGTTCTTGAAGAGATCCATGTCAAAGACCAGCACCATCACCTTGTCGTCGCTGCGCCCGGATTGACCGATCGCCTGACGAAGACGGTCCTGGAACAGCGCACGGTTGGGCAGGCCAGTGAGGCTGTCGTGATAGGTGCGGAAATGCAGCGCCTCCTCGCTGCGTTTGATGGCGGTCAGATCCTGGAACACGGCCACGAAATGGGTGATCATCTGGTTGCGATCGCGGATCGTGGTGATGCTCTCCCACACCGGGTGGGCCTCGCCGTTCTTGCGACGGTTCCAGATTTCGCCGCGCCAGGAGCCCTCGTTGCTCAACAGATCATGCCACATCTGTGAGTAGAACGCGGCATCGTGGATCCCGGATTGGAGCATGGCCGGGGTTCTTCCCAATGCCTCGTCCGCCTGGTAACCGGTGATCACCGAAAAGGCCGGATTGACCGAGACGATCATGCCCGCCCGATCGGTGACCAACACCCCCTCGACCGCGTTCTCGAACACCTTGGCGGTGAGCAGCATGTGCGATTCGGCCTCTTCCATGGCCCCTTCGAAAACCGAGGCGGCGATCTTCAACCGGTATTCGACCTCGCGCTGTTCGGTGAGATCGTGCATGGTGCCGGCCACGCGAACCGGTTTGCCCGCTCCATCGCGAATCACCTCTCCCATTTCGTGAATCCAGCGGACCTCACCGTTGGGACGCACCACCCGGTGATCGAACTCGAAGGGGAGCAGATCGGCCAGCGCCTGCTGGATCGTCTGGTCAACGCGCGCGCGGTCCTCGGGATGGGAGATGGACAGAAAGGTATCCAGCGCGCCGTGAATGTGGACATGGAGCGGTATGCCGACGATGTGCCGCGCCTCTTCGGAGCAGATCATCGCATCGCGGGCGATGTCCCACTCCCAGTTGCCCAGATGGGCGATGCGTTGTGCCCGCGCCAGACTCTCGCGTTCCCGGCGCAGTGACTGCACCAGATGCTCGATGGTCTTCAAATCGCGCCAGGCACGCAGCGCCACGGTCACGGCGGTGATCAGCTTCTGGCTGGTCAGATCGCTCTTGTCGCGGTAGTCGTTGATGTCGTACTCGGTGATCACGCGCGGTTCCGGGGCCTGTCCCGCCTGTCCGGTGCGCAGAATGATACGCACGAAGCCGTTTTTCATCACCTCGCGCACCTGCTTGACCAGGTCGAGTCCGGCCTGATCGCTCTCCATCACCACATCGAGCAGCATCACCGCGATTTCGGGGTTCTCTTGCAGAAGCGGGATTGCGTCGGCGGCGGAATAGGCGCTCAGAAAGGTTACGCCGATCCCCGCGAAGGTCAGATCGCGCAGCACCATGCGGGTCAGAACGTGTACGTCGGGGTCGTCGTCGACGATCAGAATGGTCCAGGGAACCGAGGGGGGGGCCGGCGTGGAATCAAAAGAGCACGGCGCCAGGGCCTGTCGGGCCGGATTGGACAACAACAACTCGATGGGATGCCGGTCGATCATGAAAGCCCTGTCACCACGGGACAACGAATTCAAAGTACATCACATTGAGACGTGTTTCGCCTGGAGAGGCTCGTGACTTGCTCAGGCAGTCGTTTCGTTACCATTTTTTACAAATTTTATTTGACTTTGGCAAGTGTACGCGCAATAATTTTCGATAATCTCGAGTATTGCAGTATTGCACAAAAGGGTTCCATTGTCGATATCTTGTTGATCGGGGAATTTTCCATGACGGCCTCTTCATCTGTCAAGCAAATCATTTCACGGGCCAATCGGTCCCGGGTTCTCTCGCTGGCGGTCCTGCTCCTGGTGGCGCCGCTCACCTCCGGTTGCATGGACAGTCGCGCCCAACAGGGGGCCGGCATCGGTGCGTTGGGTGGCGGTCTGGCCGGCAGCCTGATCGGTCCTTCCAAGAACAAGGAACAAAACGCCCTGATCGGCGCGGCCATCGGTGGTCTGGTCGGCTACACCGTGGGCAACGAAATGGACAAGAACGACAAGGCCCGTCTCAACAATGCCCTGGAGTCCATGCCGACGCGGCAGACCTCCACCTGGGTCAATCCCGATACCCGCGCCGAATACTCGGTCACCCCGCAGGCCCCCTACCAGGTCGATGGCCGAGACTGCCGTCAGGCGGAAATCTCCTCGATCATCAACGGCAAACGCGAAACGGTCGTCAAAACCGCCTGCCGTCGTCCGGACGGTCGCTGGGAGATTTGATCCCAGCTCCGCTTGCAAACCCGTGTCGCAAACTTTGTGACACGGGCTTTTTTTGCCTGTTTCAATAACTTATATAATAAATCGATTGATCGAAAGGGGTGCACCGTCTTTTCCACACCTACGAAGCCAGGCGGCACTGCTCCGAGCAGAAGAGGTGATCATCGCGCACCAGGGCGCTATCGGGCGGGATCAAGGTTTCGCAGCGCTCGCAGCGCACCAGCCGGGAACCGGCTCCAGCCTGCGGGGCGTTGAGGGAGTCGGGACGAGACGGGAGCACGAAACGGCGTACCAGTCGATAGATCAGGTAGCCGGCGGCAAAGGCGATGAGCAGACGAAGCAGGACCATTCTGTATCCCCCATGAATCCTTAAGCTTGTGATGTGAGCGCTTTGTCAACAGCTTTTCGGTAAAATGCTCATTTTCCCCTCGGTTGAAAATCCTCGGCCAGCAGGGCCACCATGGCATCGGCGAGTTGATTCATCGCTTCGGTCTCCGCGCGGATGCGTGCTGCGTGACTGGCTGTGCCGGAACTGGGTTCGTAAAAGGTCGCCGACCCCTTGACCGGCGGATAGCCCGGCACTTGGGGTTTGCCGTCCACTTCCAGAATCGGTTGCGCGGTGAGCGTGATGCGATACTGATTGGCCCGCCCGGAGCTGTCTTCCAGGATCAACTCCCGGTTGACCGGATCCAGCCGTACGCGCAGCCGTTTGGAACCCTCCGCCGTGGTGGTGGCGAACGGTCCCATGCGGGTGGTGAGGCTTTCGTGGAGAATGCGGGTCAACACCGCGTCGGAGCGGAGTTTTTCCTTCTCCTTGGATTTGACGGGCGTCTCTTCGACAGTCAGGGTGGTTTTTGCCCAGCGTCCATGTTCAGCAGAGGTGATCCGTTCGCCCGGGAATCGGTAACCGCAGCCTGAAAGCAGCATAAGGGTCAGCAGGCCGGCAGTCAGGCCGGCAGTCAGGCCGGCAGTCAGGCCGGCAGTCAGGCCGGCAGTCAGGGTGGTTCGGGGCGTGATTCGAGAGGTCATGATTGAATCCATCCAGGTTGTCTGGCGTTGCAGGCTTGACGGGTTCATACAGGCTTGACCACGATGTTGATCAACTTGCCCGGTAGCGTGACCAACTTCACCACCTGCATGCCACTCAGATGCTGTTGCACGTTGACATCTTCGCGAGCCAACCGCTCCTGCTCGGCAGGTGTGGCCTCGGCGGGCACCGTGATGCGTGCGCGCAACTTGCCGTTGATCTGCACCACCACGGTGAGCGTGGCACGCACCAGGGCCTCGGGATCGATCTCAGGCCAGCGCGCGGCATGCAGAGGCTCCGGCATGGCCAATGCACCCTCCCACAACTCGGCGGTGATGTGCGGGGCAAACGGGTTCATCAACACCACCACCGTCTCGGCCAACTCGCGCAGGGTGGCAGCCGATTCGGTGGACAATTCCGTCTCAACGGATTGATTGAGCAGCAGAGTGCCGGCATTGATCAGCTCCATCACCGCCGCAATCGCGGTGTTGAACTGATAACGGACCATGTCGCGCGTCACCTTGTCGATCGTCTCGTGAATCTTGCCGCGCAACGCGCGCGCCGCCTCGCCCTCCGGCATGGAGCGCGCGGCGGCCACACCGGGAGCGCGCTCGATGATCTGCCACACCAGCCGCCAGATGCGGTTCAAGAAACGCCAGGCGCCATCCACCCCGCTGTCGCTCCACTCCAGATCCTGCTCGGGCGGGGCAGCGAACAGCATGAAGACCCGGGCGGTATCGGCCCCGTACCCCTGGATCAGGTCATTGGGATCGACCACGTTGTGTTTGCTTTTGGACATCTTCTCGTTGCGCCCGATCTGAATCACCGCCTCGCACTCGGCACAGAGCAGTTGTCCGTCGCGTTCCACGGTCTCATGGGGATAGCGCCAGCCGTGGCTGGGGCAGCGGTGGGTATCCTTGCGCACCATCCCTTGCGTCAACAGGCGGGTGAACGGTTCGTCGCAGGCCACCTCGCCCACGTCACGCAGCGCCTTGTGGAAGAAGCGGGCATAAAGCAGATGCAACACCGCGTGTTCCACCCCGCCGACGTACTGATCCACCGGCATCCAGTGGTT
Source organism: Magnetococcus sp. YQC-9 (assembly GCA_039908105.1). GTDB lineage: Bacteria > Pseudomonadota > Magnetococcia > Magnetococcales > Magnetaquicoccaceae > Magnetaquiglobus. Next base: position 9,873 of record JAMOBI010000056.1, read on the forward strand.
GACGCGCGCGGCATCGAGCGGTGCACGGCTTGAATCGGGCGAGCAGTAGCGCAAAAAGTACCACGAGGACTCCATGAAGGTGTCCATGGTATCGGTTTCGCGTTGGGCCGGCACACCACAGCGGGGACATTTGACCTGTTTCCAGCCAAGATGACGTTCGAGCGGATTGCCCGGCTGCCCGATCAAATCCAGAATATCCTCGGGCAGGGCGACCGGCAGATCGGCCACCGGAACCGGTACCACGCCGCAGGCAGCGCAGTGGATGAAGGGGATCGGATTGCCCCAGTAGCGCTGCCGCGAGATGCCCCAGTCGCGCAGCCGGTACTGCACCGTGGCGCGTCCGATGCCAAGCGCCTCGAAACGTTCGGCGATCCGTTTTTTCGCGGTTTCGTTGTCCAGTCCCGTGAACTCCCCGGAGGCGGTCAATATGCCCGGTCCGGTCCAGGCTTCGGTCATCGCTGCCGGATCAAGGGTGACGCCGGGCGGCTGGATCACCACGCGGATCGGCACCTCATGCGCGCGGGCGAACTCGAAGTCGCGCTGATCGTGGGCCGGCACCGCCATCACCGCACCGGTGCCATAGCTCATCAACACGAAGTTGGCGATGAAGATCGGGATTTTTTCATTGGTCAGGGGGTGAATGGCGTGCAGACCGGTGAAAAACCCCTTCTTCTCCAGGCGTTCCAGGGCCTCTTCGCTGGTGCCGCTCTGCTGGCATTCGGCGATGAAGGCTTGCGCTTTTGGATCCCGTTCCGCCACCTGGGTGGCCAGCGGGTGTTCCGGCGCAATCGAGCAGAAGGTCACCCCCATGATCGTGTCCGGACGGGTGGTGTAAACCGGCAGAGTGCTCTTTGCGCCGTCGATGGCAAAGGCGAACTCCACCCCGTGGCTTTTGCCGATCCAGTTGGTCTGCATGGTGCGCACGGTCTCGGGCCAGCCGGGGAGGGTGTCGATCCCGGCCAACAGCTCATCGGCATATCGGGTGATGCGCAAAAACCACTGCGACAGCTCCTTGCGCTGCACCACCGCGCCGCTGCGCCACCCCTTGCCGTCGATCACCTGCTCGTTGGCCAGCACCGTCTGATCCACCGGATCCCAATTGACCAGCGACTGTTTGCGGTCGATCAAACCCTTTTCGTAAAGCTTCAAAAACAGCACCTGCTCCCAATGGGCGTAATCCGCATCACAGGTGGCGAATTCCCGCGACCAGTCGTAGGCCAGCCCCATGGACTTCAACTCCGCGCGCATCGTGGCGATGTTGTCGTAGGTCCAGGCTTTGGGATGTTTTTTCTGCGAGATGGCGGCATTCTCCGCCGGCATGCCAAAGGCGTCCCACCCCATTGGTTGCAGCACCTCATGGCCGAGCAGGCGCTTCTGCCGGGCGATGGCATCGCCGATGGCGTAGTTGCGCACATGCCCCATGTGGATCCGACCGGAAGGGTAGGGGAACATCACCAGCAGATAAAATTTCTCCCTGTCCGACCGCTCTTTGGCCCGAAAGCTCTGCTCATCCTCCCAAATGCGCTGCCATTTGGACTCCACGGCCTGGGGATTGTATTTTTTCATGACTTCCTTAAACCGCACCCATCACGGGATACGTAGTTCCATTAATAGGGGTCCAGGGGGATTATCCCCCTGGTGGGATCCAAAGGCAAAGCCCTTGGGACTTTAAGTTTTTGACTTTAAATCGCACTTTAGTCTCAAGAAGTATTTTTCGCGGTTTTTGCAAAAAATGCGCCGCGCGCAACCTTCGCGAGAGTCGTTTCCGTTTTTTGGAAACGACTCTCGCATCTTGCACACGGCCTTGCGAAAAACCACATATCCCAAAATGGGTGCGATTAGGCTTCCACACCAACAAAGAATAACGCCTGCCGCGTTCGAAACGATCGCCAAGAGGTCCGGATGGTCAATCGGCAAGCAGCTCCTCAATCGACGCTGCATCGAGCATTCGTTCGCCCAACAGCTCAAGCCGCTCCGGATCGGCCTGCTCGATTTTGGCAAGCGCCCACTCCGGTACGATACCGAAACGGCGTTTCATCAGCCGTTTGAGCATCGAGACCGCTGACTCCCTGCGGCCCCGCTGTTCACTTTCGTGCAGCTCTTTGAGGATCATGGGACGAAAGACGTCGTTGTCCAATAAATTGAATGTCAGAGCCATTTCATGGGCCTCCGTTTGGGCAATGTTCTCCAGGCTGCGCAGCCGGGAAAGGATCAGCAAGCGGGTCAGGGCATCCGTCCTGGCCTTGGGTGGCAGTTCACTGATGCGAAGCAGCACTTCTCGAATCGTCCGAAGAGGATCCTCCAGGCGACACAAGATCGCCAGGATATTTTCTGCGAGTGACGGACTGGCCATCATCATCTGACAGTCGATGTCACGGATATCAACGATTCCGAAGCGGAAACTCAAATCCGACTCCTCGATCGCGCCCAGGGATTTCCAGCTCTTTTCCCCGACGTACAGCACCTTCTGGATGAGTGGATGATCCGGATAACGTTGTCGGATCATGGCGCGATAGATCAGCATGCGCCACTCCATCGGTTCGGGCTGGCTTTGCAGCTCGAGGTGCAACAGCGCATCGTCCTCCAGGAGGAACAGGCAGTCCGGAATCCGCTTTTGCGTGGAGGCAAACTCCACCGGCAGGTTCTGCACGGCCCGACGGCCCATCAACAGCTGTACCAACTGCTGCGGCGGTTGGGCGAACAGATCCTTGAAGGTGGTGTCGTAGTGCGATCGGTTGATACGGTCTGTCTGTTCCATCGCATTTTTTCGATTCTGGTGACGTGTTTTCAGAGTGCCAGACCAGGAATCCGATCGAAACCAGGTTCTTGTTACTTATCTTGCGTCAGGGTATCACGAATCCTGCCAGGGCGGCAAACGGCTTTCGCAGCGGCGTGCGGTTCGGATGTCAGAGGGTGGGGTCGGAACAGGGCGCACGCCAATCCAGATGTCAGCGTCTGCAAAAGCGACCTGCTTCTGACACCAGGCAGCCATACCGGATCAAGGATCGCTGCGATCAATGCGCTTTTGAGAGCTCTTGTTTGCGTTCATCGAGCAATCGAGTCACCTCCGCGCGTAATTTCTCGATGGAGAAGGGTTTTTTCAAGGTGATGTCCGCTCCGGAAATCTTGGACACATCCACCAGGACGTCGGCGGGAAACACCTTGTCCCCACCGGTGATCACCATGATCTTGACATGGGGATCCCACTCGCGCAAATCGCGCACCACGCTCAACCCTTCCCGGTTGGGCATGAGAATGTCGGTGATCACCAGATCAATCTGCCGATGATGGTGGATGATCGAGTGTCCCACCTGACCATCCGGGGCAGTGAGCACGGTGCCAAACATACTCAAGGCCTCTTTGAGCAACAAACGAACCTGTGGGTCGTCCTCGATCACGAGAATGGTTGGCATGGTCGATTCCTCATCAAGGGTGGTTGCTAAGGTGGTGACGGCAACATCATGGGATCGGCTCGGCGTGCACTTGATCGATGGCTTCGAGCAGCTGGGCCAGTGAAAAGGGCTTGCGCAGCAGTGCCGGCACGCCGAAATCCCGTATCATGGTCTGGATCTGGTCAATATCCAGGTAGCGACCGCCCCCAGTCATGGCAACCACCTTTTGACCGATGCCGAGCTTGCGGATCGCCAGCATGGTTTCGATGCCGTCCTGCTGGGGCATCAGGATGTCGCACAGGATCACATCCCACGGCCCCTGCTCGCGAATCAACCGTAAGGCGAGCCGTCCGTTGGTAACCGTCTTCACCTCATGACTGTCGGTGTGCAGCATTTCGGTGAGCAGATTCAGGATCTGCGGGTCATCGTCAATGACCAGAATGCGTTTCATAAGCTTTCTTCCTGAAAAGTGCCGGTCAGGGCGTGCAGCGCCATGCTCAACTGGCGGATGGGGGTCGGCTTGCGCAACACCCGATCAATCACGGCAGGGTGTTCGGTCTCGCCCACCGTACCGCTGCCCATGCCGGTCATCAGGATCACCGGCAGATCCGGACGGATGGCGCGCATCCGGGTGGCCAACTCCACCCCGGTCATGTGCGGCATGGCGAAGTCGGTGATCAGGGCCATGAAACGATCCGGATGGGCGGCAAAGCTGCTCAAGGCCTGATGTGGATCGCTGACAGCATGGACATGATACCCCAGATCGGCAAGCATTGTTTCGGAAATGGTCAGCAGTTGCGGCTCGTCATCCACGATCAACAACATGCCTTGCCCGGGCACCGGCGCGTTCCACGGGGCGGAAGAGGCCATCCGGGGTCGCTCCGGGCGATCATCCAGCGGCAGAAATACCTGAAACAGGCTCCCCTTGCCTGGTTCGCTCTCGACAAGAATGATTCCGCCATGGCTGGTGGCAATGCCATGGGCCACCGAAAGCCCCAGTCCGGTTCCCTTGCCCACCTCCTTGGTGGTGAAAAAGGGGTCGAAGATCTGATGGATGCGTTCCGGCGGGATCCCTTCCCCGGTATCCCGCACTTGAATCCGGGCGTAGCGACCTTCCGGCAGGTTCTTGAAGCGCGGTGCGCCCGGATGGTATTCCAGTTCATCCAAAGAGAGGGTGATGCGCCCGGACTCTTTCCGGATCGCCTGGCGGGCGTTGGTGCAAAGATTGAGCAACATCTGGTGGATCTGCCCGCCATCACCGACAATGAGGGCGTCGTTGGCCTGGATTTCGGTGACGATGTCGATCGAGGGGGGGACGGAGATGCGCAAAAATTGCGTCACCTCATGTACGATCCTCGCCAGGAACAGGGGCGCGTGACCGCTTTTGCCACCCCGACTGAAGGTGAGCAGTTGATCGATCACCCCTTTGGCACGGCTGCCGGCCAAAAGGATCTCATCCAGACAGTGCGCCACGGCGGCAGGATCGGCACTCTTGAGCTGGCCCAGTTCCGCAAACCCGAGGATGATGCCGAGAATGTTGTTGAAATCGTGGGCAATGCCGGCGCTCAAGGTGCCGATGGCCTCCATCCGTCCGGCATGCAGGAGCTGCCCTTCCAGCTTGATGCGGTCCAAGGCAATGGCCAGCAGATCGGCAATCCGCTGCAAAGCGTTGATATCCTCGGGTCCATAGTCGCGTCCGCTGTTGCCAACCGCGATTTCGGCCACCACATGCCCGCCGTGCATCACCGGCACGGCCAGAAAACGGGCCAGGGTGAGCTCGTGCTCGATCGGCAGCGAAAAGAAGTGGGTCAAATGCTGCGGGGTATTGAGCAGCAGTGGACGCCGGTTTTCGATCACCCAGCCCCAGATGTCGGAGTATTGCTGAAAGAGGATCGGGGGCTTCATGTGGCCGAGAAGCGGCAGATCCCAGATGATGGCGCGGTTGCAGGAGGCTCCGGTGCGCGCATCCACCTCGTTGATGTACCCCTGACAACTGCGCGTCACCGCCAGAGAAAAGGCCAGAACCTTCTTGGCCAGCGACGGGATGGTCATCTTGGGAAAGGCCAGCAGCTCCTTGCCCAGGCCGGCCAGGATCTCTTGCAGCTCTTTCTCCTTGAGGATCAATGCCTCGTCCTGCTTGTGCCGGGTGAGGTCGCGGGCAAAAAAGAGGATGCGTCCATTGGTTTCGGAACAGCTGACCGAAATCTCCACTGGCCAGCGTTCCCCGCTTTTGGTGGCGTGCCAGGTTTCAAACCGGTCGTTGCCGTGCTGTTGGATTTTGGCAATGTGATTTAAAACCATGCCGGCATCCTCCACCCCCTCGACATCGGCGATGAGCATGCTCAAAAGCTCCTCCTGGCTGTAGCCCGATCGCACGGCATAAGCGCGGTTGACATCCAGGATGCGTCCGGTGGCTGGATCTACCTCCCCAAAGCCGTCATGGGTGGTTTCGATCGCCTGGCGAAAGGCGTGTTCACGCTCGAAAATTTCCTGTTTCATCTGTTCGATGTGCGAGATGTCGCGGAAAAACCCCTGGACGATGCTCTGATCTTCCAGCTCCATGCGACTGCCGGCAATCTCGACTGGAATGATGCGACCCGCCTGATTGAGGATCGCGGTCTTGATCAGGCGGGTCGGATCGATGGCGCGGGTGTTGGCGTGCTCTTCGTAGCCGCAGTAGATGGTATGGCCATCCGCATCCGTCGGGTGGAGGGTGCGTTGATGCGCGCCGCGCAGCTGCTCGACAGGTCTGCCGATCAGCCGGCAGGCGGCCAGATTGGCATCGATGAGGATGCCGGTGGCAGCATTGGCCAGAAAGATGGCATCGGGCGCCTGATTGAACAGCGCCTGCCAGCGGGCTTCGCTCTGTCGGAGGTGACGGTTGGCCATGGTGAGTTGAATGGTCAGGGCCGCCATGAGCGGAATGGACAGGCAGGCCGCCAACAGCAACCAACGATCATGCGGCTCGTCGAACCAAGTCATGCTGACCAGCAGCGCAACACTCCCCGCCACCAGGCTGGCCACGCCCCAAATGAGCAACCAGAGTCGCTTTTCACCTTGAGTCGTAGGGGGTTGGAGCGTTTTTTCCATGGCAGGGCCGGTATTCTTGAAGGGTGAAACCTGTATGGAAAGAGTGTAATTTGTTCGGGGGGTGAATTCAAATACGATCTATTTTGGAATTGAATAATTTGGTTGATTGCGGCGGGATGGGGGTCGATGGGGTGCGTCCAGGTGTTGATCACTCCTGGAGGTTCGCAGGTTTTGTGACGATGAGGGGTCGGCAAACGGCTTTTTATACCGCAACCATCATGGGATGTGAAGTTTTTCTACAAAGGGTTGTGCATTATGCGAGCATCGTTTCCAAAAAGCGGAAACGATGCTCGCGAAGGCGGCGCGCGGCGCATTTTTCGCAAAAAACGCGAAAAATGCTTCTTGAGAAGAGCGCGCTAAAGTCAAAAACAAAGTCCCAAGGGCTTTGCCCTTGGATCCCACCAGGGGGATAATCCCCCTGGACCCCTATTAATGGAACTACGCATCCCGTGATGGTTGCGGTTTGGGCTTGTGCCGCTGCAGCCAGCTTGAGGTTCAACGCCGCCACCGCCTCGGCGGAATCCTCCACCACCAGATCGGCGCGGATCCAGCTGGGATCCTCCTCCGGGACGCCGGTGTAGTTGATGGTCTTGATCTCCTTGCGCTCCTTCTCCAGAATTCGCAGCGCCAGCTGTTGCAACCGCTCGACATCGTCATCCGAGATGCCGAACCGCTCCAGCAACGCCCCGTTCCGGGCGATGGAGGCAGCCTCCTCCAGCGGACGCGACGGGTTCAAACGGCTCCAGGTGCTCATCTGGCGCACCCCCTCCTGGATCCGCCCGGAAGCGAGTGTGGTGACGATCAGTTCGGCCAGGACATCCAGATCCTCGGGTTCCTCCTTGTGGAGAATGCGATATTGATCCCGCGCCTCGGCAATCGCGCCCAGACGCGCCAGACAGGCCGCGTAGCCGTGACGGACATCCGGGTCATTGTGGCTGTGCCAGAGCGCGTTCTTGAAGTGGGCGCGCATCTTCTCGCCCTCTTCCAATAACGTGGCAGTGAGACCGAGCAGATAAAAGGCGCGAACCGGTTCGTGCCGGCGGAACTCGCCGATCACCTTTTCCAGCCGTTTCAATTCGAACTCAAAGCGAAAGCTCTCGATGGGCGAAGCCCAGATCCCCTGCAGGCGGGCCAGCAGGTTGTCGAGGATTTCGTCGTGGTCTTGATGGATCATCAGCATGGCGTTCATTCGCCTCCCATGGCACCAGCCAGCCCAACATGGCCGACCGTTGACCTCCACGGTCAAAATATTACTCCCTGATCCATTTATCGCACGAAGAGACCCCGATCTTGAGTAAAAAATGGTGGTGCGCCAAAAATTATCAAAAGCTCATGGCAAACGGTGCAGTTGCTCTTCAAACCAGGCTTCAGCCCGCTTGCCGGCGAGCAGTTCGGGATCGCGCGCAGCGGCAAGCGCCGTGGTGCGCCAGAAGGATTGTCGGGCCTCAGGGTCGGGAATACGCGCGCTGACCGCTTGACGCCTGCGTCCGAAGAGTTCGACCAACGCCCCCCAGCCCGGTTCGAGCCAGGCGTCGAGCCGCTCCTTCAAAACCCGCATCAATGCCGGACTGCGCCCGCCGCTGCCGACCGCCAGCGTGACCGCGCCGCGCCGCACCACCGCCGGCACCAGAAAGCCGCTGCTCTCCGGATCATCCGCCGAGTTGCACAACAGACCACAGGCTACGCAGGTCGCGCCGATCTCGCGATTCAGCTCGGCTTTGTCGGTGGCGGCAAAGACCAGAAACGGTCTTTGGGGAGATTCCAGATGCGTGCAGGAGAAGCGCTCCGGCCTGTGATGGATGCGTCCGGCCACCGCCCATTTGGCCACCACCGGATCAAGTTGTGGTGCGACCACGGTCACCCGTGCGCCGGTGTCAAGCAACCCCTCGATCTTGCGACGCGCCACCCGACCCCCGCCCACCACCAGCACCGGGCGATCCGTCAAGACCAGTTCCGCCATGTAATGAGGCATGCTATGGTGTGTCATGCTGTGTTGATCTCCCCCAAGCAACATTTTCGAGTCATCATGTCCGACACCCACATCATCATTCGCGGTGCGCGCGAACACAATTTGAAAAATATCCATCTGGAGCTGCCGCGTCACCGGTTGACGGTGATTACCGGCGTCTCCGGCTCGGGCAAGTCGTCGCTCGCCTTTGATACCTTATCCGCCGAGGGACAGCGGCGCTATGTGGAATCGCTCTCCGCCTATGCGCGGCAGTTCTTGAGCCTCCAGGGCAAGCCGGATGTCGATGCCATTGAGGGGCTCTCGCCATCGATCTCCATTGAGCAGAAAGGGACCAGCAAAAATCCCCGCTCCACGGTCGGCACGGTCACCGAGATTCACGACTATCTGCGCCTGCTCTTCGCGCGCATCGGACGACCGCACTGTCACGGCTGCGGCCAGCCGATCCAGAGTCAGAGCATCAGCCAGATGGTTGACATCCTCATGGCCCTGCCGGAAAAGAGTCGCCTGTTGCTGTTGGCACCGGTGATCCGCGATCGCAAGGGGGAGTACAAGAAGGAGTTGGCCGCCCTGGCCCGGCAGGGGTTCACCCGCGTGGTGATCGATGGCGAAACCTGCGAACTGGATCAATTACCCGTTCTGAACAAACAGGTGAAACACACGATTGAGGCGCTGGTGGACCGGATCGTCATCAAGCCGGGACTCCAGACCCGGCTGGCGGATTCGCTCGCGACCGCACTCGGGGTGGCCGAGGCGCTCGGCATCAAGCATCAGGCCGGCGGCATCGCCAAGGTGGTGGTGCTCGACGAGCCGCCGCGCGAGATGATCTTCAGCGAGCGGCACGCCTGTCCTGACTGCGGCATCTCTTATCCCGAGATCGAGCCGCGCATGTTCTCGTTCAACAGTCCGCACGGTGCCTGCCAGGAGTGCGACGGACTGGGCAACAAACCGTTCTTTGATCCCGAGTTGGTGATCCCGGATCCCGACCGTTCGTTGCAAGAGGGCGCGGTGGCCCCCTGGAACAAGCCCACGGCCCACATGGCCCGCGAGTCGCTGGTGACCTTGAGCGAACACTACGGCTTCGATATGCGTCTGCCGTGGAAGGAGTTGCCGGTCAAGACCCGCGAGATTCTCCTGTACGGCTCCGGAACCGAGAGGATCCTGTTCCGTTTTCGTGGTCCGCGCGGCTCGTTCTCCACCTCGCGGCCCTGGGAGGGGATCATCAATAACCTGGAGCGCCGCTTCATCGAGACCGAATCGGACGATGTGCGCGAGGAGCTGCACCCCTTTCGCTCCACGGCCCCCTGTCCGCTCTGTCACGGCAAGCGGTTGAGGAAGGAGGCGCTGCACATCCTGATCGATGGCTCCAACATCGCCGATCTCTCCGCCCTGTCGCTCGATATCGCCTCGGATAAGCTGTTGGCCCTGCCGCTCACCCCGATGGACCACGCCATCGCCGATCGGATTTTAAGGGAGATTCACGAACGTCTCGGTTTTCTGCGTGCTTTGGGACTTGATTACCTCACCCTCGATCGGGCGGCCTCGACCCTTTCGGGCGGCGAGGGGCAGCGGATCCGGCTGGCCAATCAGATCGGTTCGGGTCTGACCGGGGTGCTCTACATTCTGGACGAGCCGAGCATTGGTCTGCATCAGCGTGACAATCAGCGCCTGTTGGATGCACTGTTCCGGTTGCGCGATCTGGGCAACACCGTGGTGATGGTGGAGCACGACGAGGATGCCATTCGGCGTGCGGATCATGTGGTGGACATGGGGCCGGGCGCGGGCGAACAGGGTGGGCGGGTGGTGGCCGAGGGGCCGCCGGCGGCGATCATCACCCATCCGGCCTCGTTGACCGGGCAGTATCTGGGCGGGGTGCGCTCGATCCCGATCCCGGTGAAGCGGCGGGTGGCTGATCCGAAGCGCTGCGTTGTGCTGAATGGCGTGACCACGCATAACTTGAAGCGGGTCTCGGCGCGCATTCCGCTGGGGCTGTTCGTCTGCATCACCGGGGTGTCGGGATCGGGCAAGTCGAGCCTGGTGCTCGATACCCTGCTGCCCGCCCTGAGCGCCCGGCTGCACCAGGGCCATCTGCCTGGCGGCCTGTTCGAGGAGATCACCGGGCTTGAGGCGCTCGACAAGGTGATCCACATCGATCAATCCCCGATCGGACGGACGCCGCGTTCCAATCCGGCCACCTACACCGGTCTGTTCACCCCGCTCAGGGAGTTGATGGCCAGCGTGCCGGAGTCGCGCGGACGCGGCTATCAGGCCGGACGGTTCAGTTTCAACGTCAAGGGCGGACGCTGCGAGGCGTGCGCCGGGGATGGCCTGATCAAGATCGAGATGCATTTTTTGCCCGATATCTTCGTGCAGTGCGATCTCTGCCGGGGGAGTCGCTACAACCGCGAGACGCTGGAGATCCAGTATCAGGGCAAGAATATTGCGCAGATTCTCGATCAGACGGTGGACGAGGCTGCCGCCATGTTCTCCGCCATTCCGGCTTTGAAGGTACGGTTGGAGACCTTGCAGGCCGTGGGCATGGGGTATGTGCGGCTGGGGCAGTCGGCCACCACGTTATCGGGTGGCGAGGCGCAGCGGGTGAAGATCGCCCGGGAGTTGGCCAAGCGGGCCACCGGGCGCACCCTCTACATTCTCGATGAGCCGACCACCGGGCTGCATTTCGACGACATCCGCAAACTGTTGGAGGTGCTCGGCCAGCTGGTGGATGCCGGGAACACGGTGGTGGTGATCGAGCACAATCTGGATGTGATCAAGACTGCGGATTGGTTGATCGATTTGGGTCCGGAGGGGGGGACGCGCGGAGGTGAGGTGGTGATGGAAGGAACCCCGGAGCAGTGTGCGCAGGACGGAAACTCCTGGACCGGTCGTTTTCTGGCGCCGATGTTAAACCGCAACCAGCTTGGAATGAGTGGTTTTTATGAGTGAAAAAAAGAGAGGGTCTGGGAGATTCCTCTCCCAGGGTTTTGCCTTTGCCTTGAGCGCGCTCTTCAAAAGAAGCATTTTTCGCGCCTTTTGCGAAAAATGCGCCGTGCACCGCCTTGGTTTTTTTTCAAAGGCCGTTTTGCGCCTTTGCAGAACGGCCTTTGAAAAAAAACATGGCCAGAACAAAGCCGCAGCAGACGACGAAGCGTCACAGATCGTTTTCGTCCCCGACAAGGCCCCATCCGGATTTCCTTTTGACAATCCCCACGCCATGCGGATAAAGTGACCGCCACCTCGATGCCTTAGTCGAGGGCCTTCATCCATCTCTTCACGCTTCAATCTTTATCTTAGGACGCGCAAGAGGGGCAACGGACGCTCCATTTTTGAGGGGAGGCGCGTCCGTCATTTGGAGGAGTCCATGCAAAGCCATGACCTGATGATCATCGGGGCGGGGCTGGCCGGGATGCGCGCTGCCTTGGAAGGGGTCAAGGCGGGCATCGATGTGGCCATCGTCACCAAGATCCATCCGCTGCGCAGCCATTCGTGCGCAGCCCAAGGCGGCATCAACGCCGCCATCAACCCGCAGGATTCACGCACATCTCACGCCTTCGATACGGTCAAAGGGGCGGACTACATCGGCGATGAGGATGCCATCGAACTGATGTGTGACGCGGCCCCGGAGGCGATCTTGGAGATGGATCGCATGGGCACGCCGTTCTCGCGTCTGGATGGCGGCCTGATCGCGCAACGGGCCTTTGGCGGGGCCAGCTTCAACCGCACCTGTTATGCGGCGGATCGTACCGGTCAGGTGTTGCTGCACACCTTGTGGGAACAGCTCGTCAAGGCGAGTGTCAAGGTCTACGAAGAGTGCAGCGTGATGCGCCTGGTGACCGATCGCGCAGGAGCGGTCTCCGGTGTGGTGGTCTATGACATCAAGAGCGGGGCGCTCCTCGGACTGCGTGCCAAGGCGGTGTTGATGGCCACCGGTGGTTATGGCCGGGTCTATCTCTCCAACACCAACGCCACCACCAACACCGGCGACGGCATGGCCCTGGCGCTGCGTGCCGGCGCGCCTTTGGCCGATATGGAGTTCGTGCAGTTCCATCCCACCGGCCTGCGCACCTCGGGCATTCTGGTTACCGAAGGGGCGCGCGGCGAGGGGGGGTATCTGATCAATGCCGAAGGCGAGCGCTTCATGGGCAAGTACGCGCCCAACAAGCTGGAGCTGGCCTCGCGCGATGTGGTCTCCCGTGCTGAACAGACCGAAATCATCGAGGGACGCGGCCAGGATGGGGCGATCTTTCTGGATCTGCGTCACCTGGGCGCGGATAAGATCCTCGAACGGCTGCCGCAGATCCGTCAGCTCGCCTTGGATCTGGAGGGGGTGGATGCGATCCATGCGCCGTTGCCGGTCCGTCCCACGGCCCACTACTCGATGGGCGGCATCCGCACCGACAAGCTGGGCGCCTCACCACTCCCCGGACTCTTTTCGGCGGGCGAGGCGGCCTGCGTCTCGGTCCACGGCGCCAACCGCCTGGGTGGCAACTCGTTGCTCGATACCATCGTTTTCGGCAAGATCACCGGCAGCCACTGCGCCGAGTGGGTGAAGGGCGAGAAGCTGCGCGATTTCGATGCCGATGCGGTCGAGGCGGTGCGTGCCAACATCAATGGTTTGAAGTCGCGTTCCGACAAGGGGGTGCGTCCCATCGCCCTGCTGCGCCGCGTGGCCGGTGCCATGAATCTCCACTGCGGGGTGTTCCGCACGCCCGAAGGGTTGGATACTGCGGTCTCCGAGATTGCCGGCTGGCGCGAGGCTTACCAGACGATCCACCTCGACGATCACGCGGACGATTTCAACATCGACTTGTTGCGTGCCGTGGAACTGGGTCATCTGATCGATCTGGCCGAGTGCATCGTGCGCGGTGCGCAGGCGCGCCAGGAGTCGCGCGGTGCCCATTCGCGCACCGATTTCCCCAACCGCGACGACGATAACTGGCGCAAGCACACCTTGAGCCATTGGGATGCGGCCAAGGGCCAGGTGGTGCTCTCCTACGAGGCGATTCGCACCGTGGGCAAGGCCGAATACACCCCCAAGGTTCGCAGCTACTGATTGGAGACGAGGCGCACGATGTCCACGAACCCTTATACCATTCGCATTCAGCGCAATCGCAAGGGAGGAGATGGTCAGATCCGGACCGAGTGGCGGGAGTATCCGGTCCAGGCCACGCCAACCACGACCATGCTGTCCATTTTGGAGGAGATCAAGGGCGATCAGGATGGCACCTTGACCTTTCGCCAATCGTGTCGTTCGGCCATCTGCGGCTCGTGCGCCATGAAGATCGGCGGTCGCACCCGTCTGGCCTGCAAGACCCATGTCGGCAGCGTGGCCCGTGACGGCGTGGTGACCATCGCCCCGCAGGCCAATCAGCCGGTGTTGAAGGATCTGGCGATCGACATCGCTCCCTTCTTTGAGAAAATCCACCAGATCGAACCCTATCTCCAGGACGGACCGGATACCGATTCGGTGCTGGAGAAATCGGCCTATGATCAGGTCAACCACGTCACCCAGTGCATTTTGTGCGGCAGCTGCTATTCGGACTGCACCATGGCCGAGGTGAGCGGCGAATTCATCGGTCCGGCGGCTTTGGCCAAGGCGTTCCGTTTCGTTTCCGATCCGCGTGAGGGGCAGAAGCGACGGCGACTGGAGCAGCTCTCCGCAGCCCACATGATGTGGAGCTGCGCCCGCTGTGCCATGTGTGTGGAGAGCTGTCCCAAGGATGTCAAGCCCATGGAGGCGATTGTCAAACTGCGCACCCGTGGCATTGACAAGGGGTTGAAGGAGGGTGCGGGTCAGAAGCATGCCCTGGCCTTCCATGAGGATATCAAGAAGTCCGGTTCGCTCAACGAATTCACCCTGATGATGCGCACCGTGGGTATTTTCGGCACCCTGGAGGAGTTGGGCACCGCGTTGCATCTGATGAAAAAGGGCAAGGTGCCTTCGCCTTTGCCGCACAAGTCCAAAGGGATCAAGGAGCTTGCCAAGATTTACGCAATCCTTGAGGAGCACCCTCTGGACGTGGAAACCAAGGCCAAGGAGGTGGTCCCCGAATAAGGGGATCTTTGCGCAAAGGAGACCTTCATGACACTCGATTTCGCTTATTATCCCGGTTGCGCGGCCAAGCAGGTGCAGAAAGAGGCCGACGTGGCCGCACGCGCCGTGGCCAAGGCGTTGGGCATTGGACTGCGCGACATGCCGCGCGCCACCTGTTGTGGCGCGGTCAGTCTGCGCGAGACCAAACCGGCCTTTTCGTTGGCTGTGGCAGCGCGCATCCTCTCGGAGGCCGAAGAGGGAGGGCGCGACCTGGTGACCATCTGCAACACCTGCTTGCAGACCCTGACCCACGCCAACCACCGTTTCAAGACCGAACCGGAGCTTTTGGACAAGATCAACCATGTGTTGGTTCAGGCCGGGGTGCGGCCCTACAAGGCGTCGATTCAGGTCTATCATCTGTTGTGGGTGATCACCGATCAGATCGATCCGGAGCGGGTGCGTTCCAAGGTGGTCAAACCGTTGAAGGGGTTGCGCGTGGCGCCGTTTTACGGTTGTCACAACCTGCGACCCGAGGAGATTTTCGATGCCAAGGCCGGGGAGAAGGCCGATCATCTGGACCGCTTGATCGTGCTGTTGGGTGGGGAGCCGGTGGCGTATGACGGACATGACAAGTGTTGCGGTTTTCATGTCATGCTCTCCGACAAGGTGGAGATGCGTGCCATGGTGGCCAGGAACTGTCTGAACGCCAAGGAGGCGGGTGCCGAGGTGATGATCACCCCGTGCACGTTGTGCGACATGTCGATGGGGTCGTTCCAGGGGCCGGCTGAGAAAGTGGTGGGCAAGCGGATCGATCTGCCGGAGATGAATTTTGCCCAATTGATCGCCTTGGCCATGGGGTTGGAGGGGAGTGTCGGATTGAATCGGTTGCATGTGTCGCCGGAGATGGCGTTGCGGGCGAGGAGTGTGTAGCCTTTTCCGGTAAAAAAAAAGAGCGGGTCTGGGAGATTCCTCTCCCAGGGTTTTGCCTTTGATTTTGCCTTTCGCGCGCTCTTCAAAAAAAGCATTTTTCGCGCCTTCTGCGAAAAATGCGCCGCGCGCCGCCTTCGCGGGAGTCGTTTTTTGCTTTTTGGAAACGACTCCCGCATTTTGCACGCAGCCTTGCGAAAAACTACGCATCCCAAAATGGGTGCGGTTTAGTTTTGGTATAAAGGATACAGTCAAAGGCAAAACTTTGGAGGCTCTGCCTCCAAATTGAAGCCAGGGGCGGTAGCCGCCCCCGGACCCCGTCATGACATGAACGAACTTCTCCCCCCCCCTCTTCCTTCTCACCCCACCCCACGCCTCATCACTCCGGAAACGCTGCATCAACCCGGCACCCAGCTGATCGATTTTCCGGAATTGACCACCCCACTCCTGTTCACCCGGCCCGACACGCTTCTGATCGCCCGCACTCCCGACACGGTACGCCCGATTCTGCGCCAGGTCGAGGCTGCGACCCGTTCCGGCTGCTGGGTGGCCGGGCTGCTCTCCTACGAGGCTGCAGCTGGCTTCGATCTGCCGGTGTTTTCCCGATCCGCTGCACCGGATGGTCCACCCCTGGCCTGGTTCGCGGTTTATACCACGCCACCTCAACCAGTCTGCTATCCCCCGTCAACTCCCCTGCCGCCCGTCCGCATCACACCCTGTATCGACCAAACCCGCTTTCGTCAGGATCTGGCCGCCATTGCCATCTGGATCGCTGCTGGTGAAACCTATCAGGTCAATCACACCCTGGAAGCACGGCTGGAGGGGGAGACGGATTTGGCAGAACTCTTCCTGGGGTTGCAGGCCGCACACCGCTTTCCCAAGGCAATGTGGATACAGGCCGATGGCTGGTCCGTGGCCTCGTTCTCGCCGGAGTTGTTCCTGGAACGACGCGGGCAGCTGCTGGTTACCGCGCCGATCAAGGGGACTCGGCCACGCTCGCAGGATCCCAAAGTGGATCTCGAACGGCTTGAGGCACTCAAACAGTCCGAAAAGGATCAAGCGGAGCACGTCATGATCGTTGACATGGCGCGCAATGATCTGGGGCAGGTGTGTGAAACCGGCAGTGTCCGGGTTGAACACCTCGCCATGCCGCGTTCGTTCTCAACGGTCCATCATCTGGAAACCCGGGTGCATGGCCAGTTGCGACCCGATGTCGACCTGGAAAAGATTCTGGCCGCGCTCTTTCCTGCCGCCTCGATCACCGGTGCGCCGAAAAGAGCCACCATGGAGAGGATTGTGCAGCGCGAGGATCGCGCGCGCGGCGTTTACACCGGGGCCATGGGGGTTTTGCAACCCAATGGAGATCTCTGGCTGAACGTGGCGATCCGTACTGTGGTGCAAACCGCTCGCAATGGGTGGCGAATCGGACTGGGAGGGGGCGTGGTGGCGGACTCCAATGCCGAGGCCGAATGGGCCGAGGTGGCCGACAAGGCCCGTTTTTTGACCGAAATGCCGGAACCCCTGACCTTGATCGAAACCTTCCGCGTCGAGGCCGGGGGGGCGATCCCCTGGCTGGATCGTCATCTGATGCGTTTGACCTCTTCGGCCAAACAGCTTGGTATGCCCCTGGAGCCAACCGAGGTCGCGGAACGCATCCGTCAGGCCGCGCGGACCTGGGCCAGAAACGAACCAACACCGCTGACAGGACGCCTGGAGTTGATCGCAAGTGGCCAGATCCGTTTGACCCGGCGCGCGTTCACGCCCTGGCCCAAAACGGGTTTGCGGGTACGTTTGGCTGACTGGCAACCGGATCCGCTCGACCCTCTGATAGGCCACAAGAGCAATCGACGACTTCACCTGGAGGCGGAATGGCACCAGGCAAAAAAGATGGGTTATGACGAGGTGCTGTTCATCAATCGGCGCGCTCAAGTAACCGAAGGGGCGATCAGCGCCCTGATCGTGCGGCATGAGGGACGCTGGTACGCGCCCTCTCTGGATGCGGGGCTCTGTCCAAGTCTGTGGCGCACGGCTAAAATACCAGAACATCAAGTAACGATACGAAGTTTGACACTCGAAGATTTGAAAAAAGCCGAAGAGATCCTTATGGGCAATGCGGTTCGTGAGGGTTGCGCAGTGAAGCGAATAGAGAATTTCTGTGGACAGATTATTTACATTGATCACAACTCTTCCTGATCGTTTACCAGAGGTGCACGGATATTTTAGACGGTTTTTTTGATAAACCGCAAAAAATAGCTTGACAGTTCCTTCGCCAGGAAAAATATTATACAGATGAAGCGCGAACGAAGCCTCTTATTAAACCAGGAAGGAGTTCCATGATGTCATCCAATTTGCTCAAGCATGCCGCAGAGATCATCGAGGCATACGTCTCCAACAACGAAGTCCAGGCGCGTGAATTACCGGGATTGCTCAAGGAGGTGTTCGCCACCTTGACCGATCTTGCCTCTTCGTCGCCCGCCCCCTCGATTCGTGAGGTCATATCACTTTCGGAAAGTCACGATGAGGAGTCCGGCACGGAAACAGTTTCCGCAGGCGATTCGAAAAAACCGCAGCCGTATGTGCCGATCGACCAGGCGGTCACCGAGGATGCGGTCATCTGTCTGATCTGCGGCAAATCCTGCAAGGCGTTGAAGGGTCATTTGACCCGCTCGCACAAGATGGACTTCGATGAATATCGCGGCATGTTCGATCTGGACAAGAGTTTTCCGATGGTGGCGCCCTCCTATTCGGACAAGCGGCGCGCGTTGGCCATCGAAGCCGGGTTGGGCGACAAGTTGCGCGATTCCCGTCGTCGGGATGATGATTAAACCGCACCCGGCCTGGAATGTGTAGTTTTTATTGGTGAAAAAAAAGAGCGGGTCTGGGAGAGGAATCTCCCAGACCCGCTCTTTTTTTTCACCAATAAAGCGCAACTTCCAAACTGTCAAACTCAGCTCTGTTGGCCTGCTACGCATTCCAAAACAGGTGCGGTTTAAGGCCCCCTGCAACAGTTTTGCTCACTCCGACGCACCTCGTCCCGTGTCCAGAAACCGTACGATCGCCCGCCGATCCTTCTTGGTCGGTCGCCCGACTCCGGGCAGAGGTCGCGGTTCGGCACGCAACGCTTCGACAACCCGCGCTCGATTGATACGACTCTCCTCGTTCTCCTCATAGAGGTGCTGCGCCACCGAAGCCGGACCACGCTGCCAGGAGAGGGCGAGCACCTCGACCTGATACAAAAAACTCTCCTTGCGGATCTCCAGGCTGTCGCCGATGCGGATATCGCGACCTGGCTTGGCACGCAAGCCGTTGACATGTATCTTGCCGCCGTTGGCTGCCTCGATGGCCAATGCGCGCGTCTTGAAAAAACGGGCTGCCCAAAGCCATTTGTCCAGCCGTTCAGTCTGAATGTCCGGAGCCGATGCGGTCAGAGGGTTTGTCAGCGGTTTCATCAGCGGTCTCGAGCGGATTGCGTGAATGGAGTATGGGTTGTGGTTTGGATGAAAAAGATTTATAGACGTACGTTTGTTATGGTGAATTCTTGTTTATCTCTGGTCTGGATCGGCGTAAATTACAGCGTCAATAATCAAATTTTGCAATTTTGCAATTCTTTTTTGAGGTGGCGATGAGACGGCATGCTTCAGGAAGTGACGTTGGTCGTTCTGCAGGATCAACAGGTTGCTTGATGGGATGCTGATTATGTGCGTGTTGGCTTGATGAAGCGTGAAGTCCACTAACGATTGTGTCAGGATACCTGAAAAATTGGGGGTGAATGATGAAAAATCTGAAATTTGGCGTCAAGCTCGGACTGGGTTACGGAGCGGTGTTGCTGTTGGCACTCTTGATTGCCGGGATCGGTTACCACGGTGTGGGTCAGGTAAACAAAAGATTCAGCGAAAACATTGATCTGGGGAAACTGGTCGATCAACTCAGCACTGCCATGCAGGCAGAAAAAAATTTGCTCATTCGCAAGGACGAGAAATATTTTCAAGAGAATCAGAAGGCCATCGATGAGGTCCGCAAGCAGGCGATCTTTGATCGGGATCAAAAGTTCGAGCATGCAGAGGACAAGGTCAAGATGAATGCCATCGTGACGGCGATGGATGGGTATGACAAGGGCATGGAGCAATTTTTTGCGACCAGCAGGAAGATCGAGGAGACGATTGCCCGTCTGCGGGAGTTGGCGCGGCAGGTGATTGCCATGCAGATCCGGGCGTTACAGGAAGATCAGGAAAAAAAGGTCTACGCGTTGCTCCGTCAACCGATCGATTCCCAGGACAAGGCGGTGGTGACGGCCAGAGTCGCACAGACAGAGGAACGGGTCAAAAAGACCATCGAGATTGGGGCCATGCTGGCCGATTTTCGCGAGGCGCGCATTGCCGAAAAGGAGATCATCGTTGGCAGAGGGCAGGACGACAAGCAGATCCAACGCAATGTGGAGGCCATGGCGGCGTTGCTCAAGATCGCCCAGGCTTTGCAACCCACTTTCAAGCACCCTGCAAATCAGGAGCAAATCGCCAAGATCATTGCCGGAGTCGAGAGTTATCAAAAAGAGATGACCGGAATCGTGGAGCTGTTCAAAACGCAGATCAAACTGGAACAGGAGATGACCGGATTCCGTCGGCAGGCGGATAAGCTGATCGCCGAACTCAGTGCGGAGCAGGAAAAGGAGGTCTCCAACGAGATTGTGTCGGTCCATCAGGAGATCGTGATCATTTCTGTCGTTGCCGTGCTGTTGAGCCTGTTGATCGCCTTTCTGATCACCCGTGCGGTCACCGGTGCGTTGAACAAGGGGGTGGTCTTCGCGCGGAGCATTGCTCAAGGGGATCTGACGGCCACCATCGACCTGGACCAGAAGGATGAGATCGGTCAGCTGGCCACCACCTTGAAGGAGATGGTGATCCGGCTGCGCGAGGTGATCGGCGAGGTATCGACCGCTGCTGCCCAGGTATCCATTGGCAGCAACGAGATCTCCAACGCTTCCCAAATCCTTTCCCAGGGGGTTACCGAACAGGCCGCCTCGGTGGAGACCTCTTCGGCTGCCCTGGCCGCCATTTCCGGCAGCTGCCAACTCAATACCGACAGTTCCAACACCACCCAGAACATCGCGCTACAGGCTTCCAGGGATGCGGCTCAGGGTGGGACGGCGGTCAACGAGGCGGTCAACGCCATGAAGGAGATCGCCTCGAAAATCTCCATCATCGAAGAGATTGCCCGGCAGACCAATCTGCTGGCTCTGAATGCCGCCATCGAGGCGGCGCGGGCCGGGGAGCACGGCAAGGGGTTTGCCGTGGTGGCTGCCGAGGTGCGCAAACTGGCGGAACGGAGTCAGACCGCAGCAGGAGAGATCAGTCAGCTCTCCGCCTCCAGCGTTAAAATCTCGGAGGAGGCGGGTGCGATCATCGGCAAGCTGGTACCGGACATCCAGGAGACCGCCAATCGCATCCAGGGGATTGCCGAGTGCAGCCGGCAACAGCGCGACGGCATCGCCGATATCGGGCAGTCGATCCAGCAGCTCGAACAGGTGGTGCAGCAGACCGCCGGCTCATCCGAGGAGTTGGCCGCGACCGCCGAGGAGTTGAATTCCCAGGCCGAGATGATGGCTCAGTCGATCTCGTTCTTCAATGTCGGCCAGAGTAACCGTCCCGCAGCGCGCAAGAGCGGCAGGCCGGGAACCAGGCCATCGGCCAACAGTCTCCCGGTGGTGACCAGTGCCGTGGCGGCACCTCGGCAGATTGCGGATCGGCGTGCAGTGGCGGATGATGAGTTCGAATCGTTTTGACCATGAGTGGGCGCGGACGGTCTGCGGTGTTCGTCCGCGTCTGGAAGCGCGTGGTTGAAGCAGTCACGAGGAACTGGTGGCACGGCGGTTACCTGGTGGCGTGATGCGGGTCGCAACTGCGGACGGATGGGAGAGGTTGGATCAAAGGAGATGTTTTTCAATTCGGGTGTCATGACCATTGAGGCGTTTTTGGCCGATCCGACCGGGCCTGTGGTGATCGATCTGCGCGGGGGATCGGATGCGGAACCGGGGATTCCGGGTTCCATCCAGGTGTACGTGCTTGAACTTGAGGAGCGACCGGAGTCGTTCGTTCGGCGTTTCTCAACCGATGCGGCCCGGAGGGGCCTGTTGCTCTATTGCAGCAAGGGCGATGCAAGCCACTATATGCAGAAGAAATTTTCCGGTAAACTCCGCATTCAGAGCCTGCAGGGCGGTATGGTCTCTTATTTGACGACCATTTCGCGTCTGTTGCACGAACACCCGTATGAGGATTCCGGGAAAAAGGGGGATACCATGGTGCGGCTCTTGTCGGTACTGACCGATCGCACCACCGAGCCAGCGCTGTTCCGCAAGATCGTTAAACGGCTTTTGGAGTGCACACCGAATCCGAAGTTCAAAAAAATATTGCGTTAAACCGCAACCATCACGGGATGCGTAGTGGGTCGACAGAGCTGATTTGACAGCCTGGCATGATTCGCTTTTACTGG